>NZ_DDRM01000014.1:729-54459 GCF_002343105.1 Brevundimonas sp. UBA2416
CCCGGCAGGATGCGCTGCAGCGTCGTCAGCGTCGCCTCATTGGCCACATAGCCCGAGGTGAACAGCAGGGCCGCTTCCTTCCGGTGCCAGCTGGCCAGCTCGGCCTCCAGATCGACCGCCGACCGGGTTGTGCCCGAGATGTTGCGGGTGCCGCCGGCGCCCGCGCCGACCGCGTCGATCTCCGCCTGCATGGCCGCCAGCACCGCCGGATGCTGGCCCATGCCGAGGTAGTCGTTCGAGCACCAGACGATCACGTCCTGCTCGGACCCGTCCTCACGACGGCGGATCGCTTTCGGGAACTGGCCGCGCACGCGCTTCAGGTCGGCGAAGACGCGGTAGCGCCCCTCGCCCTTGACCTGCTCGACAGCGGTCTGGAATGCGGCCTGGTAGTCGAACATCAGGATGGACCTCGCGACGAGCCAGACCAATCCCACCTGCACCGGCTTTGGTCACCTCCGGGAAACCCCTGACGCCCGAGGCTCAGGGGCGTTGGACGAGGATCGTCATCCGGACCAGTTCAGACAGGCTGCGGGCCTGCATCTTGGTCATCACATTCGCCCGGTAGACCTCGACCGTCCGGGGGCTGATCTCCAGGTCAAAGGCGATGACCTTGTTGGCATGGCCGGCCACAAGGCCGTCCAGGACCTGCCGCTCGCGCGACGAGAGGCTGGCGAGCCGTTCGCGCAGTTCCGTATCCCGTCCCGCCTGTTCCGCGGCCTGGGCCTGGCCGGCTATGGCCGCGCGGATCGAGGCGAGCAGGGCATCGTCATCGAAGGGCTTTTCGATGAAGTCCTTTACGCCGGCCCGAACCGCTTCAATGGCCAGGGGCACGTCGGCATGGCCGGTCATGACGATGACGGGGTGGCGCACGCCGATCTCGGCCAGGCGACGGACCATCTCCAGCCCATTCATGTCTGGCATGCGGACGTCGGTAACGATGCAGCCCGGTTCAAGATTGGGGGCGCGCGCCAGCAGGGCGGCAGCGGACTCATAAGTCTTCGAGACCACGCTCGCGGTGTCCAGAAGGAAGGCGAGGGAGTCCCGGATTGCGGCGTCGTCGTCGACAATGTGGACAACCGGCTCATTCGCCATCGTTGAGTTCCTCTTCGTCTACGGCGCGCAGTGTAAAGCAAAATCGGGTGCCTCCACCCTGGTTCGGCTCCATCCAGATGCGCCCGCCGTGCGCTTCGATGATGGTCCGTGAAATTGACAGGCCCACGCCCATACCGGTCCGCTTGGTCGTGACAAAGGGCTGGAACAGCTGGTCGGCGATCTCCGGACTGATGCCCGAACCCGTATCGGCCACTGTCACCTGGGCATGGTCGTCCGCCGCCGGGTCGATCCTGATCTCCAGAACCCTTTTCGAGCCTGCCTCCATGGCCTCCATGGCGTTGCGTATCAGATTGAGCGCCACCTGCTGGATCTGGACCTTGTCGGCGAGAACACATTCGATCCCGGGCGAGAACCGGAACTGCACGCGCACGCCGTGCTCCTTGGCCCCGACGAGGGCGAGGGCGCTGGCCTCCTCGATCAATTTGGGCAGGCTCTCGACCCGACGTTCGGCTTCGCCGCGCGCGACGAAGTCCCGCAACCGCCGGATTATTTCTCCAGCGCGAAGAGCCTGTTCGCCGGCCTTCTCAATGGCTTCCAGCAGGCGCTCCCTCGGTACAGGCTCTGCCGCGAGCAGCCGTGATGAGCCCTTCAGATAGTTGGCCATGGCCGACAGCGGCTGGTTCAGTTCGTGCGCGAGCGCCGAGGCCATCTCGCCCATGGCCGTCAGTCGCGAGATGTGGACCAGTTCGGACTGCAGTTCCTGCAGCCGCTGCTCCGTGTCCTGCCGTTCACTGAGGTCGCGGACAAAGCCGGTGAAGAAGCGCTGGTCGCCCGAAATCATCTCGCCGACCGACAGCTCCATCGGAAAGGTCGAGCCGTCGCGGCGCTCGCCCACAACGACCCGGCCGACCCCGATGATGCGCCGCTCTCCGGTGGTCAGATACCGATCGAGGTAACCATCATGCTGCTCACGGTAGGAATCCGGCATCAGCATCTTCACGTTCTGTCCGATCACCTCGTCGGCTTTCCAGCCGAACAGGCGTTCCGCCGCGACGCTGAACGACTGCATGATCCCGCGCTCGCAGATGACCACCATGGCGTCCGGTACAGTGGCGAGGATGGACTGGAGGTGGGCCTCGCGGGCGAGCAGGTCGCGGTTCACGGCCTCGGCGCGGGACCGCATGATCTGGAAGGCCTCGCCGCCGGCCGTGATGGCCGCGCCGATGAACAGGAAGATCACACCGCCGATCAGGTCGCCGGCTGTCAGGCCATCGGCGACGCCCGCGACATACAGACCGCTGGCAAGCCCAAGCAGGATCGCCACCGCCCCGGCGGGGGCGCCGCCGAGCGCCGCGGCGCCGATGACCGCCGGCATGAAAATCAGGAAGGCCAGCCGATCCTCGAGCAGAGGCGACATGATGGGGCGCAGCATGAAGCCGGCAGCAGTGAGTGACACAGCGGTCGCAAGGCCGAGGCGGGTATGTCTCGCCGCCAGCATCCAGTCCCGGATAGACCGGGCCTCGATCGCCTGCGCGGGGGTAGTCGTCATCCTGGCCTCCGCAACAACCCGTAGGTGAAACTCCCGAATTTCACCAGATGCATTGGGCCGCTAGGTCGGCGCATGCCGCACAATGACCATGACCGACCGGGCCTTGCGACGTTGTCGGGGGGGCTGCCGCCGGCCTGGCGATCGCATGCCGCGCGCAGCCTGCCGCGCTACACCAGCTATCCGACGGCGGTCGCCTTTGCGCCTGTCGAGGGCGACGCGCAGGTCCGGAGCTGGCTGTCCTCCATTGGGGCTGAACAGACGATCTCCGCCTATGTCCATGTGCCCTTCTGCCGTCGGCTGTGCTGGTACTGCGGATGTCACACCAGCGTCGTCCATGACTACGATCGGGTCGGGGCCTTTTTCGAAACCCTGATCCGCGAAGTGGATCTGTGGGCGAGCGCCGCCGGGCCGCATGCCGGGGCCGCTCACCTGCATTTCGGGGGCGGCAGTCCCAACGCCCTGTCTCCCGAACATTTCCATACCCTGGTCCGCCACATGGCCGACCGGTTCTCCCTGCGACCCGGCGCTGAAGTGGCCGTCGAACTCGACCCGGGCATGCTGTCGGACGCGTTCATCGATGCAGCCGGCGCTGCGGGCGTGACGCGCGCAAGTCTCGGCGTCCAGACCTTCGACGGCGATACGCAGGCGCGCGTCAACCGGATCCAGTCCTTCGACCGGGTGGCGACCGCGACCCATCGGCTGCGGCAAATGGGGGTCGACGCCATCAATTTTGACCTGATGTACGGCCTTCCGGGTCAGACGCCGGAGAACGTCGCCGCCTCGGCCTCGGCCGCGGCGAGCCTGCGTCCGGACCGTGTGGCGGTTTTCGGCTACGCCCATGTACCCTGGATGAAGAAGCACCAGGTCATGATCAGGGAGGGCGAACTCCCCGACGGGGACGAGCGCTGGGCCCAGGCCGAGGCGGCCGACTCGGTCCTGCGGGCGGAGGGGTATCTGCGGATCGGGCTGGATCACTATGCGCTTCCCGGCGACCCGCTGGCCAGGGCGGCCGCCGCGGGAACCCTGCGGCGGAATTTTCAGGGCTATACCGACGATCCCGCGCCTGTGCTCGTTCCCATCGGCCCGTCCTCGATCGGCCGGCTCGCGGCGGGATTCGTCCAGAATGCTGCGGCGACTGACGTCTGGAGCCGCGCGGTTGAAGCCGGGCGCCTGCCCGTCGCTCGGAGCCTGCGCGTCTCGGCGGAAGACGACCTGCGAGCGGGCGTCATCGAACGGTTGATGTGTGACCTGAGCGTCGATGTCGGCGCCGAGTGCGTCAGTCGGGGCTTCGAGCCGACCGCGCTGGATGACTCCATCGCAGCCGCGTCCGCGCTCCAGGTCGACGGACTGTGCCGGGTCGAGGGCCGCACGGTGACCATCCCTGCGGAAGCCTTCCGGTTGATGCGGGTCGTGGCAGCCTGTTTCGATGCGGGGCTTCTCACCGTTGAGCGTCGGCACGCCCGCGCGGTGTAGAGGGCCCGTCGGCCGGCATCAGGGAAACCCCTTAGGGGGCAGACCCGAATACCGGTGAACCGGGCAGGGTCCTAGCTTGCGGCATCGACCGTGCCTGGAGGATCGGATGACCGCCCTACGTTATTGCGAGCCCCCACAAGCGGCCGCCCCGTCGATGGACCCCACGCCCGATTGCGCCCTCTGCGGCGCCTTCGTAAGCGCCACGACGGCGCCCCGTTCGCCCTTCGCTCCCGGCGCGCTTCTGTTCCAGCAAGGGGACGCCGTCCGGCTCGTCTATCGCATCCTCAGCGGCGCCGTGATCAGCTACCGACTGCTGAGCGATGGCCGCCGCCAGGTTACGGGCTTCCATCTGCCGGGCGACTTCCTCGGCCTCGAGGCCGGCGTGGAGCACGCGACCACCACGGAGGCCCTGAGCCGCGTGGATGCTCTGGCGATGGAGCGGACCGAGCTGGCCGGACGCGCCGTGACCGATGTCGATCTGGCGAGAGCCCTGTGGCAGGTGACCGTCCGCGCCTTCCGGCGTAGCGAAGACCACGCCCTGATCCTTGCGCGGCAGGGCGCCACCGAGCGTGTCGCCGCCTTCCTTCTGGATTTCGCGGAACGGATGGGCCAGCCGGAAATCATCGACCTGCCCATGACGCGGCAGGACATCGCGGACCATGTTGGCCTGACCATCCATACGGTCTCGCGCACCCTGTCCCAGCTCCAGGACCAGGGCATGGTTGAGGCCCGGTCGTCCCGCCACGTGCGCCTGCTGCAGCGTCATCGGCTTGAGGGCCTGTGCGCGTGACGGCCGATCTCGTCATCGGCCCGGCACGACCCTGCGTCATCCTCGTCGATGACGATCCCGCAGTGACTCACGCCATGCAGTTCTCATTTGACCTTGAGGGGCTGGATGTTCGTAGTTTCCGCGATGGCGAGAGCGTCCTGGCGGCAGACGACCTGCCACAAACAGGCTGTCTGATTCTCGACCACAACCTGCCGGGCATGGACGGGTTGGCGCTGTTGGAAGGCCTGCGCGCGACGGGCGTCCGCCTGCCGGCGATCCTGATCACGACCAATCCGAGGACCGCCCTGCGAAACCGGGCGGCGGCCGCGGGCGTACCCATTATCGAGAAGCCGCTCCTGACGGACGCCTTGCTGACAACCGTCAGGAAGGCGCTGGCTCGACAGGCCTGAAACGCGGCTTCACCCCGCGCGCTGAAGCGCACGCCGGGACTGCAGCAGCCATGCGCCCGCCCCGGACACACCGATCGCGGCGACCAGCAGTGTCCCGGCGGCGATGCATCGCACACAATGTCCCAAGGTCGGCCCGCACATCGCCGCGTTCGCAGCCATGTGCTCTGCGGCCAGCAGGCCAGCGCCCGCGGCGGCGCCACCCAGCGACAGGCCGAGGATGATGAGGGCCGCGCCCAGCACCTGTTGTTCTTGAATGTCCTGAATCTGCATCTCGGGTCTCCGTGAGGCACAAGACCCGAAAATTGCGCGCGCAGCTTTGCGCCAGCGCAAGGCGCTCGCCGCGAAGTCCGGGCACGGAGACATCCTCTGTTCGAGGGATCTATCCGAATGCCGTCCATCGCAACGCCCGACGCCGACACCCCGTCAGACGTGGTCGCCCTGTTCCTGTTCCTCGGCGTGGCCGCGGTCCTGGCCTTGTTCGCGACCGGCCTGACCGATGACTCGGCCTTCCGGTTTCACGGCTATATCCTCATGGCCGCCTCGGTCCTGGCCTTGAGCGCCCTGACCATCGGCGTCGCCCACGGCAGGTTCCGTTCAGACCCCGGCCGCTATCAGGACGGCGTGATTCGCGCCGGGGTCATCGCCACCATGTTCTGGGGCGTCATCGGCATGACCGTCGGCGTCTTCATCGCCGCCCAGCTGTCGTGGCCCGAGATCTTCTACTTCCCTGAGCATGGCTGGCTGAATTTCGGCCGCCTGCGCCCGCTGCACACATCGGGCGTGATCTTCGCCTTCGGCGGCAACGCCCTGATCTGTACCTCCTTCTGGGTGGTGCAGCGGACCTGCAAGGCGCGCCTCGCGGGCGGGATCTGGCCCTGGTTCGTATTCTGGGGCTACCAGCTGTTCATCGTCCTGGCGGCCACCGGCTATGTCGCCGGCATCACCCAGTCGCGCGAATACGCCGAGCCGGAATGGTACGTCGATATCTGGCTGACCATCGTCTGGGTCGCCTATCTGCTGGTCTTCCTCGGCACGATCTGGAAGCGCAAGGAACCCCACATCTATGTGGCCAACTGGTTCTATCTGGCCTTCATCGTCACCGTCGCCCTGCTGCATCTGGTCAACAACGCCGCCGTGCCGGTGGGCCTGTTGGAGGCGCGCAGCTACTCCGCCTTCGGCGGGGTGCAGGACGCGCTCGTGCAGTGGTGGTACGGCCACAACGCCGTCGGCTTCTTCCTGACCGCCGGTTTCCTGGCGATGATGTATTATTTCGTGCCCAAGCGGGTCGAGCGGCCGGTCTATTCCTACCGCCTGTCGATCGTCCACTTCTGGTCGCTGATCTTCATCTACATCTGGGCCGGTCCGCACCACCTGCACTACACGGCCCTGCCGCAGTGGACGCAGACGCTGGGCATGACCTTCTCGATCATGCTGTGGATGCCGTCGTGGGGCGGGATGATCAACGGCCTGATGACCCTGTCGGGCGCCTGGGACAAGCTGCGCACCGACCCCGTCGTCCGCATGATGGTTGTGGCCATCGCCTTCTACGGCATGTCGACCTTCGAGGGCCCGCTGATGTCCATCCGGACGGTCAACGCCCTGTCGCACTATACCGACTGGACCATCGGCCACGTCCACTCCGGGGCGTTGGGCTGGGTCGGCTTCATCAGCTTCGGCGCGATCTACTGCCTCGTGCCGTGGCTGTGGAAGAAAGACCGGCTGTATTCGAACGCCCTGGTCGAGTGGCATTTCTGGATCGCGACGACCGGGATCGTTCTCTACATCACCGCGATGTGGGTCTCCGGCATCATGGAAGGCCTGATGTGGCGCGAGTACACGCCCGACGGCTTCCTCGCGAACAGCTTCATCGAGACGGTGTCCGCCAAGCATATCCAGAACGTCATCCGCACCGTCGGCGGCCTGATGTTCCTGAGCGGCACGCTCATCATGTCCTACAACCTGTGGCGAACGATCCGCATGCCGTCCGTGCCGAACAGCGCGGCTGTCCCGGCGACGACGATCGAGCCGCGACTCCTGCCGGCCGAGTGAGGATCAGAACCATGTGGAAGCACCATAAGAGATTTGAACGTCACTCGCTCTGGCTGGTCCTCGGCATCACGGTGGTGGTTTCGGTCGGCGGGATCGTCGAGATCGCGCCCCTGTTCTGGGTCGAGAGTACGATCGAGGAGGTCGAGGGCGTGCGCCCCTACACCCCGCTCGAGCTGGCCGGCCGGGACATCTACATCGCCGAGGGCTGCTATGGCTGTCACTCGCAGATGGTCCGGCCCCTGCGCGACGAGGTCGAACGCTACGGCCACTACAGTCTTGCCGCAGAGAGCATGTACGACCATCCGTTCCAGTGGGGGTCCAAGCGAACGGGTCCCGACCTCGCCCGGGTGGGCGGCAAATACTCGAACGACTGGCATGTCGAGCACCTGACCGACCCGCGCTCGGTGGTGCCGGAATCCAACATGCCTCCCTACCGGTTCCTGGCGGACCAGGACCTCGACGTGCACGCGATCCGCGCAAAGCTGGCCGCGATGGTGGCCGTCGGCGTGCCCTATACGGCCGAGCAGGTCGAAAACGCCGAGGCCGACCTGAACGCCCAGGTCGATCCCTACGCCAGTGAGACCTCGGACCTGCGGAGCCGCTACGGGCCCCGCGTGGCCCAGGGCGACTTCGACGGCAACCCGGCGCGCCTGACCAAGATGGACGCCCTGATCGCCTATCTGCAGCAACTCGGCACCCAGGTCGACTTCAGCACCTATCAGGCCGAAGACCCGGAGAATCTGCGATGACCGGCCTCGACTACGAGACCGTGGCGCGGTTCGCCCAGCAGGGCGGCACCCTCTACTTCATCGCCATCTTCGTCGCCGGCGTCGTCTATGCGCTGCGCCCCAAACACCGCGACACGTTCAAGCGGCTGTCCCACCTCCCGCTCGAGAAAGACGAGGGCGAAGATGTCTGAAACCGAGCGCGACGAACACTCCGGCGTCGAGACGACCGGACACGAATGGGACGGCATCAAGGAGCTGGACAATCCGCTCCCTCGCTGGTGGCTGTGGATCTTCTATGGCTCCATCGTGGTGGCCATCGTCTACTGGGTGCTGATGCCGGCATGGCCCGGGCTGAACGGCTATACGCCCGGCCTGCTGAAACAGTCCGACCGCGCCGACGTCGCTGAGGAGCTGCAGGCGCTGCAGGTGCAGCGCGGTCGCGGCGAAGCCATGCTGGCCACCGCCTCGCTGCAACAGATTGAAGCGGACCCGGATCTCCAGGCCCATGCCCTGTCAGTGGGCCAGTCGGTGTTCGGCGACAACTGCGCGACCTGCCACGGCGCGGGCGGCGGCGGCACGCGGGGCTATCCCAACCTGCGCGACGACGTCTGGCTGTGGGGCGGATCACTGGATGAGATCGAGCATACCCTGCGTGTCGGCGTTCGGGCCGCCCACCCGGAAACCCGCACCTCGCAGATGCCGGCCTTCGGTCGCGACAACATGCTGACTGCGGCCCAGGTGTCCGACATGACCGAATATGTGGTGGCCCTCTCGGGCCGCCCTGCGGATGCCGCAGCCGTCGAACGCTCGCGGCAAATCTATGCTGACAACTGCGCCGCCTGCCATACGCCCACGGGCGTGGGCGACCAGGCGCAGGGTGCTCCGAACCTGACCGACCGTGAGTGGCTGTACGGGTCGGACCGCGACGCCATCCGCGGCCAGATCCACAATGGCCGCAACGGCGTCATGCCCAGCTGGGAGGGCCGGTTCTCGCCCGCGGTGATCAAGGCGCTGGCCGTCTATGTCCACGTGAACGCCGGCGGCGCCGCCGAGGTCCCCGGAGTCGTCGAACCCGCGCCATGACCATCATCATCGACCGCACCCGCGATCGCTCCAAGGCGACCGGACCGGTCTCGGTCGCCGAGCGGCAGCGGGAAAAGGAGAAGCCGAAGGGCCTCTACAAGGCGCGGGTGCCGATCTATCCCAAACTGGTCCACGGCCGGTGGCGGTGGATCAAATGGGCCCTGCTGATCGTCATGCTGGCGATCTACTATGTCACGCCCTGGATCCGCTGGGACCGCCCCGGCGTCCTGCCGGACCAGGCCGTGCTGGTGGATTTCGACGGCGGCCGCTTCTATTTCTTCATGGTCCAGCTATGGCCGCAGGAGGTGTATTTCATCACCGGCCTGCTGGTGATGTCTGCCCTTGCGCTCTTCCTCGTGACCGCTCTTTTCGGTCGTCTGTGGTGCGGGTACGCCTGCCCCCAGACGGTCTGGACCGACCTCTACATCTACATCGAGCGCCTGTTCGAGGGCGACCGGAACGCGCGGATGCGGCTGGATGCGGCGCCCATGTCGTTCAACAAGCTGTGGCGCAAGACCGGTAAACACGCCGTCTGGATCGGCGCCGCCTTCGGCACGGGCGGGGCATGGATCTTCTATTTCCACGACGCGCCGGACCTGATCCGCACCTTCTGGGTCGGGACGGCGCCGATGACGGCCTATGTCTCGTGCGCCATCCTGACCTTCACCACCTATGTCTTCGCCGGCCATATGCGCGAGCAGGTCTGCACCTACATGTGCCCGTGGCCGCGCATCCAGGGGGCCATGCTCGACGACCAGTCCTTCCAGGTCACCTATCGCTACGACCGGGGCGAGCCGCGCGGCCCGCACAAGAAAACGGAGACCTGGGACGGCCGCGGCGACTGTATCGACTGCAACCAGTGCGTCGTGGTCTGCCCGATGGGCATCGATATTCGCGACGGGGCCCAGCTGGAGTGCATCAACTGCGGCCTGTGCATCGACGCCTGCAACGAGGTGATGGACAAGGTCGGCCGCCCACGCGGCCTGATCGCCTATGACACCGATTCCGCGGTCGCGGCGCGCAGTTGCGGCCAGAAGCCGGAGCATCGGCTGGTCCGACCGCGCACGCTTTATTACGGCATCGCCCTCGCGGTCGTCGGCGGGCTGATGATCTGGGGCTTCAGCGTCCGGCCCCAGCTCGACGTCCACGCCCTGCGCGACCGCAATCCGGCCTTTGTGCGCCTGGCTGACGGATCGGTGCGCAACGGCTACACGCTCAAGATCGCCAACCACGGCTTCGAGCCGACCACGATCGACATCCGCTACGCCGGGGTTCCGGGCGCGGTGCTCCGCAGCGCGGGGCGGCCGGTGGAGACTCCCTTGCGGGTCGCGGTCGAGCCCAATCGCGTCACCCCCTTGCGCGTCTTCGTCACCGCCCCCGCCGAGCAGGTCGGCAGCGGCAGCCAGGAAGCCGCCTTCGAGATCCGCTCGGACGTCGAGACTCGCACCGTTCCCACGGCCTTTGAATACGGAGACCCCCAGTGATGTCCGCTCCGGCTCCACCGACCAGACCCCCGTTCACGATCAAGGGCTGGCACGTCGCCGTGGCCATGGTCGCCTTCTTCGGGGTGATCATCGCGGTCAACACGGTCTTCCTGACACAGGCCTACCGCAGCCACCCCGGCCAGGTCGCGCCCAAGCCCTATGAGGCGGGGCTGATCTACAATGCCGAGCTGGAGCGTCAGCGGGCCCAGCTCGCACTGGGATGGCGCGCCGCCGCCGAGGCCGGGGCCGACGGGTTGATCGTGCTGATGCAGGACCGCGACGGGGCCCCGATCAGCGGCCTTACCGTGACCGCCACCCTGCAACGACCGGCGACCGAACATGGCCGCACCGAGCTGGCCCTCACCGAGACCGCCCCGGGCCGCTATGGCGGCGCGAAGGCCGGGCTGACGGGGGCGTGGGACACCCGCATCGAGGCCCGGGCGGCGTCGGGCGCGGCCTTCATCGCCGAGCGGAGGCTGACGTGGCCCTGACCCTCGACGCCATGACCGGACCTGATATGTCGGCCTTCCTGCGCCGGTCCGACGATGGTCGCACATCCCTCGACCTTCTGGTCACCGGCGCTCGTTGCGCCGGCTGCATCTCAAAGATCGAGCGGGAGATGGCGGGGCTCGCCGGTGTCGAGAACGCGCGGCTTAACCTGTCCACCGGACGTCTGGCGCTCGGACTCAGGGACGCGAACGTCGATCCGGGACGGATCATCGCGGCGCTCGGGCGGTTGGGCTATCCGGCCACCCCCTATGATCCGGGCGCCGCGCTGGTGGAGCGTGACCGCGAGGGACGACGGCTGATCCTCGCCCTCGCCATCGCCGGCTTCGGGTCGATGAACGCCATGATGTTCTCGGTTCCAGTCTGGGCCGGGCTGTTCGACCAGGAGTTGGGACCGGCCACCCGCTCTATGATGATGTGGCTGTCGGCCATCGTCGGCGCGCCCTGCGCCATTTTCGCGGGGATGACCTTCTTCCGGTCGGCCTGGCGATCGCTGCGCGCCGGCCGCGCCAATATGGACGTGCCGATCTCGGTCGGGGTGATCCTGACGCTGGCGATCAGCTTCTCCGAGACGATCCTGAACGGACGTGACGCCTATTTCGACGCAGCGGTGTCGCTGCTGTTCCTGCTGCTGATCGGGCGGTGGCTGGATCATGTGCTGCGCGCCAAGGCCCGAAGCGCCGCCGGCGATCTGCTGGCGCTCCAGGCGCCTGTCGCCTGTATCGTCGACGCGGCCGGCCGCGAGCGCTCGATTCCGCTCGGCGACGTCCAGCCGGGAGACCTCCTGCGCGTGCGTCCCGGCGAACGCATTCCGGTCGACGCCATGCTTGAGGACGGCGAGGCCCTGCTCGACAACAGCCTGCTGACCGGCGAGAGCGCGCCCGAACGGGTCGGGCCAGGACAGCTGTGCCGTGCGGGCGCCGTCAACACCTCCGGTCTGCTGACGTTGCGCGCCAGCGCACGATCCGAGGACTCGACCCTGGCGGCCATCGCCCGTCTCGTGGACGCCGGGGCCCAGTCGCGCTCGCGGTATGTCCAGCTCGCTGACCGTGCGGCGGCCCTCTATGTCCCGGTGGTCCATGCCGCCGCGCTTGCGACCTTCGCCGGCGGCTGGGCCCTCGGTCTCGACCCGCGGGAAGCACTCATCCGGGCTGTCGCAGTCCTGATCATCACCTGCCCTTGCGCCCTCGGGCTGGCGGTTCCGGCGGTGCAGGTAGTCGCTTCGGCGCGCCTTTTCCGACGCGGCGTCCTGGTCAAGTCCGGCGCTGCACTCGAGCGGCTGGCCGAGATCGATCATGTCGTTTTCGACAAGACGGGCGTTCTGACCGAGGGGCGACCGGCCCTTGTCGGCGCGTCGCCGACGATCATCGCGCTCGCCGCGCCCCTCGCGCGGGCCTCAAGCCACCCGATGGCGCGCGCGGTCGCCCGGGCCGCGGGCGAGGGCCCTCTGGCGACCGAGGTCGTTGAGCACACCGGCCTTGGCGTCGAGGGTCTGATCGACGGTCGCCGCGCCCGGCTCGGGCGGGCCGCCTTCGTGGGCGTTCCGACCCTGCGGTCCGGTGAAACTGAACTCTGGTTCGGCTTTGAAGGCGAGTCCAAGGTCCGTCTGCAGTTCTCGGATGTCCTGCGCACGGACGCTGGCGCTACGATCGCGGCTCTCAGGGCGCGCGGGATCACGATTGAAATCCTGTCGGGCGACCAGAGCGGCGCGGTCGGGGGCGTAGCGGACGCGGTCGGCGTCGCCTCCTGGCGGGCGGGTCTCATGCCGGAGGAGAAGGCGGGGGCGATCGACAACCTCGCCGCCAAGGGCCGCAAGGTCCTGATGATCGGGGACGGGCTGAATGACGCCGCCGCCCTGGCGCGCGCCCATGCCGCCATAGCGCCTGGAACGGCGCTGGCGGCCAGCCAGAACGCCGCAGATCTTGTGCTGACCGGAGACGCGCTGATGGCCGTCGTCGAGGCCATAGACGTCGCGCGCTCGGCCCGCCGTCGCGCACTCGAGAATTTCGGCTTTGCAGCCCTCTACAATCTGGTGGCCGCCCCCGCGGCCATGATCGGCCTGGTGAACCCCTTCGTCGCCGCCCTGGCAATGTCCGGCTCTTCGCTGGTCGTGACGCTCAATGCGCTTCGGGTGAGGGCTCCGCGATGAATATCATCTTCCTGCTGGCTCCTTTTTCGGTGCTTCTCGGCCTCGTCGCCGTCGGGGCCTTCGTCTGGACTCTCCGTTCCGGGCAGTACGACGATGTCCAGGGCGCGGCGGCGCGTATCCTTATCGACGATGTCGATCCGGACGCGCCGGACCCGGGCGGCGGTACCGACACCTAGCCCGGGCGTTCCGGTCCTTCGCCGATCAGCGGACGCGGGGCATCCTATCCGTAAAAAGCAGCCCGGCCGCGCACGGGCTCAAGGGCTGGGCCGTGGCCGACGTCAAACGGCCGCCAGGGCCTGGAACAGCGCCCTGTCAGCCGGGACCTGCTGCAGGATCGACATCCGAAGCCTCCGTGCGGAGACGTTGGCGGAACTCGTCAAGGCGGGCGCGGTAGCCTTCGGCGTCGCCGTATTCGAGAAACTGGTAGTAGCGCAGATGCGGGTCGGTGATCCCGAAGGCGTGTTTGATGGGGCACCAGTATTGCTCGGTGCGGCTGGAGATCTCGCGCACATAGGCGACGACGCCGTTGGCGTACTCGCAATAGAGGCAGTTGAGCGCCTCGACCGCGTTCAGATAGCCCAGCCTGTTACGATCAATGACGATGTATCTGGAGCGGCGGACCATCGGGATCCGGTAGGCCCGGAAGCAGACTGCCTGATAGAGCGAGGCCCAGGCGTCGATCAACAGAACCGGGATGATCAGGGAGTAGATCAACGGGGCGGTGACGATCGTGGCGAGGTCTGATCGAGCCATGAAGGCCGTGACCCCGAGCCGCAGCTGACGCTGGCGCTGGGTGATCCCGTGCTCGAACTCAATCAGGCCGGCGTTGAATTTCCAGCCCAGGTCGGCCCGGCGTTTTTCAATTTCCCGGTCGAGCTCCCCCTGCAGGCGGACAATTTCTTCGGCCAGTTGCTCAATACGCCGCGGCATTGGGGCTTCCCTCACTCTGGACCAGGGGAGGCACTGGACCCCGACCGAGCAGGTGAAGCCTTGATCCATCGCAAAGCGACGGTCGCCTCCGGTGAAGCCCCTAGGGAGACCTGCCTAGGGGGAGCTCCCCAATGTCGGGATCCGCCCCCGCGGTCTAACCCTTGCGGGATCGCAGAGGGAGCCTGGATATGATCTCGATTGGGATGCCCGGCAGTCTGGCCGGAGGCGTGGCGGCGGTGCGGGGCGATGGCTGGGACGGTGCGCTGCGGATGGATTTCGCTGCCGGCGAGGAGGTCTATGGCCAGGACGAGGCCGCCGACCTGATCTATTGCCTGACCAAGGGATCGATCCGGACGAGCCATCTGCTGGCGGACGGCCGCCGACAGATCGGCGAATTCTACTTCGAAGGCGATGTGTTCGGCGTGGAGACGGGTCCGAAGAACCGCTTCTCCGCGGAGGCGCTGACACCTTGCGAGGTCATGGTTGTAAATCGGAGCGGATCCTCCGCCTTTGGGGCCGGCCGGGTTGAGAAGATGCTCTGGGCCGCGACAGCGACAGAGTTGGCGCGGGCCCAGACGCATATGCTTCTCCTGGGCCGCGCTACGGCCTGCGAACGGGTGGCCCGCTTCCTTCTCGACATGGCTGACCGTTTTCGTGGCGACCTGGTCGCCCTGCCGATGGGCCGGCAGGACATGGCCGACTATCTGGGACTGACCATCGAGACGGTTTCCCGGATGCTCGGCCGCTTGCAGGCCGACGGCGCGGTCGAGTTCGCTGACTGCCGGCATTTCCGGGTCCGTCAGCGCAGCAGCCTGACCAGGCTCGCGGCCGCGTGACCGACGCTCGGCGGCATTTCCCTGCGGAAGCCGGAGATTTGACCGGCGTCAACGACAGCGCCCGGCCTTTGCACCCTGATGGACGGCAAGGAGAATTCGAATGAAATCCACCCCGGCTCGCACCCTCATCGCCGTCCTGGCGGCCGCCCTGGCTCTGTCCGCCTGCGCCACCGCAACGCCCTATCACGCCGCCTCGCCGACCGACCCCGCCCATTCGGACGGCTACCGCGAGCTGCGGGTGGAGCCGGAGCGCTGGCGCGTCGCCTTCGCGGGCAATAGCCTGACCTCCCGGGAGACGGTCGAGACCTACCTGCTGTACCGGGCCGCCGAGCTGACCCTGCAGAACGGCTACGACTGGTTCCAGGCGGTCGAGCGCGACACCGAGGAACACGTCACCCTGGTTGTCCGGGGGCCGATCGGAGCCTGGGGACCCGGCTGGGAGCCGCACTGGCGTTATGCCTATGGCGTCCGCGGGGGCTGGCAGGCATGGGATCGTCATGGCGTTGAGCCGGTGTTCGACGTCCGGCGCATCACCGCCTACGAAGCTGTCGCAGAGGTGGTGATGCGCCGCGGGGCGAGACCGGCCGACGATCTGCGCACCTTCGACGCACGGGCGGTCAAGGCATCGCTCGAAGACCGCATCATCCGGCCGGAAGGCCCGGCGCGATGAACCGCCTGACCGGCAAGGTCGCCGTGATCACGGGCGCCGCCGTGGGCCTCGGCCGCGCAATCGCCGTCCGCATGGCCGAAGAGGGGGCGTCCGTCGCTTTGCTCGACATCCGTGACGCCGACGGCCGGGAGCTCATCGCCGAGCTCAAGGCCAGGGGTCTGCCGGCGGCCTACTGGCGTTGCGACGTATCCATCGAGGGCGAGGTGAAAGCCGTGATGCAGAAGGTCGTGCAGCATTTCGGCCGCCTCGACATCCTGGTCAACAACGCCGGCATAGCCGGGGTCAACAAGCCGACGCACGAGATCACCGAAGCCGAATGGGACCGGGTTCAGGCCGTCAACGTCAAGGGCGTTTTCTTCTGCACCAAGCACGCCATTCCCCACCTGAAACAGGCCGGCGCCGGATCGGTCATCAACCTGTCCTCGATCTACGGCCTCGTCGGCGGGCCGGATGTTCCTCCGTATCATGCCTCGAAAGGCGCTGTCCGGTTGATGAGCAAGACCGACGCCATGCTCTACGCGCCCGACCGGATCCGCGTGAACTCCATCCATCCCGGGTTCATCTGGACGCCGATGGTCGAGGCCCACCTCTCGACCCAGGGTGATCTGGAGGAAGGGCGAAAGGCGACCGCCGCACTGCACCCGCTGGGCCATATCGGAGAGCCCGATGACATCGCCTGGGGCGCCGTCTATCTCGCCTCGAACGAAGCCCGCTTCGTCACCGGGGCCGAACTGGTCATCGACGGCGGCTATTCCGCCCGCTAGGCCGGGTGGGTGCGGTGAAGCTCAGCCGTCGGGACGAGCGACGATTGCGATGCTCCGAGGAAGAGTGCTTGCATGGCCCCATTATCGCGGGACGCTGGCGCCCGTCAGGAAGGATGCCAGCTTGCGCCAGGCGTCCGCACCATCACTGGCGAACTGCAGCAGGTCCAGGTCTTCGGGGCTGATGAAGCCGTTCGCCAGAAGCGTGTCGAACCGTATCAGGTCGGTCCAGTAGCCCTTGTCCACCAGAACGACGGGCACGGGCCTCATCTTGCCCGTCTGACGCAGCGTCAGGATTTCGAACAGCTCGTCCAGGGTTCCGAAGCCGCCCGGAAAGACCACGAGCGCGTTCGCGCGCATCGCCAGGTGCATCTTGCGCATGGCGAAATAGTGGAATCGGAAAGTCAGGTCCGGCGTCGACCATGCGTTCGGTTCCTGCTCCGCGGGCAGGCTGATGTTGAAGCCGATCGAGGGCGCACCTGCGTCCACGGCCCCCCGGTTGGCCGCGGCCATAATCCCCGGCCCGCCGCCGGTGGCGATGACGTTCTGCCGCGGCTGGCCGCCGCCGACGAGCGCGCCGCCCTCGCGGGAGGCCAGATCCGCGAAACGGCGGGCCTCGGCATACCAGCGCGCATGATCGGCCGGGCCGTCCTCGGCGATGCGTGCGCTGCCGAAGACAACGATCGTCGAGGCGACGCCCCAGGCGCGCAGGATATCATCGGCCTTGGCGAACTCCATCAGGAAGCGCACGCCGCGCATGGAGTCGCCGAGCAGGAAGGCTTCGTCGGCTGCGGGGAGGCGATAGGCCCGGCTGGCGAGTTGGGCGGCGTTTGAAGCTGTGGGAGAATCGCTCATCGATCAGACTCGAGGGCCTCGCTCAGCCTGCCTACCAGGCGGGCCCTTTCCGCATCGCTCGGGAGTCGCTGGAGCGTCTCGTTCAGGGTGACGAGGAAGGCGGCGCGGTCGTTATGCCAGTCCGGACGAGTCGCCTGCCCCCGCTCCAGGCGTGCGCCGGTGCGGGGCAGGGGCGTCGCAGCCGTCCGGGTGAGCAGATAGGTCTGGTCGAGCAGGGCCGTGACGGGCCGGTAGCCGGCTTCGGTCAGCCGGCCCGCGAGCGTCGCAAGCGCCGACGGTTCGCCATGATCGAGCAGCACGGATCCTCCGACAGGACCTCTGGCCTTGAGCCATTCCACCAGATCGGTCGCATCGCCATGGCCGGAGTAGCAGTCGAGGTTGCGGATCCGCGCGCCGACCCGGAAGTCTTCCCCCTGGATTCGGACGAAGGAGCGACCCTCGACCAGCATGCGGCCGAGGGTTCCGGCGGCCTGGAAGCCGGTCATCAGAACGGTCACCTCCCGGCGCCACAGCAGGCGTTTGAGGTGCCGCCGGATTCGTCCGGCATCGCACATGCCGCTGCCGGCCAGGATGATGTGCCATCCGGTCAGCCGTTCCAGCCGGTCACTTTCGTCGGGGCGCATCAGGTGGTGCAGCCGGGTGGCGTGCCGCAGCGGTTCGAACGGATTGTCGCCGCTGTCAGGATTCCAGCCGCGCCGCAGAAAGACCTCGGTCGCTTCGATGGCGAGCGGCGAATCGAGGAAGATGTCAGCGGCCAGATCCGGCTCAGCTTCCATGACCGCGAGCAGATCGAGGATCAACTCCTGGGCGCGGCCGACGGCAAAAGTCGGGAGCAGAAGCGGTCCGCCCGCCGCCCGTGCCTGGCGCAGTTCGTCCGCGAGGGCGTGACGGCGCGCATCGAGTTCCAGATCGATGCGCTCCCGGTCGCCGTAGGTGCTTTCGAGGATCACATGATCTACGCCGATGGGGCCATCCGGACTGGGCAGGAAGGGTTGCCGGCCCGAGCCGAGGTCGCCCGAGAACAAGAGATTCAGGCCGTCGGCTGCCTCGCCGATCTGGACCTGGATCGAAGCGGCGCCGAGGAGATGGCCTGCCGGCCACCAGGTCGCCCGGACGCCTTCGACAATCGGACACGGCTCTTCGAACTTGACCCGCTCGAACAGCCGCAGCGTCGGATCGACGTCTTGGGTGGTGTAGATCGGTTCTACGGGCCTCAGTCCTCGCTGCGCGTTCCGCCGGTTGAGGCGCCGGACCTCGCCCTCCTGGATGCCGGCGGAGTCCGCCAGCATGACCTCGCAGAGATCCCGCGTGCTCCGCGTCGTGAAGATCGGACCGCGATAGCCGGCCCTGACCAGTTTGGGCAGCAGTCCGGAGTGGTCGATATGGGCGTGGGTCAGCAGGACCGCGTCGAGCGAGTCCGCAGAGAATGGGAAGGGCTGGTAGTTGAGAGCCTTGAGGGTCTTGGGTCCCTGAAACATGCCGCAGTCGATGAGAATCCTCCGCCCCTCCGCTTCGAGCAACATGCAGGAGCCGGTGACGCACTCGGCAGCCCCGTAGAAGGTCAGTTGGGCGGTCATGGCGTGGTTCCCGGGGAAGGTGGAATGGACACTGTCCAGAAGGGCGACGCGACCGGGCCCGGCGCAGCCGCGCGGGCGGGCGGTACGCCCGGATGAACGCCGAACCTCTGCATCAGCGGCTCTGCAAACGCGGGCCGGCCATGTCAGTGCGCCAGCAGGAGACTGGGGCCGCCGGTGTGGCGCAGGAAGCGCCGTGTGGCCCCGCCGAAGATCGTCTCGCGGACCCGTGAATGGCCCCAGGCGCCGGCGACAAGCAGTCCGATCTGTCGGGCTTCCGCCGCCGCGATCAGGGCTGCGCCTGCGTCGGCGCCCTCCACCGGGACGGCCACCCCCTCGCCGACGCCGTGGCGCTTGAGGTAGGCGTTGAGCAGGTCGATGTCGGGGTCGCCTGCCTGCCGTTCCAGGCCGGTGATGCACTGCAGAACGTGGATGGCGCTGGCCATCGCCAGCAAGGGCAGGGCGGCGCGAACCGCGCGGCCGGCCTGGAGGCTCCCGTCCCATGCTATCGCCGCAGGCCCTGACAGGCGATCCGGATCGCCGCGGGCGACCAGCACCGGCGCGCGGTCGCTGAGAAGCGCCTGGTCCAGCAACTCCTGCGTGAGCCCGGGCCGGATACTCTCTTGACCGATCACCACCAGATCAGCGAGGACGGTCTGGCGGGACAGGGCCAGCGAGGGCCGCAAGCTCCGGCCGAGAACACGGATGCGGGGTGCGCCGTCTCCGGGCCCGAACACCACGTCAGCGTCCTTCGCCGCACGGCGCGCCACGTCTTCAATCCGGACCTGCAGGCCTCGTTCGGCCGCCGCCAGTTCCTCCACGGTGTCCTGGGAAACCGTGGAGCCGAGGGTGAAGCCGAGGGCGATCATGTCTGCGGTGGAATCCGGATAGACGGGAACGATATCCACGACAGCGTCGTGCTGGGCCGCCAGCGTTGCGGCGAAGGCAAGGGCGGACGAGTCGCTCGCGTCGCCCGAAGCCAGGGCAAGGATGCGTTTCAGGCTCATGATGGTTCTCCCTTCCACGGAACCATGCACCCGCCCGGCAGGCCTCATCCTTGATCCGTGTCAAAACGCCGAACAGCCGCAGGTGGGCATGGATTCCAAGCCTCAGCCGGTGAAGGTCTCCAACATTTTGCGGCCGTCCAAGGTCTCCGGCCGCGGAGAATGGCCATGGCCGCGCCCCGGAAACGGGGGCCCGGAGCCGCAAGGCTCAGGGCTCGGCCTCGACGGTTTCGAGCCAGGCGATCAGATCGTCAATCTCGCTCGCACGGAAGTTGAAGGCGGGCATGGCGGGGTGGCTGGTCACCAATCCTTCGGCGAAGGCGCCTTCGAGCCGGTCGAGAGGGTAGCGGTGAACCACCTGCCGGAAGGGCGGGGCTGCGGCCATCGGGCTGGCTCCGACCGGTCCGGTGGCGTGACAGCTGGCGCAGGCGGAGTCGGCGAGCCGCCGGCCGCGCTCGGCCGCCTGGACCGGCCCGTCCCCGGCAAATGACGCGGGCGTCGGGACAGGCGGCTGGATGGCTCCGCAGCCGGTGCAGAACAGCGCCAGGGCGGCGAGGGAGCGCAGGACGAACATGAGATTTCTCCACGACTGTCCCAGTCTTGTCCGGAAAGGGCGCCCCGGCATTGATCTTCGTCAATGCGGGCGCCGGATTTCTTCGATTTCCTGTCCGCAAGGAGATCGCCATGACCTACGCCAGCCTGCTCGTCGCCGTCGAAGACGGCCCTGAAAGCGACAGTCGCCTCGAACTCGCGTGCGATCTTGCCAACACCTTCGGCGCCCACCTGACCGGCCTGTGTACGGGCTCGATGGCCCCGCCGCTGTATGATCCGCTGGGCGGCGGAGCGATGGTGGGCGAGTTGCTCACCCTGTATCGCGACATGGCGCAGGCCGACGTCGAGCGCGCCCGCAATCGCTTCTCCGGGATCGTCCGGGAGCGGGATATTGAAGCCGACTGGCGGGGCCAGATCGGCTATCCGGGCGAGGCGTGCACGCGCGCCGCGCGCGCGGCCGACCTGGTCGTGCTTGGCAGCCGCAACCCGCGCGGTCCCTACCACGCACCGGATGTCGCCGATGTGCTCATGGGATGCGGCCGGCCGGTCCTGGTGGTCCCGCCCGTCCGCGTCCGAAATCCTGTTGGCGAGCACGCCCTGGTGGCCTGGAAAGACTGTCGGGAAGCCCGCCTGGCGCTTGCGGCGGCCCTCCCGCTGCTGCGCCGGGCGCAGGGTGTCACCCTCCATTCGATCTGCTCAGGCGACGACGCGGCCGTGGTCGAAGTCGAGTTGGCCGATGTCGTCCACTTCCTCGCCCGGCATGGAATTTCCGCTGAACCGTTGATCGCGCGCCGGGGTGAACGGCCGGTCGGTGGTCAGATTCTCGACGAAGCCCTCGCCCGGAACGCGGGCCTGATCGTGGCCGGCGGCTATGGCCACGCACGGTTGCGGGAATGGGCGCTCGGCGGGGTGACGCGCGACCTGATCAACGACAGCCCGATTTGTCTCTGCCTCGCCCACTGACGGCGGAGACCGCTGATGGCCCGAACCCTGAACCAGGTTCATCCTGAACGCGCCCGGCTCCGGACCGTGTGAGCCCATGCGGATCGGAATCATCGACGGGCATCCGGACCGCGATCCGTCGCGGTTCTGCCATGCCTTGGCCGACGCCTATGCGGATGGCGCAGGGGAGGCGGGGCACCAGGTCCGCCTGCTGCGCCTTGCGGACCTGGAGTTTCCCATGCTGCTGGATCGCGTCAGCTGGGAGGCCCCGCACGTCAGTCATGACCTGGCAGAGGTTCAGACTCTGGTGGCTTGGTCCGAGCACCTGATGATCGTGCACCCGCTGTGGCTCGGCGCCGCGCCGGCTCGACTCAAGGCTCTGCTGGAGCAGGTTTTTCGGCCGGGCTTCGCCTTCGGAGCCGGACAGGCCATGTCCGCGCGGCTCACCGGTCGATCCGCGCGGATCATCGTGACCATGGGCATGCCTGCGCCGGTGTACCGGCTCTGGTTCGGAGCCCACGGCCTCAAGGCGCTGAAACGGGGCATACTCGCCTTCGTGGGATTCCGGCCCATCCGCGACACCATGATCGGCGGTGTCGAAAGCCTCAACGCCGCGCGTCGGCAAGCCTGGCTGTCCACGGTGCGAACCCTGGGTTTCCGAGGGCGTTGAAGTGCGACATTTGCTGTCAGTCCAACGACAACGGGTGATGTCAGTTCAACGCCAACTTTTCTCCACTGAGCCCGGGCAGGGCGGGGGACGCTGAGTCTCCGGTTATCCCGGGTCTTGCTGGCAAAGGATTCCAGCACCTCGGCCTCGTGATCCACGGCTGGCCAGAGGTAGTGCATTTTGCCGTAGATATTCACGTAGACGTCGTTGACGTGCCACCGCCCGTGCGTGAAGGCGCGCCTCTGCCGGACCCGCTTCCTGCGGATCCCGGTTGCGAACATCGGACGGAAGCGGTTCCACCAGAACCGCACCGTCTCATGGCAAATGTCGATGCCGCCCTCGGCCAGCAGGTCTTACAGGTTTCGCAAGGACAGCAGCCACTTCACGTTCATGATCACCACGAGGCGGATCACCTCGGGCGAGCTGTCAAAGTAACGGAACGGGTTGGTCGATCTGGCCATGGCGACCCGCCTGGCGGGTCTGCCCTGGCGCCAAGCTGGGTTTTCGCTGACGGAGCCTGTGAGAACCGGCGCGCCGAGAAACCGCGCGTCGTGATTCGAATCCGTTACAGGAAGCCCCGTTCCCGACGCTCAGCCTCCGGCCAAGGTCGCCCATCGACAAGCGGCCACTTGCCGGCCGGCACTGCTGTGGCAGTTGTGACCGAATAAGTGCAGGCTCGCGACATCACCGCAACATTTGTTACATCGTGATACAAGTAAAGTGCAGTCATTTGGCGCCTTTATGACTGTTGTCGTGCCCTTTGCGCGACATTTCGTGAAATATCCAAGACACATGCCAATGTATCCATTGAACGGCGTTGGTTCATTGCCGCTAACTATTCACGACGCGTTTCCTCAGGTTGGACCTCGGGGAGTGATGCGCCCGTCGCTCGGTTGGAGCGGCGTCGCCGATTTCAGGAGAATCGCCCCGTGAAAGCTACTCTTCGCCGCCAGCGACTGCTGGCTTCCACCATCATCTGCGGCGCCGCGCTTTTCTCGGCGGCGGCCCCGGCCCTTGCGCAGGAAGCGACGCCTCAGGACGCTGAACTCGACGATGTCATCGTCACCGGTTCGCGCATCCCGCAAACCAACCTCGTCACCACCAGCCCGGTGACGCAGGTCACCGGCGAGGACATCGACGTCCAGGGCGTGACACGGGTCGAAGACCTGATCTCGCAGCTGCCCCAGGCCTTCGCCGCCCAGAACTCGACCGTCTCGAACGGCGCCACGGGTACGGCCACGGTTTCGCTGCGCAACCTCGGTTCGTCGCGCACCCTGGTGCTGATCGACGGTCGTCGCATGGGCTACGGCTCGCCGAGAGACGACGCCGCCGACCTGAACCAGATTCCGGAACAACTGGTCGAGCGTGTTGAAGTCCTGACCGGCGGTGCCTCCGCCGTTTACGGCTCGGACGCTGTCGCCGGCGTCGTCAACTTCATCATGAAGAAGGACTTCGAAGGTCTGCAGATCGACGCCCAGTATGGCTTCTATCAGCACAACAACGGCTATGACGGCGTGGGCAACCTGCGGAACGTCATCGCCGGTCGCGCCGCGACCAACCCGACGCAGTTCGCCCTGCCCGAGGACGAAGTCTCCGACGGTGAGAGCCGCTCGCTGAACGTGACCCTCGGCGTCTCGTCGCCGGACGGCCGCGGCAACATCATGGCCTACGCCGGCTATCGCAACAACAATGCGATCCTGCAGCGCGACCGCGACTATTCGGCCTGCGCGATCGATGGCGGGGCCGGCACCGCGGACTTCGTCTGCGGCGGCTCCAGCACCTCCTTCCCGGGGCGCTTCATTTCGCTGAACACCGGGTCCAATTCGACCGTCGGCGGAACCGCCGGCGTCGGCACCGGCACCTTCGTGCCCTTCAATGCCGCACTCAACCAGTACAATTACGGCCCGTCGAACTACTACCAGCGACCCGACGAGCGTTACACCCTCGGCGCCTTCGGTCGCTATGAAGTCAACGACAAGGCGGAAGTCTTCGCCCAACTGATGTTCTCGGACTATCAGTCGGTGGCGCAGATCGCTCCCTCGGGCGCCTTCCTCGGGCCGATCATCACGGTGCAGTGCGCCAACCCGCTGCTGTCGACCCAACAGCGCACCACCATCGGTTGCGCCGGCGGCGGTCTGGCCGGTTCCGTCGACATGCTGATCGGTCGCCGGAACGTCGAAGGCGGCGGTCGCCAAGACTCGCTCAACTACACCTCCTACCGCGGTGTGGCCGGGGTTCGCGGCGAGATCACGGACGGCTGGAACTACGATGTGGCCGCCCAGTTCTCGCGTGTTCGCCTCGCACGGACCGCTCTGAACGACTTCTCGAACACGCGTCTCGCCCGTGCGTTTGACGTCGTCGACAGCGACCCGGGCCCCGGCGTTACCGCGACCTGCCGGTCGGTGGTGGACGGGTCGGATCCCACCTGTGTGCCCTACAACATCTTCGCGCCGGGTGGCGTGACCCAGGCGGCGCTGGACTATGTGCAGATCCCGATGCTCCAGACCGGCGAGACCACCCAGCAGGTCGTGACCGCCGCCATCACGGGCGACACGGGCTGGTCCATGCCGGCCGCCTCACGCAGCGTTCAGGTCGCGTTCGGTGCCGAGTATCGCCGTGACTACCTCGGTTCGGTCACGGACAGCGCCTTCGCCACCGGCGACGGGGCAGGCACGGGCGGCGCCACCATCGGTTTCGTCGGTGACACCGAAGTTGCCGAAGTCTTCGGCGAGATCCAGATCCCGCTCGCAGACGACCAGCCCTGGGCCTATTCGGCCTCGCTGGACGCCGCCTACCGACGTTCGGAGTACGAAAACTTCGGCGCCGACACCTACAAGGTCGGGCTCGACTATGCGCCGGTTGAAGACGTCCGCTTCCGCGCCAGCTATTCGCGCGCGGTGCGGGCCCCGAACGTGATCGAACTGTTCACCGCGCGGGGCTTCAACCTGTTCGACGCGGACTTCGATCCCTGTTCGGCCCCCGGCCGCGCAGCGGAGGGAGCCGGACCGGTTCCAGCAAGCTGCGTGGGCGCAGGCGCTCACCAGGTGACGGCCGCTGAACGCGACGGAGGTCTGCTCGACAGCCCCGCCGGTCAGTACAACTTCCTTCAGGGCGGCAACGCCAATCTGGAGCCGGAGTCGGCGGATACCTACACCCTCGGCGTTGTCCTGACGCCGAGCTTCCTGCCTCGCTTCAACCTTTCGATCGACTACTACAGCATTGAGGTCGAAAACCTCATCGGCCGGATCGGTCCCCTGAACACCCTGGACGCCTGCTACACTGCCGGCAACGCCCTGGCGTGTTCGTTGATCGTGCGCGATGGTGCGACGGGGGCCCTGTGGCTCAACAACGGCAATGTCATCGACACCAACGTCAACATCGGTGGCCGCAACACCTCGGGCATCGATTTCAACGCCAACTACGGCGTTGATCTGGAAGACTGGGGTGCGGCCAACATGGGCTCGCTGCAGTTCTCGTTCGTCGGCACATTGCTGCAGGAACTGGGGACCGACACGGGTCTGGGCTTCGTCAACAGCGTGTACGACTGCGCGGGCTTCTATGCCAACCAGTGCGACGTCCCGAATCCGGAATGGCGTCACCGTTCGCGCATCACCTGGGCAACACCGTGGGATCTCGATATCTCGGGCACCTGGCGTTACTACGGCGAGTCGGAAGTCGCGGTTCTCGGGCCTGACGGCAGCCTGGACAACAGCCCGGCACGCATCGACAAGGTTCTTGACGACAAGAACTACTTCGACCTGGCCGCTGTTTGGCAGGTGAGGGACACCGTCACACTGCGCGCCGGCGTGAACAACGTGTTTGACAGCGATCCGCCTCTGTCCACCAGCGTCGGCACCGTCGGTAACGGGAACACCTATCCGCAGCTGTATGACTCGAACGGCCGCTACTTCTTCTTCGGTGTCACCGCCAACTTCTAGGGCCTGACGTCGAGAACATTCGGGGCGGCGGATCTTCGGGTCCGCCGCCCTTTTGGTCTCGCGGGCGGAGCGCCGTGAGTGGTCGCGTCAGCGGTGGGTTGTGAGCCGGGTGAGCGGGACCGACGAACGCCTGTTCGCTAGCCCTTACCGGGATCTCTGGGGGGAGGCGTGAGGGGCGCCATCAGCCAGTGGAAAACGACAGGCGGATTACTGTCCCCGGCCTGGTCGCGCCACAGAAGGTCCGCGATCTCCTCGAGCTTGGTATTCACCTTCTCGAGAGTCTGTGGACTGGGGGTGCAGACCACCCGAAGAAATCCAAGGTTACGGGTCGGGCCCGCCACATCACGGTCGGCTGAGCTGAGCCCGTGGCGGAAGTCCCGGTCCATCTGCCGCGTCAGCCCCGCGACAATTTCCGTCATGAGATCGTCGTTCGCCGGATCCTCAAGCGCCGCGCCGAGGCGGATCCGTCGGGACACGGTGTCGTAGAGTTGCTCGCGCTTCCGGCGGACAGTGCGATGCCCCGCCTCCACAACGATCTTGCCCTCCACCAGCTGGCGCATGTGGTGATAGAGCGCCGGCGGCTGAGCCCCGAGCATTTCGGCGAGCTCACGGATCGATAGCGGTCCCGAGGCGGCCAGACGGTCCACGATGTCATGTCGGCGCGGGCTCTTCGCCAGTCGGAGTTGCTCCCTGCTCATGACCCAAAGGGTCTCGTCCGAATCTTCCTTCCTGGTGCTCATGAACAGCCCTTCAAAACGCGGCTTGGCGGCTTGACTGAGGCCAAGGTGCTTGCCTCGCGTCTGTCACATTTGCAAACCGGCAACTACAAAATTCGCCGGAACGCCCGGCATGGCTGGTTCCAGGGGGCGATCTCTTATTAAAAAAAAGTCACTGGAATAAATACTAACTTGCGTCATGATCGGAGTCACGATCATTCCAGTTGGTACGCTTGCACAGGCCTTTTCCATGGACTCAGTCCCACGCTCCCTTGGTCCGGACCGGCGCTGGCGTCGGTTCAGCACAGCGCAATCCCGCGCCGGGAGGGAGTGCGCGACATGAGACTGCGGGCGATCATCACCATCGACATTGATGCAGCCGACTTTGTCGACGCGGCGGACCACCAGCGGCGCATCGAATCCCTGCTGGGCGCCATGCGCGACAGCTACGCGGACGCGGCACTCGAGTTTCGGGAACGACGGCAGGTGCGTCGTGGCATGTCGCCTGGCCATCCGGCCGTCGGCAGGCTCTCCAGCACGGGAAAGCTGAACTCCTATGTCGACTGAAGCCATGACAGGGTTCGGAGCCAGCCGCCGAAGAGACACGGTCCTCGCCGCCGTCGAGACTTTCCGCGCCCTGGACATGGGCATCAACGTGTCCAACATCCTGGTCTTTCTCTATGTCGCGGAAAACGAAGGCATAAGCGTCACGGAGCTGGCGACCATCAGCGGCCTGACGAAGCCGACGGCCTCACGCTCTATTCGGGCGCTGACGCCGAGGGGATCACGCTGGGCCCTTCCGCCCTATCTGGGTCTGGTCGAACTCTGCGCCCAGGGCCCCGCGCGAAACTCCAAGACCATACGGTTGACCCGGCAGGGCAGGGACCTGTGCGCCAGGATCGACCGCCTGATCTCCAACCCGGTCCGGATCTGCGCGGGAGAAGGGCGGGATGTCTCACTGCCCGACGTCAGCGAGGCCGTCGCCAGGCGGGGCGGACCGGATGCCGCTTTCCTGGATTGGACCGGGCCCTGCATCGACCCCACCAGAGGCCCGCAGCTGTCTGCTCCCAGTGCGCCGGGCGGTTCAGCTTCCTGGCAATTCCCACTCCCCGGCGACCGCGCGCGGGCGGCGGCTTCGTGAAGTATGAATGCAATGACCAGCCAGACAATTTCCAGACAGTTCGAAGAGCTCGATCCGGGCGTGCTTGTGGTCTGCGGCGATGAAGGCGAACGGTTGCAAATCTGCGACCTGCTGGAGACCGAGGGCTTCCTGGCGCGCGGGGTCGAAACCGGAGCGGAAGCGGAAGTCGCCCTTCGACTTGAAGACGCCGACCTGATCATTCTCGATGGGCGGTTGCGCGACGGCGGGGCCATGGCCGTCTGCCGCAGACTGGCGGTTTCATATGCCGCCCCGATCATCATGATCTCGGACAGCGCTGACGTAACCGACCGTGTCATCGCCCTGGAGGTCGGGGCCGATGATCTGCTGAGTCGCCCCTTCAACAGCCGGGAACTGCTCGCGAGAGCGCGTGCATTGGTCCGGCGCTCGAGAGCGCTGCTCAATGCCCGTATCCTTGGCATGGATGGCGGCCGCCAGCGGGTTCGCGGAGCGCAATCGTGGCGCATCGACGCCATAACGCGGAAACTGACGGGCCCCACAGGCGACACCGCGGTGCTCACGCCGGGCGAAGTGGCTCTGCTCTACGTGTTTCTGGCTCGGCCGGGCCAGCCTGTGACGGGCGAAATCGCGGCCGAAGAACTCCCCGGCCTGTCGGCCAATCATTTCCGTACGTCGATCGTCCGGCTTCGCCGCAAGATGATGAAGGCGGGCCTGGAGGCCGACACGGTGAAGACGCTGCGCTCCGGCGGGTATTTCATGGAAGAGGATGTCGCCGCCCTGTGCGCCGGGTCGCAGGGCTTCGCCGCTTCCTCGCGTCAGATGAGCGAGGTTGACCGGTCGCCGGCATTGTGACCGCTGCCCGACAGGAGACGGGCCCAGCTGTTCGACGTCGCGGATATAGCGACCCGCGGCGGGACCGAGCCGGCGCACGGGGAGCCCGCCGTCGAGCGTGCCGAGCCTCTGTCGAACCGCCCCCGACTTCGCAAGCCTGCCGGCTGGACTGGAACGCCGGCATCCGGGTTGGGCAAGAACATTGAGCGACTTGTGCGCGATCACTTGTGCAAGTTTGCAACAACTATCCAATTTGATAGCTAACTATACCGTAGTTGTTACAGTGTAGAACATGTGACCGGGCTGCCTCGTCTGTCGTTCTAATGACAAACAAGGGACACAAACTCTTTGGTCAGTCATGTTTGCTGTGTAGCCTGCTCCATCACTTCGCAGCGAAGTTAGGGGAGTTTGAATTGGCTAGAAACAAATCCGGTCTTCTGGGAACGTCGATGCTGTGCGGGGTCGCCGCACTCGCCATCACCAGTCCGGCCTTCGCCCAGGATCAGCTCCCGGGCGTCAACGTTCAGGGTCAGTCCGACCAGGAGGCCACCGAGATCGACGAGGTCGTCGTCACCGGTTCGCGCATCCGTCGTGACCCGACCAACGCCCCGACCCCGCTGATCCAGATCACGGGCGAGCAGCTCCTGACCACTGGCCAGTCGACGGTGATCGACTATCTGGCGACCATGCCGGCCCTGTCGAGCTCAGTGGTTCCGTCGGACACCACCGGTTCGAACCTGAACGACGGTGGTCTGTCGTTCGCCAACCTGCGCTCGCTTGGCGCCGGTCGCACCCTGGTTCTCGTTGACGGCCGCCGGCATGTCGGCTCCCAGCAGGGCAACCTGGCGGTGGACATCGACTCCATTCCGCGCCTTCTGATCCAGAGCATTGAGATCGTCACCGGCGGCGCCTCTTCGGTCTACGGCGCCGACGCCGTCTCGGGCGTGCTGAACTTCCAGCTGCGCCGTGACTTTGAAGGCCTCGAGATCGACGCCAACTACGGCATGATCAACCAGGACGGCCAGGCCAACAAACGCATCTCGGCCCTGGCCGGCATCAACCTGTTTGACGACCGGCTGAACCTGTACGCCTTCGGCGAGTACGAAGACATCGATGAGGTCCAGAGCCTCGACATCGACTGGCTCGAAGACGCGCATGCCCTCGTCGGAGTCGACGCCGATCCGACCTCGGCGGTCAATGATGGCGTGATCGACAACCGGCTGTTCCGCAATCTGACGACCCTGTCGCGTCCGCGCTGGGGTCAGACCACACTGGCCAATTCGCAGCGTCCCAGCCCGCTGAACGATCCCGATGTGCCGCTGGCCAGCTGTACCGCGCTGACCAGCGCAAACTGCTACAGCCTCGACCCCACCAAGACCTACGTCTACGAGGGCAACACCGCCCGCCTGGCCAATTTCGGTCAGCGGGTCGGCAACGTCGGCTCCAACCGCACCTTTAACATCGGCGGCGATGGTGAAAACCCGAACAACTTCGGTCAGGTAAGCCGCGTTCCCGAGTCGACCTCGCAGCGCTACCAGGTCGGCGCCAATTTCGCTCTGCTGGATAACGTCGATCTGAGCGTCGAATACAAGATGGTCGAGGAGGATACCTTCGACATCGGTCAACCCGTCTTCTTCGACATCTTCCTGAACGACGGCTCCTACCTCTCGACCTGGACCAACCCGATGCGGGCCCTGAACCAGTTCGATCTGCGCTACACCGACAACGCCTTCCTGCCCCAGAACGTGAAGGATGCGATCACAGCCAACACGGTCACCAACTGGACGGCCAACGCCAACACGGAGGGTACGGCGGCGACGACAACGGCCCGCCAGTGGGCGCGCCACGTGCTGTTCGGCCCGGATCGCAGCCAGGACAACCACCGCGAAGTGAATCGCCTTGTCGTGGCCCTGGGGGGTGACTTCGACCAGATCGCCTTCATCAGGAATATCGACTGGGATCTGTCGTACACCGCCGGCGAGGCCACCAACGCGAATATCGAACGCGGTGTCGATGCCCAGCGCTTCGCCCTGGCCGCCGACGCCGTCGTCGACACCGCTGGCGTCGTCAATGGCCGTCCCGGCGAGATCGTTTGCCGCGCCCGTCGGATCGAGCGGTCGGGTGTCGGCGACCTCGACGATTACGTCCGCGGCGTCTTCGGCGGTCGCACCGCCTACAACAACGCGGCATTCAAGGCCGCGGTCGACAACTGCGTCCCGCTGAATGTGTTCGGCGCCGGCAACCAGAGCCAGGCGGCGCTGGACTATGTCGATGCGGCGATCACCGTCACCCACGTTAACGAACAGGAACAGGCGGTTGCGGCGATCTCCGGCCAGCTCTGGGACTTCTGGGGCGCCGGTGCGATCGGCATCGCCGTCGGCGCTGAACACCGGCGTGAGTTCACGGAAGGGGTCGGCCGCACCGCCGGCACCGGTGACCGCCTGCTGTTCCTTAACACGGGCGCGGACTTCGCCGGGGCGGAGTATACATCGGACGAGTGGTTCGCCGAGGCGTCCATTCCCTTGTTCCGCGACAGCTGGCTGGGCGAATACGCCGAACTGAGCGGATCGTACCGTCAGTTCGACTACTCGACCGCCGGCGAGGGCGACGTCTATGGCGTTAACCTGGTCTGGCGTCCGATCGGGGACATCACGTTCAAGACCAGCCTCAACACCTCGTTCCGCGCGCCGAACCTGAATGAAAATTTCTCACCCTTCAACCAGACTTTCGGCAACAACCTGGTCGATCCCTGCACCACCAATGACATTGCGCTGCAGACGGCCGAGATCCGGACGAACCGCATCGCCAACTGCCAGGCCCTCCTCGCTGCCTACAATGCGGCCAATGGCACGACGCTCGCCTTCGACTTCGCCGGGCTGACTCCGGGCAATGGGGACGACTTCGTTCTCCCGGCAGGCGGTGGCCGCACCTACGCATCGGGCATTGCCGGTGTTCTTGGCGGCAACCCCGCTCTCGAGCCCGAAGAATCGGAGAGCTTCACCTTCTCGACGGTCCTTCAGCCGCGCTTCATTCCCAACCTCACGGTCGTCCTCGACTACTATGAGATCAAGATTGAGAATGTGATCGCCAACCCGCTGGTCGGCGAAATCGCCGCCAACTGCGTCAACGGCCCGACCCTCAATCCGACGGCCTGCAACCTCATCTTCCGGAGGAACCCCGGGATCCCCTTCGGCATCGGGGCGCCTAACGGAGACCCGGTCGGCGGGTTTATCCAGGCGCCGCTCAACTATGCTGCGCTGCAGACGCGCGGCCTGGACTTCCAGGCGCGTTACTCGCTGGACACCGAAGAGGTGTTCGGCCGCAACTGGGGCCGGTTCGACTATCGCGTCGGCGGCCTCTGGCTGATCGAGCAGAAGCGGTTCCTCAACCCGGGAAACCCGAGTGCCTTTGAGGAGATTTCATCGGACGTCCAACTTCCGCGCGTCCGTCTGACCTCGTCGCTGACCTGGACGCCCAACGACATCTGGAGCGTCAACTGGACGGTAGACTGGCAGACCGCCCAGGACAGCGCGCGTTACCGCGATCAGGTGGGAACGGGCAATATCGACGTCCGGCCGTTCGACACCTATGACACGGGCAACTTCGCCCGCCATGACTTTACGGTCAGGTGGAACGCTGCGGATGACCTGTCGGTGCGCATGGGGGTGGTCAATGCCTTCGACGCCGAGCAAGCCCGCTACCTGGGCGGTGTTCTGAACGCCAATTTCGATCCCTACGGGACGCGCTTCTTCATCGGGCTCAACTACCGCCCGTTCTAGAACCTCGTTCAACAACCGAGGGCGTAATGGGCGGTCCGCAAGGGTCCCCATTATCGCCTGGCGCGACCCCCCGTCCGAGATCGACGGGGGGTCGCATCGGGATCGGAAGCCGGGGGGCCACACGCGTCCGGGCCAAGGCTCCATCCGTCGTATGCGGCGGACAGGGCCGCCGCCCGGGATCTGGATACAGGAGGAGCAGAGCTTGGGCCTCATCTTGAACCGCCGCCACTGCCTGGCCGGCGCCGCCTTCGGTCTGGGTCTCGGCCCGGCTGCGCCTGGGGCCTTCGCCGGCGTCATGGAAACACGCCGAACCGTCTTCCTGAGCCGGGGACGGGATCATGTCGTCTTCGTGATGGAGCCCACCGGGGTCGGCGATCTCACGGGCGCGGCGATCCTTCTTCTGCACGGCTCGGGCGGGCTTGCAGGCTCCCTGCGCGACTTCCATCGCGAAGCGGCCGCCTGGACCCTGCGGGGCTGTACGGTCGTCATTCCCGACTATTTCAGCGGCGCACCCGATGCAGCACAAACCGACGACACTGGCTGGTGGGCCGAGGCGGTGCGCGATGCCGCCGCCTGGACGCTGGAACTTCCCGGCGTGGACCCGGACCGTCTCGGCGCCCTGGGGTATTCCCGTGGCGGATATCTGGCCGCCGAAGTCGCCGTCCAGTCGACCGCGATCCGGGCGGTCGTCGGCGTGGCGTCAGCCGGCAATGTCGCGCCTCGCGACATCATCCGCCGGCCGCAGGTTCTCCTGATCCACGCGGATCGGGATCCGGTCATCCCGCCTGCCCGAACCCGCCGCTGGGCGGGGATACTGCAGAACGCCGGCGTGCCGGTGACCACGATCGCAATGCGGTCGTCGCAACACACGTTCGATGAGTCGACCTGGGGCTACATTTTCGCCAGGGCGACCGGGTTTTTCGTCGAGGCCCTCGCGCCGAAGTCTGTCACGCCGGACTGAAAGGGTGCGGGCCGGTCCCCATCGAGGGTCTCCGGCAGGGTCGGCCTGAGCCGCCGGGCATGATGTTTCCTGAAGTCGCTTTCGTTCAGGCGTCGCCGGTTTCCGGCTGAGGTGGTCCGCCGTGCCGTTTGGCTGTGCATCCGGTTGAGCCCCATACTTCAGGAGTTGGCGGAATGGCCTGATCGCCGTGCTGGTGCCGCGAAGCGATGGCCTGCTGGATCGGTGGCAAGCGGATCAGTCTGTGGCGATCAGAGACAGGCTGTTTGTCACCGGGTTTGACGAAGTCGCAGTAATGTCGGGGTTAATTCCCGGGTCACAGGGACCCGGCGGTTAGCGAGGAAGTGCGAGGCGGTGCGGTCAGTCCAGCGACAACGTGTCTCCGGCAGGTCCGTGGCCTTGCCGGCTACTGGCGGCGATGTCGGGCGGGGATTAGCCCGTGCCGGGCCATCTTGTCGTAGAGGGTCTTGCGCGGGATCTGCAGGTCCGCGGTGACCTGCCGGATGTCGCCCTGATGACGCGTCAGGGCCTCCCGGATCAGTTCGGCCTCATAGGTCTGGACGCGCTGGACCAGTCCTTCGTCCGACCGTGTACGGGTGGTGTGCGGGTTGAGGCCCACGACGACCTGGCTGGCGTAGTTGGCCAGTTCGCGTAGATTGCCGGGCCAGTCATGTTCCAGCAGCCGGCGGCGAATGGCATGATCAATCGGGGGAGGCTCCTGGCCCAGACGACGGGCTACGCGGCCGACAAAGCGGGCGAACAGCAACGGCACATCCTCGCGCCGTTCGCGAAGGGGAGGCGTTCTGAGCCGGATCACATTCAGGCGGTAGTAGAGATCCTCACGCAGATCGCCGCGGGCGACGGCCTCGACCGGATCGCCCTTGGTTGCAGCCAGGATGCGAAGGTCGAGCGCGTGCGGCTCCATTGCGCCGACAGGCAGAATCTCGCGTTCCTCCAGCACCCGCAGGAGCAGAAGCTGGGCGGCGCGGGGCGCCAGGTCGATTTCATCGAGAAAGAGCGTTCCCTGGTGCGACTGCTCAATCTGCCCCTCCCGCCGACGAAAGGCGCCGGTCGGTCCGGCCGCATCACCCATCAGCAGGCTTTCCAGGCCGGTCTCGGGCAGCGCGGCGCATGACACCGCAACGAATGGCCGCAAACGCCGGCGACCGGCGTTGTGGATCGCACGCGCCACGGCCTCCTTCCCGGAGCCGGTCTCGCCCTCGATCAGGACGTCGACCTCTGCGTCGGCGAGCCGCTGGATCGCCGCGCGAAGCGCCTCCACCGGGCGGCTCGAGCCGCTCAGGGGAATCGAACCCTCGTCATCCTCCGCAAGCGCGGCCAGCCGGCGATTGTCGAGCACCAGGGCGCGCTTCTCCAGAGCGCGGCCGAGGGTTTCTATCAGGCGCTCGGGCGCAAAGGGTTTGGCCAGGAAATCATAGGCCCCGCGCTTCATGGCATCGACGGCCTCGGCGATGTCTCCGTGGCCTGTCATCATGACAACCGGCAGGTCAGGATCCAGACCATTCAGGCGTTCGACCAGCTGTCGTCCGTCCATCCCCGGCATTCGCAGGTCCGTTACCACGACCCCATCGAACCGGTCGTTGACGACCTTGAGCGCCGCCTCTGCCGACCCGAAAGCGATCACGGCCAGGCCCTCCAGTTCGAGCCGCTCCGCCAGGGCGCTCCGGAAGGCGTCGTCGTCGTCGATCAAGGCGACCCGGTCGAGCACTTCGAAGCTCACGGCGCCCTCGCCAGACGGATCGTAAACCTCGCCCCGGAGCCTGACGGTTCGAGCACCAGTTCTCCGCCAAAGGCGGCGACGATGTCGCGGCTGATGACCAGACCCAGCCCGAGCCCGTCCGGCTTGTCCGTCGTGAACGGTGTGAAGAGCCGCTGCTGAACTGTCGGCGTGACGCCGGGCCCGTTGTCCGCGACATGAATGGTCACGCGCTTGCCCCTGACCTGAACGCCCAGATCAATGACCGGCTGGCTGACCCCGTCCAGCGCCTCGATCGCATTCTGGAGCAGGTTCAGAACAACCTGCTCAAGGCGGTTTCTTTCGGCGCGCACCGCCAGTCCCGCGGGGGCCCGGCGACGCTCCAGCGCGATGCCCTTTTCCCTGAGCCGACCGGCGACCAGCAGAAGCGCGCCATCGATCGCCCCGTCGACGTCCACCGCAACGGTCTCGGATCGGGTCTTCCGGGAAAAGGCGCGCAGTTCGTCGGTGATGACCCCGACCCGTTCGGTCAGTCGGTCGATATTGGCCAGTGATCGAAGCGCCGCGGCGCTGTCTTCCCGCCGCAACTGGACCGCTGCACTGTCGGCATGCGTCCGTATGGCCGCGACCGGCTGGTTGATCTCATGCGCCACCCCGGCGGCGATCTGGCCCAGGGTCGCGAGCTTGTTGGCCTGGATCAGTTCGTCCTGGAGGTCCTGCCGAACGGTCTCGAGCCGCCTCCGCTCGTCGATCTCGCGGTTCAGTTGGTCGTTGGCGGACCTGAGCTCGGTGGTGCGCAGATCGATCTGCCGCTCCAGTTCGACGCGGGCCTGTTCCGCCTCGATCGCCCTCGCCGCGGCGCGCTGGCGGCGGCGGAGAAGGATTCCGGTCAGGGCGGCGAGCAGGGCGACGGTCATCGCTCCCAGCCACCGGGCGATCGCGACCGCGCGCGATATGGCGTCTCCGGAGGGCGAGAGCAGGTTCACGCGCCAGCCGATGTCGGGAATCGGGTCGGACGCGGCCGCATACAGACCCGCCGGAATATCGGATGAGATCCGGACCAGGCCATCGTCGGCGGTGCGGAAGGGCAGGGGGGTCGGAACGGTTGAACCGGCCGCCTGGGTTTCGGCAAGCCGCCGTCGGAGATCGGCGGACGGAGGCTGCGCTGTGTGGAAGCGCCAGGCCGGCACGGTCGTAATGACCACCACGCCATCGGCGTCGGTCACATAGGTCGGCTCGCCCGAGGCGCGCCAGTCCGCTTCAAGCGCGTCGAACTCGACCTTGGCGACAATGACTCCGAGGGGACGGCCTGAAGGGTCATCGACGCGGCGCGACAGATAGAGGCCCGGTCGGCCGCTGACAGTACCCAGCGCGAAGAAGGTCGCCTGGCCATCCCTCATCGCCGCATAATAGTAGGGGCGGAAGCGGTAGCTGGAGCCTACGAAGCTGGTCGGCAGTCGCCAGTTGCTGGCGGCAAGCGTCCTGCCCTCGGCGTCAAGGGCGTAGATGGCGGCCGCCCGGACGTCTCTCGCCAGGACCTCGAATTTCTGGTTGAGCCGCGCCGTACCCGCCTCATCGGGCCGGCTCAACATCGCCGCAAGATCCGGATTCTGGGCGAGCACCATAGGCAAGGACCGATGCCGCTCCAGCTCGCTTCTCAGGACGGCGGCGTGAAGCGCACTGGCCGTCGCCGCCTGATGCTCGGCAGAGGCCCGCGCGTCCCGGCGCGCAACCTCGCCGCTCGCCACAATGACCAGCAGAGCGACGAGGCTCCAGGCCGCCGCGAACAGCCGCCATTGAGTCGGAACTGCCAGGGCGCGCCGCATCGTGTGAGTATGCGAAATTACGCACAAATATCCAAGCCAACTGTGCGGAATTGCGCACAAAGCCGAGCTCGATTGTCGCTGGCTATCGATAATCCGATGATAAAACAACGAATTATGATGTGTGACGGCGTTCCTTGAAGTGGCGACGGGGTGGTCGATACTGGATCCAATGGCGCCGGTCAGAGCGCCTGAGTGACCGGAGCCGCACGGCGGTTCCAAGGGAGGTCTTTTGTTGCACCCAGCCGCCATCGCCGGTGAGCCCGCCGTGCGCCGTCCGTTCTATCGCAGCCTTTACTTCGCGGTGCTGCTGGCGATCCTGGCAGGCGGCGCTGTGGGTCATTTCTGGCCCGACTTCGGCGAAAGCCTGAAGCCGTTGGGCGACGCCTTCATCAAGCTGGTCAAGATGATCATCGCGCCGGTGATCTTTCTGACGATCGCCACCGGGATCGCCGGCATGCGCGATCTGGGCAAGGTCGGTCGGGTGGCCGCCAAGGCGTTTGCCTATTTCTTCTTCTTCTCGACCCTGGCGCTGATCATCGGCCTGGTCATCGCCAATGTTGTCCAACCGGGACGCGGCCTGAACATCGATCCGGCGACGCTGAACGCAGGCGCGGTGGCGCAGTACACGACGGCGGCCCACGAGACGACCATCACCGGCTTTCTGATCAGCATCATCCCGACCACCCTGGTCAGCGCCTTCTCCGAGGGCAACATCCTCCAGACCCTGTTCGTCGCCATCCTGTTCGGGCTCGCGATGGCCATGGTCGGCGACGCCGCCGCCCCCGTGCATCGCGCCCTGGATGCGTTGAGCCAGATCATGTTCAAGCTGGTGGCCATACTGATGAAGGCGGCGCCGATCGGGGCCTTCGGCGCCTTCGCCTTCACGATCGGCGCCTACGGGCTGGGCGCGATCGCCAACCTCGCCGCCCTGATCGCCACCTTCTATCTGACCTCGCTGATCTTCGTTCTCGGCGTGCTCGGGGCGGTCTGCTGGGCCAGTGGCTTCTCCATCTTCAAACTGATCGCCTATCTGAAGGAAGAGCTGCTTCTGGTGCTGGGCACATCGTCGTCCGAGGCGGCCCTGCCCAGCCTGATGCAGAAGCTGGAGCGCGCCGGCGCAAAACGGTCAGTCGTCGGCCTTGTCGTGCCGACCGGCTATTCGTTCAATCTCGACGGCACCAACATCTACATGACCATGGCGGCCCTGTTCATCGCACAGGCGATGAACATCGAGCTGAGCTTGCAGGATCAGATTCTCCTCCTGCTGGTCGCCATGCTCAGTTCCAAGGGCGCCGCCGGAATCACCGGCGCCGGCTTCATCACCCTGGCGGCGACGTTGGCCGTAGTGCCTTCCGTGCCGATCGCCGGGATGGCGCTGATCCTCGGCATCGACCGCTTCATGAGCGAGTGCCGGGCGCTGACCAATTTCGTCGGCAATGCGGTGGCGACGCTCGTGGTCGCCCGCTGGGAAGGCGAGCTGGATCGTGAGGCTTTGCACGCCGCGCTGGGCTCAGCCCCCGCAAAACTCGCCGCGCCCCCCGACCCCGCCGCGGGTCCGGGCGACCGGGACGTCATAACGGCCGACTGAAACGGCCGATCGCATCAGGGAGGAAAAGACCATGAGGACCATCCACAAGAGCGCTCTGCTGGGCAGCGCTGCGGCACTCACGCTACTGACGGCATCGGGGGCGTGGGCACAGACCGCGCCGGCTCCGGGGGGCTCGGCCGCCGATCCCCAGACCGCCAGCGATCTCGACGACATTATTGTGGTTGGCTCCCAGATCCGGGGCGCGGCCGTGAACACGGCTTTGCCAGTGACGGTCTTGGACGAGGAACAGATTCTCGCGACCGGCGCAGTGAACGGCGACGACCTGATGCGGTCGATCCCGCAGATGGGCGACGTCCTGTTCAGTGCGGCCAACAACCCCCAGACCTCGAACGCCGCGCGCGGCGACGTGAACTCGGTCAACCTGCGTTCGCTCGGCGTAGGCAATACCCTGGTGCTGCTGAACGGCCGCCGCATCGTCCAGCACCCGACCAGCCAGGGCACGTCCGATACCGGAACCGTGCCGGTGCTGAGCTACAATTCCAACGCCATACCGGTCTCCGGTCTGAGACGGGTGGAGGTGCTTCTCGACGGCGCCGCCGCCATCTACGGCGCGGATGCGGTCGCCGGGGTCGTCAATACCGTGCTGCGCGACAATTTCGACGGCCTGCGGATGACCACCCAATACGGGGGGGCGGAGGGAACCCACCTGCGCGAGCTCAACCTCGGCCTGTTTGCTGGTCGCAATTTCGACCGCGGCAACATCTCGGCCTTCATCGACTATACCGACCGGACCGCGCTGAGGGCTGAGGACCAGGATTTCACCGCCACCGACAACTTGACGCCCTTGTTCGCTAACGAGCCGGACTTTGCTTCCAGCCTGACGCCGGACTTCCGCAATACCAGGGGAGCCTGGGCCAACCTGGCGGTGGTCAATGGGCCGGGTACGATCCGTCGCGGGACCACGGCCCTGACAACCGCCGCCGGGGCGTTTTCCATCCGGCCGACGACCTTGGCCGGCTGTCTGGTCCCCAACGGCGATGTCTGTCTGGGTTCGGGCGCCCTGACCTTCAACGGGGCGCAGCGCAATCTGCGTTTCGACACCGGTCCGGGCACCACGGTCCTGCCGGATACCCAGCGCCTGAACATCTTCTTCACCGGCCGTTACGAACTGAGCGACGACCTTACCGCCTTTGGTGAGATCGGCGTCTATACGGCTGACACGCACAGGGTCCAGCCGCCGGTCATCAATCTGAATACCCTTGTGATTCCGGCTTCCAACTACTGGAATCCCTTCGGCCCGGTGACTTTCGCCGACGGCCGGCCCAACCCCAACCGCATCGCGGGCCTGACCAACGTTCCGGTGACCGGCCTGCCCGTGCGCCTGAACCAGTACCGTTTTGTCGACGCCGGCTATCAGGGTGTGGACGTCAGCAACTACCAGGCCCGACTGTTGGGTGGGCTGCGCGGCGAGTGGCGCGGCTTCGATTGGGAGTCGGCCCTGCTGTATTCCGAGGCTGAGGCGGTCGACGAGTCCGATGCTGTGAATACCACGGCGCTGCAGGCCTCCCTGGCCCTGTCGACCCCGGATGCCTACAACCCCTTTAACGGTGGATGCATCGATCAGCCCAGCTTCGGCGACTGCACGCCCAGCTCCCAGGCGGCGATCGACGCCATCACCTTCCGGCTGCGACGTGAATCCCGTACCACCCTGACCCAGTTCGACTTCAAGGTCTCGCGTCCGGATCTGTTGAGCCTTCCGGCGGGTGACGTCGGCATAGCCTTCGGGTTCGAAGCGCGCCGTGAGACCCAGAGCGACAATCGCGATGCCAACCTCGACGGGACCATTCCCCACATCGACTCCGTCACCGGCGTGGTCTCGCTCAGCAATGTCATCGCCGTCAGTCAGAACCCCGATACCGAAGGAGACCGGACGGTCGCCTCGGCCTATGTCGAGTTCGCCATTCCGCTGGTTTCACCCGAGATGAACATCCCGCTGGTCCGGGCTCTGGATGTCCAGATCGCAGGCCGGGCGGAGCACTATTCGGACTTTGGCGATGTGGCCAAGCCCAAGATCGCGGTGTCCTGGGACATCTTTGACGGGCTGCGGCTGAGGGGCTCTTACTCGGAAGGCTTCCGCGCGCCGAACCTCGAACAGGTCAACACTGCGACCTACGGTCGCCTGACGACCAATCCGGACTATATCCGCTGCGAGGCGGACCTCAGAGCCGGGCGGATCGCAACATTCGGGGCCTGCTCCCGGTCGATCGGGGCGTCCCTGCTGGTGTCGGGGAATCCGGACCTGGAACCGGAGGAGAGCACCAACTCCTCCTATGGCGTTGTGTTCGAGCCCCAATTCCTGCCGGAGATGCTGGGCGATCTCACCTTCACCATCGACCGTTGGCACATTCAGCAGGAGAAGATCGTCGGTCTGTTCGGCGGCAGGAACGCCGTGGTCCAGGATTATCTGGATCGCGTCCAGGGCGGGGCCAACCCCCTGGTCACGCGCGCGCCGGTCAATGCAGATGACCTTGCCCTGTTCGCCGGCACGGGAATCACGCCCGTCGGTGTCATCACCTCGATCAGCGACCGGTTCGTCAACCTTCTCCCCCAGGATGTGGAGGGCATGGATTTCGGGCTGATTTGGCGCCTGCGCGACACGCCACTCGGGGATTTCCGGCTGAACCTGAACGCCGCCAAGCTGATCTCCTTCGGACGGGACCCAGGTCCGGCGGTCGACGCCCTTTATGCGGCCCGGGAGGCCGGGATCATCAATGCTGCTACCCCCCTGCCCGAGACCAGCGATCTGCTGGCCCAGAACGGCCGGCCGGAGTGGCGCGTCTCGGGCTCATTGACCTGGTCCCAGGGGCCCTGGCAGGTCGGCGCCTTCACCCAATACATCAGCGCCGTGGACGACACCGATCTGCTGTCCGCGACCGGAACCCCGTGGGAGGTGGACAGCCAGATCACCGGCAACCTCTATTTCCAGTATGAGTGGGAAGACACCTTCGACTGGGCGTCCGACACGCGCATTCGCATCGGGGCCCGGAACATCACCGACGAGGCGCCGCCGCTGTCCTCGACCGGCTACCTTGGTTCGCTCTATCGTCCCTATGGCCGTTACTGGTACGCGACCGTCACCAAGACGTTCTGAGACCGCGGTCGGCGCTGACCGCTATGTCAGCGCCGATCCAGTCCCGCAGAAGAGGCAGAGATGAGGATGCTGGCGGCTTTGGCGCTCGGTATGGTCGGTTTTCTAGCGCCTCAAGGGGTGCGGGCCGATCCCTCGGAGCCGCGGCGGATCGACTGCCCGGCGTCCGCCGGGCAGCGGACCCGATGTGTCTCGGGCCAGGACGCCAATGGCGCCTGGTACGTCGCGGCCATTCCTGCCAACTGGAACCGTCGTCTGATCGTCCACGCCCATGGTGGGCCGCGGCTGGGGGCGCCCGAGGCCACCGATCCGCTGGAGGATCTGGACCGGTTTTCGGTCATGGTGCGCCATGGCTACGCCTGGATCGGGTCCAGCTACCGCCGGGGCGGCTACGGCGTCCGTATGGCGGCCGAGGATACCGACAACAGCCGGCAGGTCTTCTGGTCCCTGTACGGCCGCCCTGAGCGCACCCTGCTGCATGGCCAGTCCTGGGGCGGCAATGTCGCCGCCAAGGCCTCGGAACTCTACGCCGGGAGCGCGGACACAGGCTGGAACTACGACGGGGTCCTGATCACCAACGGCGTCGTTTCCGGCGGCACGCGCGCCTATGGGTTCCGGGCAGATCTTCGGGCCGTCTATCAGTACTATTGCGCCAACCACCCCGCTCCGGACGAGCCGGCCTATCCCTTGTGGCAGGGCCTCCCCCTCGGCAACCGGATGACCCGGGCGGAACTGCGGCGACGGATCGAGACCTGCACCGGCGTCGACCGCCCTGCCAACCGCCGAACACCGGATCAGGCAGCACGGCTGCGGGACATTCTGGCCGTGACCGGCATCGCCGAAGCGCAGCTGGTCAGCCACATGAACTGGGCGACTTTTCTGTTTCAGGACATGGTGCTGCTGCGGCTCGAAGGGCGGAACCCGTTCGACAACAGCACGACGGTCTATAGCGGATCGATGGACGATGCGGCGCTGAACGCGGGCGTCCAGCGCTTCGAGGCGGACCCGCAGGGTGTAGCGTTGTTGGCGCACGACGCGGACCTGACGGGACAGATCGCCCGCCCGACCCTGACGGTCCACGCCCTGCACGATCCGACCGTGAGCGCCGACCTCGAAGCCTTGTACGCCGCGACCGTCTCTGCGGCCGGCCGTTCAGAGTGGTTGGTGCAGGCGTTCACGGATGAGTCGGAACACAGCAAGCTGTCAGACGCGACCTATATGACGGCCCTGGACGCGCTGGAGAGCTGGATCGACCGTGGCGTCCCGCCAGACCCTGCCGGCCTCCAATCTCGATGCCAGGTGCTCTGGTCGAGGCAGGGCCCCTGTCTGTTTGTCGGGCCCTGACCGTGGGAGGAGGCGGGCGGACCGAGCATCCGCGCCCCGGGCAGGACGCCACATAAGACACAGGCCGCAGTGGTCGCGCAGCGCGCCATTGGGTCGGACGGGGCTGCGGATCGGCCAATGAAAACGGCCTGCCAGCAAATCACATGGCCTTCTGCATGACGTCCGCCTGGTCCAATGTGTATTCCATGTCGAATACCTCCGATGCCGTGATAGCGAACACTTCCAGTGGCCCGGTGCGAGGTCGAGCGATCGATGGTGTCGCTCGGTATCTGGGCATTCCTTATGCCGCGCCTCCAGTTGGAGATCTGAGATTCTTGGCGCCTCAGCCGCACGCCATCTGGGACGAACCCCGGGAAGCGTCCGCGTTCGGTCCAACGGCGCCCTATCAGCTGCGGGACTTCCCCATCCTCGACCTGACGCCGCTGGTCGGAACCGGGTGGGTCAAGGGTGATGAATACCTCAACCTGAACATCTGGACGCCGGAGGGGTCGGATCAGGCCGGCCTGCCGGTCATGGTGTTCATCCATGGCGGGGCCTGGGTCGGCGGCGCGGGATCGGCGCCAACGCAGGACGGCACTCGCTTCGCCCAAAACGGCGTCGTGTGCGTGACGATCAATTATCGGCTGGGGATAGAGGGCTTCCTGCCTATCCCCGGCATTCCCACCAATCTCGGCCTGCGCGACATGATCGCAGCGCTGGAGTGGGTGCGCGACAACATCGCGGGCTTCGGCGGCGACCCCGCAAATGTGACGGTCTTCGGCGAATCCGCGGGCGCTATGTCGATCGCCGATCTGGTGGTTTCCCCTCTGGCGCGCGGCCTGTTCCGACGCGCGATCGTGCAAAGCGGCCACGGATCAATGGTCCGATCGGTCAGGACGATGAGAAAGGTCGTGCAACGGCTGGCGAAGCTTCTGGGTGTCTCCGCCGACGCAGCGGGATTTCGCTCGGCGAGCGTTCAGGCCGGGCTTGATGCGCAGGATGTCGTGCAGGCCCCGACCTCAGGCCTCGATATGCGCGGCGAGAACGGCCGCGACCCGGCTTACGGGTTGAGCAAATTCCTGCCGGTGCATGGTGATGACGTGATCCCGGTCCCACCGCTGCAGGCCCTGGCGAAGGGTGCGGGCGCGGAGGTCGATCTTCTGATCGGGACCAACGCCGAGGAGATGAACCTGTATTTCGTGCCGACCGGGGTGAAGGCCAAGTTGGGGCGGCTGTTGGCCTGGTTCATGCTCAGCCGGACCGAGCGGGGCGCGCTGGGCATTCTGCAACGCTATGGATTGGGGCGACGCGGCGTCCCGGGGGGCGAGACTCTGACCCGGGTTCTCAACGACCTAGTGTTCCGCTGGCCGGCGCGGGCCTATGCCCAGGCGCACCAGGGCCGCACCCACTTCTATGAGATGGACTGGCGCTCGCCTGCGCTGGGCGGAGAACTTGGCGCCTGTCACGCCGTGGAGGTGCCGTTCGTGTTCAACACCCTGGATGCCGCCACGGGACCGACCGGCTTGCTTGGCCAGACTCCGCCGCCCCAGGCTTTGGCCGACAGTATTCAGAAGGTCTGGATCGACTTCGCTCGCGACGGCTCTGCGCCCTGGCCCGAGTACGACGCCCGGTCGCGCCAAGTCTACCAACTGGCCAAGGGTCACGCCGAGACGGACACGGACTTCCCGATCGCTGCGACCTGGCGCGAATGAACCGTTCGGCCAAGTCCGCGCCGCCAAAGGTCGGCATCGAACTGGGCGGGACGAAATGCGTCATGATGCTGGGGACTGGTCCGGACGACATCCACGCCGAGGCCCGGATCGAAACCCTTGGTCCGCGCCAGACGATGGACGCCATTGACGACCTGCTCCGCCAATGGTGGGACCGGCATGGATTTGAGGCGGTTGGCGTCGCGAGCTTCGGGCCGTTGGACCTCGATCCGCGATCGCCGACCCACGGCTGTGTTGTCAACACGCCCAAGCCCGGCTGGAGTGGGTTCGACATCCTGCGGCCACTCCGTTCCTGGGCCGTGCCGGTCGGGTTTGACACGGACGTCAACGGCTCGGCCCTCGCCGAAGGGCGCTGGGGCGCAGCCCGGGGGCTCGCGTCGTTCGCCTATGTCACTGTGGGGACCGGCATCGGCGTGGGCTCGATTGTTGACGGACGATCGGTGCGCGGCCTGGGTCACTCCGAAGCGGGGCACCTTCGCATTCCGAGGCCCCCCGGATCGACCTTCGCGGGTGTCTGCCCGTTTCATGGCGATTGCGTGGAAGGCCTCGCGTCGGGCCCCGCAGTCTTGGCGCATGCCGGTGTGCCCGCCGAGCAACTTTCCGCGGCGGACGCGGCCTGGGATGTGGTGGTGGCGGCCCTGGCCGCCCTTTGTCATAATCTGGTGCTGACCACCGCTCCCGAACGAATCCTGCTGGGCGGTGGCCTGGGTATGGGCCAGCCCCATCTTCTGCCGCGCATTCGCGCCGCCCTGTTGGCGAGCCTCAACGGCTACGGCGTCGCCGACCGGATCGCAGCGGTCATCGACGACTTCATCGTTCAGCCGGGCCTGGGCCATCGCGCAGGTCCGTTGGGCGCTTTGGCGCTGGCCATCAACGCGCGGGAAGCGGCATCGCGCTAAGTCTGGCTGCGGATCGGCATACTCGCCGACCTTTCAGATAGGTCTCGACGGGCGCACGTTCATCCCAACGACCGGAGCAGATCCGGCGCTTCAAGGGCGGAGACAACCACAATGCGCTTCATCACCATTCTTGCGGCAGGCGTCGGTCTGGCAGCCATGTCCAGCGGCATTGCCTCGGCGCAGACCGCAATGCAGGCCCCTTCGACGACCGCTGACCAGGCCTCGTCCATCGACGACATCATCGTCACCGCCCGCAAACGTTCCGAGCGCTTGATCGACGTGCCTGTCGCCGTCACAGCCGTCACGGCCGAGACGCTGGAGAACCGCCAGTTTACGTCCGTCCGCGATATCGCCGCGATCACGCCCGGCCTGAACATCAACTCCGACGCTGCCGGACGCGCCTTCATCTCGATCCGGGGCATCGGCACGACCCTCCTGGACACGGTTCAGCCCGGCGTCGGCATCTTTGTGGACGGCGTCTACCAGCAGAACACGTCGTACCTGAACAGCCCGACCCTGGCAGTCGAACAGATCGAGGTCCTGCGCGGACCGCAGTCGACCCTGTTCGGCCAGAACACCTTGGGCGGCGCCATCAACGTTACGACCAAGCAGCCGTCGGACGTGCTGGAAGGCAGGCTGACGGCGACCTACGCCGGGCCGGACAACTACTACATCGTTGGCGCCACCGTGGCCGGGCCGATCGTTCCGGGCGTGCTGGCAGGCCGCCTGTCGATCGGCACCCAGAACCGCGACGGCTTCATCAACAATAGCCTCCTCGGCTACGAAGACGCGAATCGGCTGGAGCAGAACACGATCCGCGGCGCGCTGCGGTGGCAGGCCGGGTCCGCGGTCATCAACCTGAACGCCTATTATGACGAGGTGAACGGCACCAACCCGCTGTATGCGGTGACCACCGGCCCGACCGTCTACATCGACGACGCCCGCACCAATTTCCGCAGCATCGCCAACTACGAATACAGCGGGCTCAACGGCCGACTGCAGATGCCGCTGAGCGAGCAGCATGACCTGACCGTCATCGCTTCCTATGACAAACGCGACGCCGAAAGCGACAGCGACGGCGACTTCCAGTCGATCAACCTGTTCCGCTCGACCGGCGAGAACACTCTGGAGACCAGAAGCGTCGAAGCGCGGATCGACAGCCGCTGGAGCGAGAATCTGACCTCGCTTGTCGGCGTGTTCCGGTCGAACCAGACACTTGACCAGACCTCGGCGACCCTGGTGGTCCCGGCGAACCTCACCGTGCCGGCCTTCGCCAGATCCGACGCGGACATCTGGGCTGTCTTTGGCACCGCCTTCTGGAACATCCAGCCTGACCTCGAGCTGACCGTTGGCCTGCGCTACGATCGGCAGCAGATCGATTTCCAGAGCGCCAGAAACTCAAGCTATGAGGCCGACGAGGTTCAGCCCCGGATAGCGTTGCGCAAGCGGATCGATGACAACCGCATGATCTACGCTTCTATCGCGCGCGGTTTCCGCGGCGGCGGCACCAACGGCCCCGGCGCACCGAACCTGACCTATGACGGCGACTCCGTGTGGACCTACGAGATCGGGACCAAGATAAGCACCGACGACCGCCGGATTTCATTGCAGGGCGCCGTCTTCTACAATGATTACAAGGACATTATCGCCGCCAACAGCCTGGCGCCCTCGACCACCGGGGCCGGAATCGTCGGCATCAACCTGAACACCGGCGACGCGCGTTCTTACGGCCTGGAGGCCGAAATCACCGCCGAGCTGACAGACGCATGGACGATCCGCGCCAGCGGCCTGCTGCAGAACGCCCGGATCACCGACGATACACGCTATCGCCAGACCACCGGCCGCTTGCTGCCGACCGACCGCATCCCGTTCCAGCCTGCCTGGACGATGAGCCTTCAGAGCGATTACGTCGTGCCGCTCGGCCGCGGTGACCTGACTTTCTCGGGCGGCATCGTGGGCAAGGGCGAACGGATCGGCGCGGGCCTGTCCAACACCTTCGCGCCTGAACTGGACAGCTATTTCTTGGCTAACGCCACGATTTCCTACCGCGTGGACAGTTTGGAGTTTGCGGTCTTCTCCAATAACCTGTTCGACGAGGAGTACTACGAATCCTACATCGACAGCTCCACCTTGACTGCCGCCGGCCTGCCGGCGCTGGGAAGCCTGGGCCAGATTGGTGACGGTCGGCGCATCGGCGTGCGCGTGGGGTACAGCTTCTAAGTCAACCTGAGTTGGATCGACCGTGAACGCCCTGCCTCTTTCCCTGGAGCCGAGCCGCCTCCCCGATGGCTTCATTGAAAGCCTTCGGGGGGTGTTCGGCGACCGCCTGCATCTTGGCGAGGCGATGAGGGCGCAGCACGGAGCCAGCGAAGCGCATTTTGACACCGTCCTGCCAGACGCGGTCGTCTTTGCCCTGTCGACCGAAGACGTGGTGGCGGCGGTCAAGCTGTGCGGAGAGGCCGGCGTGCCGATCATCGCTTACGGCGCCGGCACCTCGATCGAGGGCAATACCACCCCGGTCAACGGCGGTCTGACCATCGACCTGTCCCTGATGGACCAGATCGTCCAGGTGAACGCCGAGGACTTCGACGTAACGGTCCAGGCGGGGGTCCGGCGCGAGCATCTGAACGAACATCTGCGTGACGTCGGCCTGTTCTTTCCTATCGATCCGGGGGCCAACGCCACGATCGGCGGCATGGCCTCGACGAGGGCCTCGGGCACCAATGCCGTGCGCTACGGCACCATGCGAGAGGCGGTGCTGTCGCTTCGGGTCGTCACGCCGGACGGACGCGACATCCGCACGGCGCGACGGGCCAGGAAGTCTGCGGCGGGCTATGACCTGACGCGGCTGTTCGTCGGCTCGGAAGGCACGCTCGGCATCATCACCGAGGTCACTCTGCGCCTGCACGGCATTCCGGAATCGATCCTTTCGGCCGTGTGCAGTTTCGAGACCCTGGCCGGCGCCGTCGATACGGTGGTTCAGTCCATCCAGATGGGCGTTCCGCTGGCGCGGGTCGAGATTCTGGACGACGTTCAGATGCGGGCGGTCAACGCCTGGTCAAAACTCGATTATCCGGAGAAGACGACGCTCTTTTTCGAGTTCCATGGCTCGGAGCGCTACGTCCAGGAACAGGTTGAGACGGTCTCGGCCCTGGCGTCGGCCAACGGCGGTGGCGCATTCCAGTGGTCAAGCCTGCCCGAGGAACGTGCCAAGCTGTGGAAGGCCCGGCATGAGGCCTATTATGCCGCCATCGGCCTGCGCAAAGGCTGCGTCGGTTGGCCCACGGACGTCTGCGTTCCGATCAGCCGTCTGGCGGAGTGCATCACCCAGACGAAAGAGGACCTGGAGGCCGCCTCCATTCCCGGCCCGATCCTGGGCCACGTCGGCGACGGCAATTTCCATGTTGTCTTCGTCATCGATCCGAACAAGCCGGAAGAGGCCGCCGAGGCCGAGGCCCTGAACCGACGCATGGTCCAAAGGGCGCTCGACATGGACGGCACCTGCACCGGAGAGCACGGGATCGGACTGGGCAAGCAGGACTGGCTGGTGGCCGAGCTGGGCGAGGCGGTCGACATTATGCGCACCATAAAGCGGGCGATGGACCCGCAGAACCTGCTCAATCCCGGCAAGATTTTCAGCCTCTGAGCGCCTCAGGCGCAACCTATCTGATAGCTCTTGCCAAACCTGTCAGATAGCTCCATCGTCATCCCTCAGCCTCCGTCAGAGAGGCGGGAGGATCCCATGATCACATCGAACACCGCGCCAGTCGCACGTCGCTGCCTGGTCGTTTCGCCCGAGTTCACCGTCTTCACCGGGCGAGGTCCCTTCGACGACGCATCGATCCCGCCCAAGGCCGTCGTCGTGGCCTTCGACCTTGGATCCATCGACGCTCCGGCGACCTTGAGTCTCGTGGGATCCGGACGAGCCGAGGAACTGGCGTCCGAGGATACAGGCGTGACGCGGATTGTGCTCTTCATCTCGCCATCAGGTCTGGCCCGCATCGGCGCCGACACCCTCCCGCAGGCCGACGAACGCCTGGATTTCCACCTGCCGAGTTCCTTGCGCGCCATCGCGCTGGCGCTTCGGGAATGCGACCGCGAGAGCGAGGCGGGCGACATCTATCGAACCGCCAAGGCGATCGAGCTTCTGTGCGACACCTGGACCGCGCTGGATGGGGGCGGGCTGGTTCCCGCCGCCGGAGACAGCGACCTGTCACAGGCCGACAGCCGTCGTCTGCTGGAGGCGCGCCGGCTGATCGACGAACAGTGGGGCCAAAAGCTCTCCCTGCATGGCATTGCCGCCCGCTGCGGCATGAATCGCGAGAAGCTGACGCGTGGTTTCCGCAAGATGTTCGCCTGCAGCGTCGCCGAGGCTCTGGCCGAGCGCCGGCTTCTGGAGGCCAGCCGGATGCTGGTCACCACCGACCTGCCCATCTCCTCGATCGGCTACGAGAACGGCTATCTGAACAATGCCAGCTTCGCCCGCGCCTTCGGGCGTCGGTTCGGCCTGTCGCCGTCCGATTACCGGGCCGCCCGGATCGCCGCCTGATGAGCGGCCTGAACATGAGCGGTCGCTCCGGTGCCGAGGGCGGGTCGCTGGTCCAGCGCGCCATTGACGCCGTCCGTGCCCACATCCGGACCGAGGGGCTACGCGTCGGCGACAGCCTGCCTGGAGAAGGCCATTTCGCCGGCCAACTGGGGGTCAGCCGGGCGGTTATGCGCGAGGCGTTCGGCGTTCTTGCGGCGCTGCGCCTGCTCGACGTCGGCAATGGCCGCAAACCCCGCGTCAGCGCCATCGACGGTGCTGTGATCGCGAGTTCGCTGGATCACGCCGTGTCCACAGCCCAGATTTCCGTCGCTGATGTCTGGGACGTGCGCCGCACGATCGAGATCCGCACCGCTGCCCTTGCCGCCCAGAACCGCACTGACGCCGAGGCCCGGGCGATCGTCGACCTGGCTGAAGCGATGGACCGTGATCACGACGACATGGACAAGGTCGCCGCCCATGACATCGCCTTTCACGACGCCATCGCCCGCGCCGGCAAGAACGCCCTGTTCGTCCAGATCGTCGCCTCGTTCGCGCCGCTGATGCAGGAGGCCGTGCCCGCGGCCTGGAAGACCCGTGAAGGCCCCGAAGACCGCGCTGCGACGCTGATGCGTCACCGCACCCTGGCCCGCGCCATCATGGATCGCGATGCCGACGCCGCCGTCCAGGCGATGGACGCCCACTTCGACGCCTCGATCGGGGACATCCTGCGCGGCCTCGCAAACCCGGAGCAGGGTCATGTCTGATTCAACCGCGATCGAGGCCCCGCTCGAGCCACAGCCGGGGCCTTCTGTCCCCCGCTCGCGTGGGCTCGGCCTGACCCTGACCATTCTGGCGTTGAGCATCGGCGCCGGTTGCGCGGTCCAGGCGGCGTTCGGTCCCGTGCAGGAGTTCGCCCGCACCGACCTGAACCTGTCAGATATGCAGATGGGACTGGTGCAGGGTATGGCGACCGCCATCCCCGCTGCCCTTCTGTCCATTCCGATCGGATGGATGGCCGATCACAGCAACCGGGTCCGCATAATGCTGGTCCTGGCGCTGCTTTGGAGCGTGGGGGCCGCCGCGAGCGCCTTCGCTACGTCGTTCGAAATGCTGTTCGCCGCGCGCATGCTGTCGGCCCTGGGGCTTACGGTCGTGCTACCCGTCGCCATCTCCATCGCCGCCGACCTCTGCCCACCGGACAAGCGGGGGCGGTCGCTGCTGCTCCTCTCCATGGGAAAGGTGGTCGGCATCGCCCTGGCTTTTGCCGTGGGCGGTACCCTGTTCGGGATCCTGTCGGCGCGGACCGAGCCCCTGTTCGGCATGGCCGCATGGCGCGTGACCCAGTTGATCTTCGCGGGTGGCAGCGTCCTGCTGGTGCTGCCGCTGCTGATGCTGCGAGAACCCGTCCGGCAGGAGGTGGAAAAGGCGGCCGTGGGCTTTCAGGCTTCCATGCGGGCGCTGTGGGACCGGCGCGGCCTTCTGGCGCCGCTGTTTGTGGGCCAGATTGCCGTCATCATGGCTGATGCCTCGGCCGGGATCTGGGCCACGCCCGTCCTTATGCGCACCTATGGACTGCAACCGGCCGAGTTCGGCGGCTGGATGGGGCTGGTGCTGCTTGGCTCGGGCCTGCTCGGCACGATCGCCGGGGGGATAGCGGCAGACGCGGGCTTGAAGCGGGGCGGCGGCAGGGGCCTGTTGATCAGCGCGGTGATCGCCTCCGCGATCGGTGTGCCCGCCGCCCTGTTTCCGATGATGCCGAACGTGCCCGGTTTCGCCCTCATGCTCACCGCCCTGCTCCTGGCGGGGACGGCCACGGGCCTGATCACGGCCACGGCGATCGCCGTGCTGGTTCCCAATCAATTCCGCGCGCTCTGCCTGGGTTCGTTTGTCGTCGTGGGATCGTTCATTGGTTTTGGCGTGGCGCCGTCGCTGGTGACGATTATCAGCGAGCGTGTCGGCGGAGAGGGGACGCTGGCGCCGGCGTTGGCGGGCGTCGGACTCGCATCCAGCCTCCTTTCGCTGATCGCCTTCGCCCTGGCCGCCAGGGCGGCGCCGAAACAGACGTGACGTCTCCGAGGCTTTGTCGCGCGACGCTGGATAGCCTGCCTGACGGGGTGGCGGGTCTTGGCTACAACCCGTCAGAGATCACCGCCGGCATCGTCCACCTCGGGCCAGGCGCCTTTCACCGCGCCCACATGGCCCGCTATGTCCACGCCTTGATGAACAATGGCCAGGCGATGGACTGGGGCATCATCGGCGCGGGCCTGACGCCCTTCGACGCGGGCGTCCGCGACGCGCTCTCTGCACAGGACTGGCTCTATACGCTGGTCGAGCGCGACGACGATGGGGCGATGGCCCAGGTCGTGGGGTCGATCGTCGACATCGTCGCTCCGGAGGATACGGAAGACATCCTGGACTTCATCGATGGGGCCGGTGTCCGCATCGTCAGTCTGACCGTCAGCGAGAACGGCTACTGTCTGGATGCCATTACGCGACGGCTGGACCGCGCCAACCCCCTCATCGGGATGGACCTTGCCCATCCGCGACGCCCCGGGTCTGTCATCGGACTGCTGGTCGAGGCCTGCCGACGACGCAGGAGCGCCGGCCGACCGGCCTTCACTGCGTTGAGCTGCGATAACCTGCCCGGTAACGGCAGCCTGCTCAGGGCTGCGGTGCTGGAATTCGCCGGCCTGGTCGATACCGATCTGGCCGACTGGATCGCGGAGCACGCGCGATTCCCGGCGACCATGGTGGACCGGATCACCCCTCTGACACGCCCGGAGGACGTTGCGGCGATTTCAGGAACCTGGGGGTTGGCGGACGCCTGGCCGATCATCTGCGAGCCGTATTCCCAATGGGTGATAGAGGACGATTTCGCGGACGGTCGGCCGAACTGGGAGAATGTCGGCGTCCAGTTCACGGCAGACGTGGAGCCATTCGAGCGCATGAAGCTGCGTCTGCTGAACGCCAGCCATCTGGCGCTGGCTTCACTGGGCTGGCTGCTGGGCTATCGAATGGTCGCCGACGCGATGCGCGACCCGAGGCTGGCGCGCTACATCCGCGCCTTGATGGAACAGGAACTGTCACCGACCCTGCCTGCGGACCTGCCCGTCGATCTGGCAGCCTATCAGGATCGACTGGTGAAGCGCTTTTCCAACCGCACGCTTCGCGACACCGTCGAACGGATCAATACCGATGCATCTATCAACCTGCTGCTGGACCCGATCCGGGACAGGCTGGCCGCAGGCAGGCCGATCAAACGTCTCGCGCTCGCTGTAGCGGCCTGGATCCATCGGCTGGCTCTGGTCGAAGACGATGCCCTCGCCCTTCGTCACCCGCTGGCGGACGAGCTGAGATCGCTCGCGAAAGCGGGCGGTGTTGCCCAGACCCAGCTGCTCGCGATGACAGACGTCTTCGGCGATCTGTCTACGAATGCTGCGTTTCTCGTCCCAGTGACCCGGTGGTTACACCTGTTGAAAGGCACCAGAGCTTCGTCACAGTGCGTCCAGCTTGAGCTGGTGAGGGCAGGTTAATGACAACCGCTTCCTCTTGAGTGCCGCCGGTGCGGTGCAGAAAGTCTGTCATCGAAGTGCGTGGCGGACAGAGAGGGATTCGAACCCTCG
>NZ_DDRM01000014.1:54605-55044 GCF_002343105.1 Brevundimonas sp. UBA2416
GCGCGATCGACCACTCCGCCACCTGTCCGTTTCCACGACATCGCCCGAAGGCCGTTCGCAGCGCGCCGGAGGTCGATCCGGCGCGAGGCGAGGCTGATAGAACACCCGGACCCCCTCGGCAAGCGGCGCGTGAGGCCCCATATGCAGGAATGACTGTTCGACCGGAGTTCGCGCCATGACGTTCCAGAAATCCCACGAAATGCCCACCGCCGCCGATGCCCTGCCGGGCCGCACGACCCCCCTGCACACCGACGAGGTCCACTATGTCAGCGGCCGCCCGCTGAAAGGGCCGCATCCCGAGGGGTTCGAGACCGCCATCCTCGGCATGGGTTGTTTCTGGGGCGTGGAGCGGATCTTCTGGCAGTTGCCGGGCGTCTGGGTGACCTCTGTCGGCTATTCGGGCGGTATCACCCCGAACCCGACCTATGAGGAGACCTGC
>NZ_DDRM01000014.1:55264-55478 GCF_002343105.1 Brevundimonas sp. UBA2416
GGGAAAACCACGACCCGACCCAGGGGATGCGTCAGGGCAATGACGTGGGCACGACCTATCGTTCGACCCTCTATTATCTGAACGACGCGCAACGGGCCGAAGCCGAGGCCTCTCGCGACGCCTATCAGGCGGCCCTGTCCAGGGCGGGTCGCGGCACCATCACCACCGAGATCGCCGCTGCCGGGCCGTACTATTTCGCCGAGGACTATCACCA
>NZ_DDRM01000014.1:55579-89706 GCF_002343105.1 Brevundimonas sp. UBA2416
TATTTCGCCGAGGACTATCACCAGGGCTATCTGGCCAAGAACCCGGCCGGCTATTGCGGCATCGGCGGGACGGGCGTGGTCTGTCCCATAGGCGTCGGCGTCGAGGCCTGATCATGGATCGCGCGGGGGTGGGCAAGGTCTGCCTCGCGCTCCCGGCGGCGACGCTGGATCATCCGTTCGGCGACCATCACGACGCCTATCGCGTCGGCGGCAAGATGTTCGCCATGGTCGGCGAGCAGGGCGGCGTTTCCTTCAAGGTCTCGGACATCGCCTATGAGGTGCTGACCGAGTCCGGCCATGCGCGTCCGGCGCCCTATCTGGCGCGGGCCGGATGGGTGAATCTGCCGCAGATCGACGACTGGGCCGACGACGAGCTGGCCGAGCATCTGGCGATCGCCCACAGCATCGTGGCGGCGAAGCTGACCAGGAAGGCGCGAGCGGCGCTGGGACTCTAGTCCGCGGGCCGCGCCTTCTCTTCCGCGATCCAGCGGTCCATCCGCGCGTCCAGCAGGGCCATCGGCAGGGGACCGTCGACCAGCAGGGCGTCGTGGAAGCGGCGGATGTCGAAGCGGTCGCCCAGTTCGGCCTCGGCGCGTGTGCGGATTGCGCGAAGTCGGATCTCACCGATCTTGTAGGCCGTCGCCTGACCGGGCCAGCCGATATAGCGCTGCAGCTCTGTCTCGATGTTCAAGGGAGCCAGCGCCGAGTTGTCGCGGAAGCAGGCGCGGGCCTGCTCCAGATCCCAGCCCAGCCAGTGCAGGCCCGTATCCGACACCAGCCGGCAGGCGCGCCACATCTCGTAGCTGAGGCGGCCGAACCGCTCATAGGGCGTGCGATAGAAGCCCATCTCCTCGCCGAGGAACTCGGCGTAGAGGCCCCAGCCCTCGGTGAAGGCGGTGACGTCGACGCTCTTACGGAAATAGGGGCCGTCCTCGGCCTCCTGCTGCAGTGCGATCTGGTGGTGATGTCCCGGTACGCCCTCGTGCAGCGTCAGGGCGGGCAGTTCATACAGGCCGCGCTGGTTGAGGCTGGAGGTGTTGACCATATATCCGCCGGCGACGCCGTTCTCCAGCGAACCCTGGTTGTAGCGCCCGGTGGTGTAGTTGGCCTCGATCTCGCGTGGCACGGGACGGACGCCATAGGGGAGGCGGGGCAGGGTTCCGAACAGCGCCGGCATGCCGTCGTCGGCCCGCTTGGCCATCTCCGAGGCCTTCTCCAGCAGCTGTTCCCGCGTCGTGGCGTAGAACTGAGGATCGGTGCGCAGGAAGGTCAGGAAGGACGCGAAATCGCCGGTCCAGCCGGCCGCCTGCATCTCGGCGTTCATGCGGCCGCGGATACGGGCGACTTCCTGCAGGCCGATGGCGTGGACGTCGTCCGGGGTCATGTCCGTGGTGGTGAAGCCGTGCACCAGAAAGGCGTACAGGTCGCGCCCGCCGGGCCTGTGGACCAGGCCGAGCGTCTGGGGCGCGCGGGGCAGGTAGTCCTCGCGCAGGAACCGCGCCCATTCGCGCCGCTGGGGCATGATTCCGTCCGCCACCGCCCGGGCGGCGCGCTCACGCAGGGCCGCCTGCTGCGCCGCCGGGATGGAGGCAGGCAGGGCAGCGAACGGCTTGAGCAGGGGATCGGCTTCGAGCACCAGCGCCGCCTCCGGCTCGATCAGGGTCAGGGCGTTTTCGACGATGGAGCGCGGTTGCACCAGGCCGGTATCCAGACCGCGGTGGGCGCCGGCCAGCTGGTCGGCATAGATCTTCGGCATGGCCTCCAGCCGGGCGATCCAGGCCTCGGCGTCGGCGGTGGTGACGATGCGGGTGACGCCGGCGAGATAGGCAAGGCCCTGTCCGGGTCCGCCTTCCGAGTTGAAGGCGTCGATACGGCCCGTATCGAGCGGGATGCGGGCCAGCGAACGCTGCAGCACATAGGTCAGGAAGCTGTGGTTCAGCCGGTCGTCGTCGCCGAGGCCGGCGGCGTCGATCGCGGCCAGTCGGTCGGCGAAACCCCTGAGCACCGGCTCCTGCGCCACTTCAAAGGCGCGCGAGCTGTCCGGCATGCGCGACAGGGCTGCACGGTCGCCTTCCATGCCCGCGTTGATCGGGTCCACGGCCCGCAGATAGGCTTCGTAGTCCGCCAGCACGGAGGCGAGGGCCGGGTTCTCGGCATTGCGGGCGGCCTCGGCCTGAACCCACGCTGGGTTGGCGAAAGCGGGGGCTGCGGCGGCGGCGAGCACAGCGATGGCGCAGGCGGTGATAACGCGTTTCATGAGGTCCCTCTCCCGGATCGGGCGGGACTGCACCGGAGCGGAGCCGTCGCGTCAACCGCAGAAGACGAAGAACCGTTCGATATTGGGCGCGGATTCAGGGTGGGGGGCGTAGGCCTGCCGTTCGCCGTCCACCCACAGCGCCAGCCAGCCGATGCGGCGGAAGCGTTGGAAAACGGGCGCATCCGCATCGGCCTCTGCGGTCAGGAAGACGCCTTCGTGCAACTCCGAAGGTTCTGATTGGGCCATGAACCGCTCGGTTTCTCCGCCGGCCTCGATGTAGATCTCGGGTTTGGCGTCGGGACCACCGACGGCGCTGAGCGCCAACCGTCCGCTGCCCTGACGGCAATCCAGGCCCAGCCGCAGGTCATCGCTCTCCGCGAGGCCATAGACCAGCCGGGCCTCCTCGCCATCCCGATGATAGAACCAGTCGTGATCGGCGATGGGCGTCGGCGGGCCGGAAGAAGCGACGGCGGGAGCCGGCTCAACCGGGGCCTCCACGGTTGCGCAAGCCGACGCGCCCAGCAGCAGGCCGCTCAGGACGATCAGAACCGGGGCGCGCATGGACCTCTCCTGCAATCAGCCCGAGCACAGTTCCGCGAACCGGCGCAGCTTGGCAAGGTGGGCTGCCGGAATCTCAACGGGGCGGCGCTGATCGCCCACGACAACCGCCATCTGGCCGTCGACGGTGAAGGCGGCGAACACGGGATGGTCGGTCCGCAGCGCCAGTCTGGTGCTCCCGGCCCGCGCCGGCGTCGCCTCGGCGACAGCGGAGGCCTCGCCTGAGGTCACTCTGGCCATGCCGCTCAGGACAACACCGCCGTACAGGGTCAGTCGGGCGACGCTCGTACCCGGATCGCATTCGAGGGTGGTGCGCAGATTTGCTGTGTCAGGAACCTCGTGAGCCAGGACCACGGGCTCAGCGTCGGCGTACAGGGTCCACGTCCATGCAGGTTCTGGCGGCGGGCTCTGTGCGGCCAGGGCCGCGATGACGAACAAGGCGATCATGGCTCAGCCCCCGCTGAATGGTCCGGCCACAGTTGTGGTCAGACGCGGTCCGAACCGCAATAGGCGAAGAATTCACCGATGAGGCGGCGTTCCACCGGTGTGGCGGACAGTTCGAACTGTCCGGCGTCGGCCTCGACCGCCAGTTTTCCGCTCCGGGCCAGCTGTTGCAGGGCCGGGTCACGAAGCGAGATCCGCTTCACATCGGGCAGGTCGCCGCTGAGAGGATCGATCGCCGTCGACGTCGACGCCTTGATCAGGCGCGGGCTGGCCGGCTGGACGTCGCCATAGACGGTCGCCTGCGTCTGGCCCTGCTCGCAGGTCATCATCAGGGCCAGTTGGTCGGAGTTTTCAACGCCATAGGCCAATTTCGCCAACGAACCCTCGTGGCTGAGGTGCCAGCCCATCGGCGCGACCTCGGTCTGGATGTCGAGGTTTGTCGCCTGCGACCGGGCGGCGAAGGCGATCAGCCCGAGGGCGGCGACGGCTGGAATTGCGATCTTGAGCATCAGGGAATCTCGCGTCTGGTATCGAAACGCCACATTCCATTAACGGTTCACGGCCCCGCTTGGACGCACCCGGACCTGATCCCGGGGTGTGATGAATTTATCGCGCGTTCGGCGAACAGCCCTACGCAGCGAGGCCGCGTCGGATCGACAGGGCGGAGCCCTGTGACCGCGGCCCCAACTCAGAACGGACTGAAGCGCTCCACCAGCGACTGGGCCGCAGGGGTCGCCTGGACGCGGCTGATGTCGCCGCGACCGCCATAGCTGATCCGGGCCTCGGCGATCTGGGTGTGGGCGATGGTGTTGGCGGAGCTGATGTCCTCGGGCCGCACGATGCCGGCGACAGTCAGTTCGCGGACCTCGCGGTTGGTGCGCACTTCCTGCCGGCCCTGGATGACCAGATTGCCGTTGCCCATCACATCGGTGACGACCGCGGCGATGGTCAGGCTGACCTTCTCGGACCGGTTGACCGAGCCGGAGCCGTTCGAGTTGGACTCGCCTTCCAGCCCGACCAGATTGGCCGGATCGAAACCGCCGGGGAAGGCGCGCCCCAGGCTGTTCTCAAGACCGAAGAAGTTCGTGACCCCGCCGGAGATTTCGTTGGTGCGGCTGCGCGCCGTGGAATTCTGGGTCTGGGCGCGGTCGTCGATGTCGATGTTGACGGTGACGATGTCGCCGATCCGGCGGGCGCGCTGGTCGCCGAAGAAGGTGCGGGCCCCGGCGCGCCACAGGCTGTTGGCGCTGGCGGCGCGGTCGGCGTGCTGCTGCTCCGGCGAGGGCAGATAGGCCTGGCTGGTCGGCACCAGGGCGGCGGGATAGCCGATCGGCGCCAGCTCGGGGCCACGCACGGCCTCGACGGCGGTTGAGCAGGCCCCGAGGGTAAGGGCGACGGCTGAGAGGATCAGGGCGGTACGCATGGAACTTTATCCCTCTATCGGGCGGCGAGCTGTTGGGTGGCGCGGGCTTCCTGTGCGGCCGGGCCGGCGAGGGCCAGGCCGGGTCCGATGGCCACGGCGTCGATGGTGCGGCCCGATTGCAGGTTCCGGACCGCCAGGCGCTGGCCCGGAGCGGCGTTGCCCTCGGCGTGACCGGTGATGGTCAGGCGGACACCGCCGACCTCATAGGCGACCTCAACCATGTCGTTCCGGGTGATGACGCGCTCGGCAACGGCGGCCCGGACTGGCTGGGGACGGGCGGCGAGGACCGGCGGCGCAACTTCATCGGCTGCGACAGACGATCCGGGGGCAGGAGCGGCGGATGCCGGTGCGACGGCGGCGTTGCGCACGACCACCCGGCGCAACCCGGTCGGATTTGCCCAGTCCAGTCCCGACTGACGCGCGAGACTCTGAAGCTGGCCGGCCTCGAAAACGATGGAGGGGCCGGCGCGGGTCCCGACGACAACATTGGATGCCGCTCCGGCTCCGTCGAACAGGTCGCCCAGGGTCACGCGGCCGTCGCTGTCGACAGGATTGGCTTTCAGCGTGACAGGCCCGGCCACCGCGGCGCCGGCGACCATCAAGGCCGCGATGGCGCCTAGGATCAGGGACCTCACGATTTCACCTGCGCGCTGACCGAGAGCATCTGGTCGGCGGTGGTGATAACCTTGGAGTTCATTTCATAGGCGCGCTGGGCGATGATCAGGGCGCTGATTTCGGCCACGGCATCGACGTTCGAGGCCTCGGTATAGCCATGCAGCAACTGGCCAAAGCCGACCTCGCCCGGCGTGCCGACGTTGGCCGCGCCCGAGGCGGCGGTTTCCATCAGCAGGTTGTCCCCGATGGCTTCCAGCCCCGCCTCGTTGAAGAAGCTGGCCAGTTCCAGCTGACCGACCACGGACGGTTCGGTCTCGCCGGCGGTGATGACCTGGACCTGACCCGACTTGGAGATCGTCACGTCCACGGCGTCCTGCGGGATCGAGATGTTCGGCTGCACCGCATAGCCGTCGTCGGTGACCAGCTGGCCCTCGCCGTTGAGCGCGAAATTGCCGGCGCGGGTGAAGGCGGTCTCGCCCGACGGCAGCAGAACCTGGAAATAGCCGCGCCCGTCGATGGCGACGTCATAGGTGCCGCCGGTCTGGGTCGGCGAGCCCTGGTCGGTGATGCGATAAACGCTGCCGGCCTTGACGCCGGCGCCGATCTGGATGCCGGTCGGGACCACCGTGCCCTGGCTGGACGACTGCGCGCCCATGCGTTCGACGTTCTGGTACAGCAGGTCCTGGAACTCGGCCCGCTGACGCTTGAAGCCGACCGTGTTCATGTTGGCGATGTTGTTCGAGATGACCTCGACGTTCAGCTGCTGGGCGGCCATGCCCGAGGCTGCGGTTCTGAGCGCGCGCATGTCTCAGTCTCCCTTTCTAGGCCCGGCCCAGCCGCTCGACGGCGCGGCGTGACAGGTCGTTGGCGTTTTCGATCATCCGCGTGACGCTCTCGTAGGCGCGCTGGATCTCGATCAGATTGGTGATCTCGATGATCGGATTGACGTTGGAGCCTTCCAGCATGCCCTGACGCACGCGGGCGTCGGTCGCCTCGATGGCGGCGGCGTTGGAGGCGTTGCGGTACAGGCCGTCGCCGCCCTTTTCGAGCGCGGCCAGGGCGTCGAAGCGAACAATGGAAATCCGGCCGACAGGATTGCCGTTCTGGCTGATCGTGCCGTCGGCGGCCACGGATGGCTCGCCCAGAGCACGGTCCAGGATGATATCGCCGCCGTCGCCCTGGACAGCCGCGCCGCCCTCGGTCGTCAGCCGGCCTTCGGGATCGAGGGTGAAGGCGCCGTCACGGGTATAGGCCTCGCCGGCGCCGTCGTTGAGCTTGAAGAATGCGCCTTCACCTTCAATGGCGAAGTCCAGATTCCGGCCGGTCTGTTCCAGCGCGCCCTGGCCGTAGTCGCGGCCGATCCCGTTATCCAGCACGAAGCTGACGCCCGGCCGCACAAAGGCGTTGCGGGCCCGCTCGCCGATCTCGGCGCCGAGCAGCAGCTGTTCGACCTTGAAGCCGGTGGTGTCCGCATTGGCGATGTTGTTGGCCACGATGTCGAGCTCGCGGCGCAGGGTCATCTGGCGTGACAGTCCGACATAGGCGGCGTTTTCCACGGGGCGGCTCCTTTCGCCCATCTCCTCGCAACGGTCGTGCCAACAGGGTTAACCCAGTGCGGACGGGGCTTTGGTCCGGTTTTGGGCCCCGATGACCCGGCAGGATTTGCCGGTTCTTAGCGGCTCGTTAACCAAAAAACGCTCGTATGGGTCGAGAGATTCTCGGGGCGTGGTCCATGTTCAAATTCGGCAAGAAGAAGGGCGCCAAGGAGGGCGGCGACGAGGCCGCCAACCTGCCTGCCGTTTCGGATGGGGCCGGCGCAGAAGGCGAGGATGGCGCTGCACCGAAGAAGAAGAAGCTTCCCCTGCTGTTCATCGTCATCCCGGCCGCACTCGTGGTGCTGGGCGGCGGCGGGGGGGCGGCGTTCTTCATGATGCAGCCCAAGCCGGCTACGGCCGAAGACGGCGATCACGGCGCCGAGAAAAAGGGCGGCCATGACAAGAAGGCCGAAAAGAAGGGCGGGGGCCACGGCGCGGCTGCCGACGGTGCGGCGGACGCTTCCCTGGGCGTGATCGCCGAGGGGCCGGACGGAGTCACCTTCTTCACCCTGCCGGACATGGTGGTGAACATTCAGGCCGCCGACGGTCGACCCACCTTCCTGAAGCTGAAGCTGACCCTCGAGACCAGCGACGCCCATGTGGCCGAGCAGCTGCAGGCCGAAATGCCGCGGATGCAGGACATGTTCCAGGGTTTCCTGCGCGAACTGCGGCCCGAGGATCTGGCCGGCTCCAGCGGTTCCTTCCAGCTCCGCGCTGAAATCCTGCGCCGGGTCAATCTGATCGCGGCTCCCGGCAAGGTCGATGCTGTCCTGATCGAAGAAATGCTGGTGCAGTAGGCATGACCGACGCGGCCTTCGCCGAAACCGCCGACCCGTTCGGGGAAGAAGCCGAGGCGGAGGAGGCGCGCCCGTCTTCCCTGTCCGAACGCGTCCTCAACCAGGATGAGATCGACAGCCTGCTCGGCTTCGACATGGGCGAGGGGGATGACGGCGAGCGCACCGGCATTCGCGCCATCATCAACTCCGCCCTCGTCAGCTACGAGCGGCTGCCGATGCTGGAGATCGTCTTCGATCGCCTCGTGCGGTTGATGACGACGTCGCTGCGGAATTTCACCTCGGACAACGTCGAGGTCAGCCTCGACAACATCTCGTCGATCCGGTTCGGCGACTATCTGAACTCCATCCCGCTGCCGGCCATCCTGGCGGTATTCCGGGCCGAGGAGCTGGACAACTACGGCCTGCTGACGGTCGACTCCAACCTGATCTATTCGATCGTCGATGTGCTCCTGGGGGGACGTCGCGGCACGGCGGCGCTGCGCATCGAGGGTCGGCCCTATACGACCATCGAGCGGGTTCTGGTCCAGCGGATGGTCGAGGTCGTTCTGGCCGATGCACGCGCCGCCTTTGAGCCCCTGACGCCGGTGCATTTCAGCCTGGACCGGCTGGAGACCAATCCGCGCTTCGCCGCCATCGCGCGCCCGGCCAACGCCGCCATCCTGGTGAAGCTGCGCATCGACATGGAAGACCGCGGCGGCCGTATCGAGCTGCTGCTGCCCTACGCCACGCTCGAGCCCATCCGGAAGATGCTGCTGCAGCAGTTCATGGGTGAGAAGTTCGGCCGCGACAACATCTGGGAAGGCCACCTCGCCACCGAGCTCTGGACCACGGAAACCGAGGTGCGGGCGGTGCTCGACGAGCAGCAACTGCCGCTCTCGAAGGTGCTGGACCTGAAGGTCGGCGACACCCTGATGCTGAACGCCACACCGGAGTCCGACATCTCGATCCGGTGCGGCTCCATCCCGGTCACGACCGGCAAGATGGGCCGCAAGGGACAGAGCATTGCCGTGCGGGTCGAGGCGCCGATCAGCATCGAAGCCGCGACCAGTCTGACCAAGGGAAGACGCTGATGACCGGAATGATTCTCGACGGCGCGCTGATGCTGCTGCTGGTGGCCGCACTCGGCTACGGCGTCCGGCTGGAGAAGAAGCTGTCCGCCCTCCGCGCCGGCCAGCAAGCCTTCGCCACTGCGGTCACCGAACTCAACGCCGCCGCCGGTCGGGCCGAGGCCGCCCTCGCCAGCCTGCGGGCCTCAGGCCAGGAAACCGATCTCCTGCACGATCGCATCGTCAAGGCGCGGGAAGTGAAGGCCCAGCTGGAAACCCTGATCGCCCGCGCGCCTGACACCTCGCGGACGTTGCCACAGGAGGCTGCGAAGCCCGTGCTCGTCGCTGCCCGCGCCCCCGTTGCCGTGACGGCGGAAGACGAGCGGGCGCTTCGGATGGCGGCGCTGGCGGAACGCATCCAGGGCATGGCCCCCGCCACGCGTGCGCCGGCGCCGGTCGCCGCCATCCTCGGCGCCCTGACGGCGGGCCGGACCGCTAACCAGGCTGCGAAGCAAAGCCTCAACCAGTCCCGCCGCAATCTCGACGAAGACCTCTTCGCCGCCTGACCATTTTTGTAGCCCAATGGCGAACGCGCGGCGTTCGCCGACCTGAGGGCCGGAGTAGCCGATCATGAGCAAGATCCCCCGCCTGTTGCCCCTGATCGCCGTCGCCATCGGCGGGGTGGTGTTGGTCCGCGCCGTCGGCGTCGCGCCTGGTCTGTTCGATGGCGCCCGAGCCTGGGCCGAAGAGGTCGTGCCCGCCGGCGCCGTCGCGGCTCCTGTGGCTGCCGCCGCAGCGGTCTGCGCCCTGACGCCGGAGCAACTGGCCCAGCAGGCGGGAATTTCGCCGGCGGAACTGCGCATCATCCAGTCGCTGTCGGCGCGCCGGACGGAGCTGGATGCCCGTGACGCCGATCTGGCCTCCATGCTGCCGCTGCTGGCCACCGCCGAACAGAAGCTGGACGCCAAGGTCGCCGCGCTTGAGGCTGTGAAGGCCGAGGTCCGCGTTCTGCTGGGTCAGGTCAGCGAACAGGAGAAGGCCGAGAACGACCGCATGGTGGCCGTCTATTCGGCGATGCGCCCGCGTGACGCCGCCCGCGTCTTCGCCACGCTGGACGATGATGTCCGTCTGCCGGTCGCCGCCGCCATGCGCCCGCGGTCACTGGCCGCCATCATGGCCCAGATGGAGCCCGCCGCCGCTCGCAGCCTGACCGAGAAACTGGCCCGCCGCTTCGAGGCGCGCCAGCAACTGGCTGCCCGGGCCGCCGCGGCGTCTGCGGCGACGGCTCCGGCGACCGAATCGGCCGCCCCGGCCTCCGCCCCGGCCGCCGTTGCGGCCACGCCGCCGGCAGGAGAGGCGCCCGCCCCGGCGGCGAACGCGCCGGCTCCCGCGCCGGTCCGGGCCGCCCGACCGCCTGCGCGTCGTCCTGCCGCCCGTCCCGCGGCCACAACGCCTGCACCGGCGACCCCCGCGCCGGCCGAACCGGCTGGGGAGCGGCCCTATGCCGCGCCGGCGGCCGCCACGCCGGCTCCGCCCCGTCAGTCGGTGCAGTAGCGATCTTCTCCTTCGGGCGATGCAGACCAAAAGAAAGAGGCCGCGTCCCGGGGGACGCGGCCTCTGGTCGCTCAGCGCTGCGTCGCGCTCAGGTGATGTCTTCGTTCAGCAGGCCGACCTTGAAGAAGCCGTTCTCCTGCAGGGTGTTCATGACTTCCATGAACTGGTCGTAGGTCACGTCCGGCTGGGCGCGGACGAAGACGCGCTCCTGGCGGCAATCCGTCGGAACGGCGAGGGCGGTGCAGACGTCCGTCGCCAGGGTCTCGATCGTGGTCTGGCGGTCGGCCAGGAAGATCGAACCGGTGTCCTGGATGGTGATGTACACCGGTTCCTTGACCTCCTCGGGGTTCGCCGGCGGGGTCGCCGGCGGCAGGTCGAGGCGGATCGAAACGGTGGCCATCGGCGCCGCGACCATGAAGATGATCAGCAGGACGAGCATGATGTCGACGAACGGCGTGACGTTGATGTCAGCGTTCTGCTCGATCGTCTTGCCGCCCTGGCCGGCGGGTCCGGAAAGCTTGGAGCCCATGTGTCACTCTCTCCATCAGGCCCGACGCGATCACGGCGAGCGCAAACTATGACGTTCGGTTCGTCTCTTGGCGTCCCGCAACCCGCTTGTAAAGCGGGTTCAGGCGGGTTGGGGTTCCATTGCCCCGTGATTGTTCCAAATACGCCTTTCAGGCGAGCCGATCAGCCCTTCGCCAGCTTCAGGAAGCGATCCTTCAGGGCAGCGTCGGTCTTGAAGACGCCAGTGAAGCGGGTGGTGATGGTGGAAACGTGGCGGTGATGCACGCCCCGGGTGGTCATGCACTGGTGTTCGGCGTCGATCATGATGGCGACGCCGGCCGGCTGAAGGTTTGATTCGATGGCTTCGGCGATCAGCTGCGTCAGGGTTTCCTGGGTCTGCAGACGGCGTGCGAAGATCTCGACCACCCGCGCCAGCTTGGAGATGCCGACGACCTTCTCCTGAGGGATGTAGGCGACATAGGCCTTGCCGAGGAACGGAGCCATGTGGTGTTCGCAGTGGCTCTCGACCTCGATGTCGCGCAGCAGGACCATGTCGTCATAGCCCTGCACGTCCTCGAAGGTCCGCGACAGTTCCTTGGCCGGATCGGCGTCATAGCCGTCGAACCATTCGCCATAGGCGTCGACCACCCGTTTGGGCGTGTCGCGCAGGCCCTCGCGGTCGGGATCGTCGCCCGCCCACGCCAGCAGGGTGCGGACGGCCTTGAGGGCCTCCTCGCGGCTGGGGCGTTTGGACGGGTCGTTGTCGCCGACCAGAACCGGCTTGACGGGGATGACGCTCATTCTCGATCTCGACGCTGTTCGCTTGTGCAGCAGGACCGCTATATGGGACGGCGGGTCCGTCCCGCAAGAAAACTGAAAGTCTCCGCTTCCCTATGCCGCTGGTCCTTCACGACACCCTGCACCGCGAAAAGCGCGTTTTCACGCCACGCGACCCCGATCGGGTGACCCTCTATGTCTGCGGCCCCACGGTCTATGACTACGCCCATATCGGCAATGCGCGGCCGCCGGTGGTGTTCGATGTGCTGGTGCGGCTGCTGCGCCGGACCTATGGGGCCGACAAGGTCGTCTATGCCCGCAACGTCACCGACGTGGATGACAAGATCAACCAGAAGGCCGCGAAGGAGGGGACCTCGATCGGCGAGGTCACCGCCCGCTACGAGGCCGCCTATCTGGACGATATGAAGCGGCTGAACGTCTCGCCGCCGGACATCGCGCCGCATGTCACCGACCATATGGACGCCATCGTTGCCCAGATCGGCGCCATCATGGAGCAGGGCTGCGCCTACGCCGCCGAGGGCCATGTGCTGTTCGACGTCTCGTCCTATGAGACCTATGGCCGCCTGTCGGGTCGCAACCTCGACGACATGATCGCCGGGGCCCGGGTCGAGGTCGCGCCCTACAAGAAGAACCCGCACGACTTCGTGCTGTGGAAGCCGTCGAAGGCCGATGAGCCCTCGTGGCCGTCGCCGTGGGGCGCGGGGCGTCCGGGCTGGCATATCGAATGCTCGGCCATGATCGAGGAGACCTTGGGCCTGCCGATCGACATTCACGGCGGCGGCATCGACCTGGTGTTTCCGCACCATGAGAACGAGATCGCCCAGGGCGTCTGCGCCCACGGCCATGCGCATGAGCCGGACGCCCACGCTGAATACAGCCGCTACTGGATGCACAACGGCTTCCTGACGGTCGACGCCGAGAAGATGTCCAAGTCGATCGGCAATGTCCTGCTGCTGCATGACCTGGTGCAGGCGATTCCGGGCGAGGTGGTGCGCTGGGCCCTGCTAAGCGCCCACTATCGCCAGCCGCTCGACTGGAACCAGGCGCTTCTGGACCAGAGCCGCAAGGCGCTGGACCGGCTTTACGGCGCCCTGCATCGGGCCGCCGGCGTCGAGGCCAATGGCGACGAACCGCCCGGGGACTTCCTCAAGGCCATTGAGGACGACATCAACACACCGGGGGCCATGGCGACCTTGTTCGCCCTGTCCAGCGAGATCGAGCGCGCCATGACGGCGGGCGACCACGGCGTCGTTGCCCGGGCCAAGGGCGAACTGGTCGCGGCCGGGGCGATTCTCGGGGTGCTTCAGGCCGATCCGGCGGAATGGCTTGAAGGCGAGGTGTCCGACGCCCTGCGGATCGAGGTCGAGGGTCTGCTGGAACAGCGCGCCGCCGCCCGCGCGGCCAAGGACTGGGCCGAGGCCGACCGCATCCGTGACCGCCTCAATGCGCTGAATGTGGTCGTGATGGACGGACCGCAGGGCGCGACCTGGCGGGTGAAGGGCTGAGGCCGATCAGGTAATCCGCTTGGCGGACACCGGGTCGCTGGCGGGGAAGGTTTCTTCCAGGCCTTCGTCGAGCAGGGCTTCCTGACGGTCCTCCGAGTCGCGCTCGGTCTCCCGCAGCTGATCCGGCTTGCCGGTTTCGCGCGGCGCCGTTTTGGCGTGCGGGGTGTCGGGATCGCAGTCTTCGCGGGCGGCGGGCTTCGTCGGGTCAGTATGAGCGGTCATTCGGCCCTCCTTATTTCGCGGGGTGGTCTTCGTCGCCGTCAGGGCCGTAGCCCAGACCGGCGATGTCGTCGTCTGACAGGGTCTTCGCTTCCCAGTGGGCCGCGCTGGCCTGGGCCCCGCGGACGTTGCGCATGAGGCCGGTGTAGACGAGCTCGACCTCGTCCGGGCCGCGGCCGCCGGCGCTTTCGCCGTCGATCTCGGTCAGGCGTTCGCCGTCCACGCCCAGCAGGGCGTCGGCCTCAGCCTCGATTCCGGACGCGCCCTGGACCTCGTCCAGATCGTCCTCGGCGTCCTCGTCGAACGGCTCCTCGTCCGCATCGCCGGCCATCCGGGTGACGTCCAGCACGGGATCGGCTTCATCCAGCAGGATGTCGCCGTCGCCCTCATCGTCGAGATGGGTCTCGTCATAGACCTTGGACTGGGCCTGGTCGTCCGAATAGCCGTCAATCTCGGGCATGCCGCCGCCTCCTGCTGGAAGGTCAACGCCCGGTACTTGTCCGATGTTCCCGCGAGCGACGGGGAGCCTTCCCGTCAGACAAGAGATGGTTAACCACGGTTGTTTAGGGTGCGTTGGTCCCGGCTTCCTAACGTCGCCGGGAGCCTGTCAGGAGACGCCCTCTCAAATGCCGCTCAAGCTGTCGCTGAAGCCCGGCGAGAAATTCGTCCTCAACGGCGCCGTCGTCCAGAACGGTGATCGTCGCGGTGTGCTGATCCTGCAGAACAAGGCGTCGGTGCTGCGCGAGAAGGACATTCTCCAGCCCGAAGACGCCAATACCCCGGCCAAACGCGTCTATTTCCCGGTCATGATGATGTACCTGGACGAGACCGCGGCGGCCAAGGTCTATGACGAATTCGCCCTGCGGCTGAGCGAGTTCATGGGAGCGTCCCGCAATCCCGTCGTGCTGGCGGACTGCGTCGCGGCTTCGCGCCATGTGATGGCGCGCGAATATTACAAGGCGCTGATGGCGGCGCGAAAACTCGTTGAGTATGAGGAAGATCTGGCGAATGTCGCTGCAGGCATACAAGACCGCAGCCACCCGGGCTGAGACTCCGCGCGAGATGGAGTATCGGCTGTTCGGGCAGGTCACCCGGGCGCTGATGCATGCCGCAACGCTGGACCCTTCGGACATCGCTGCGCGGATCGACGCCCTGGACTGGAACCGCCGCCTGTGGTCGGCCCTGGCCAATGACTGCGCCGATCCCGACAATGTCATGACAGCCGGCCTGAAGGCCCAGATCATCTCGATCAGCCTGTTCGTCGGCCGTCACTCGTCGGCGATCATGCGCGGCGAGGACGACTTCGAAGCCCTGATCGACATCAACCGGATGGTCATGCAGGGGCTGGCCGGACCCGGACCGGGCGCGCAACAGGCGGCCTGACCGGCTGTCGCCGACGGCAGAGTGCAACCGGCGCGTCAGCTCAACAGACCGAAAGTCCAGCGTCCTCAGAACAGGCCGGTGACCCACTGGATGGTCGGTCCGAACGCCCGGCTGACCAACTCCCAGGCCAGCCAGATGAACAGGCAGACGCCGGCCACGCCCGTCCAGCCGATCAGGACGACGATCCCGTCGCGCTGCATCAGGCCGAAGCCGAAGGTCGAGATGATCAGCGCCGGCACCAGGTTTCCGCCCCAGATCGGCAGGATCAGGATGAAGGCCAGCAGCACGGTGGCGATGCCGATCAGGATTTCCGAAAGCTCGCTTGTCATCACGTGCAGCCGCGGCTTCGACAGCCGCTCCACCTGCTGGACGCGCCGCAGCACCTTCTCCACGCCGTTCCTGTAGGCCTCCCGTTCGATCCAGCGCCGCAGCGCCCATTTCGGCAGCCACAGCTGGTCCGCGCGGGTAGCCAGCTGCAGCCCCATCAGCAGCAGCGGGGCCCCGAGAATGGTCGTTGTGCCGGGGATGATGCCGATGGCGATGTTCATCAGGCCGAAGAACAACATCAGGGCGCCGAAGCCCCGCTCGCCGAAGGCGTTGACCAGTTCGCCGAGGTAGAGCCTGGGGTCGTCCTTGACCCCGATGTCGGTCAGAACCTGCGAGAAGGTCCGACTGTCGCTCTGATAGTCGTAGTCGGGCATCGGCGACGGGTGTCCGGACGGGGGTGTCTCGATCTAGGCCGCTAGATAGGCGGGCGCCACTTAACAATCGTCAATCCCTGGGCGGGTTGCTAGCTCCCCAGCAACTCCCGCCCGATCAGGAAGCGGCGGATCTCGTTGGTCCCGGCCCCGATGTCGTACAGCTTGGCGTCGCGGACCAGCCGTTCGACCGGCCACTCCTTCGTATAGCCGGCGCCGCCGAGGGCCTGGACGGCCTCGAGGCTGACCTTCACCGCATTCTCGGACGCCAGCAGGATGGCGCCGGCGGCGTCGTAGCGGGTGGTCTTGCCCTGGTCGCAGGCGCGGGCGACGGCATAGACATAGGCGCGGGCGCTGTTGAGGGCGACGTACATGTCGGCGACCTTGGCCTGCATCAGCTGGAAGGAGCCGATCGGCTTGCCGAACTGTTTGCGCTCGCGGACGTAGGGCAGGACCACGTCCAGCGCCGCCTGCATGATGCCCAGCGGACCGGCCGACAGCACGGCGCGCTCATAGTCGAGCCCGCTCATCAGCACGCCGGCGCCGCCGCCGACGGGACCCATGACGTTCTCTTCCGGGACTTCGCAGTCCTCGAACACCAGTTCGGCGGTGTCCGAGCCGCGCATGCCCATCTTGTCGAGCTTCTTCGAGACGCTGAAGCCCTTCATCCCCTTCTCGATCAGGAAGGCGGTGACGCCGCCGTTGCCTTCGCCGGTACGGGCATAGACCACCAGGGTCTCGGCGTGCGGGGCGTTGGTGATCCAGAATTTCGTGCCGTTCAGGACGTAGCGGTCGCCCTTCTTCACGGCCTGGGTGCGCATCGACATGACGTCGGACCCCGAGCCGGCCTCGGACATGGCCAGGGAGCCGACGTATTCGCCGGAGATCAGTTTGGGCAGGTATTTCTGCTTCTGGTCTTCGGTGCCCCAGCGGCGGATCTGGTTGACGCACAGATTGGAATGGGCCCCGTAGGCCAGGCCGATCGAGGCCGAGGCGCGGGAGACCTCCTCCATGGCCACGACGTGTTCGAGATAGCCGAGGCCGAGGCCGCCGTATTCCTCCTCGACGGTGATGCCGTGCAGGCCCAGCTCGCCCATCTCGGGCCAGAGCTCGCGTTTGAAGGCGTTGGTTTCGTCGATCTCGGCAGCCAGGGGCGCCAGACGGTCGGTCGCCCAGCGGGCGGTGGTCTCGCGGATCATGTCGGCGTTTTCGCCGAGGCCGAATTCCATCGATTGGGGGGCGTTGGGAATGCTCATGGGGCCGGGGTTAGCACCGCGCGCCGCCGCCGGAAAGTCAGTCCGACTTGCCCCACCGCACATACAGGTTCCACGACGACACCCCGACGCAGATGATGCCGATCAGGGCCAGGGCCCAGGCGATGACCGTGGTCTCGCCCATGGGCGACGGCTGTTCGACCGCGAGGCGGAAAGCGGCGGCCGAGGCCCCGCAGGCGGCGAGGCCTACGCCGCCCATGATCAGGAAGGCGCCGGTCTCGCTCCAGTCGAAGCGGCGCGGGCCGGCGGGTTCGACCTCGTGACGCAGCACGGACAGGGTCGGCTCGTCCTCGAACAGGACGGTTTCCTCAGTCGCGGGCGCCGGGGCGCGCTGGTCCGACGGCCAGACCGGGCGCTCGGCCTCGACGAAATCGGCCTCGGTGGCGGGGGTCAGGACCAGTTCGGGATCCATCGCCGGGAAAGGCGACGGGAGCGGCGCGGCGGACACCAGCGGGGTGACGGGGATCTCGGGTTCTGCCGGGGCGGGCTCCGGCTCCGGCTCGGGCGTTGTCTCAGGCTCAGGCTGAGGCTCGACGGCGGGCAGCGCAGGCTCCGGCTCGGCAGTGAAGACCGGCGTCACGACGGGCACCTCGGCGGGCTCTGCCTGGGCGAAGCCCGGCAAGGGGCCGATGATGGCGGCGGCGTAGGGGGAATAGCGATCCAGATTGACCCGCGTCACCGCATCGGCCGGCTGGAAGGCCGGAGGTTCGAATGCGGGGGCCTCGGGGGCCCAGGCGGGCTCGGGCTCGGGCGCTTCCGATGCCACGGGGCGGGGGGCTTCCGCAGTCTCGGACGTTTCGCCCAACAGGGTGGCGACGGCGGCGGCGCGTGCGTCGGTCGCGGGCGCTTCGGGTTCAGGGGCCGCCGCGACCGGCGGCGGCGGAAGGGGCGCGGCGAGCAGTTCGGCCAGGGTGACCGGCGAGGCGGGGTCGGCGACGAATAGGGCGCGCTCGGCGGCGCGGCGGCGCAGGCGGGCATCGGCGGAGGCATCCTCGGGCCAGCCGATCAGGGCGTCGGCGGCCTGGCCGGCATGGCCCTCATTGACCCTTTGCAGGACGTCGGAGGCGAGGAAGCGGTCGACGCCGACGGAGACGGCGAAACTGGCCAGGGCGTCGAACTGGTGCTGGTTCAGCGAGCCGTGCACCTGCTCGTTCAGCGCCTTGACCACGGGCATGAGATCGTACTGGAGCAGCAGTTCGGCGTCGGCCTCGGCGACGGTCAGACCCTCGCGGGCGGAGGCGGTGTGGCCGTAGCCGATGACCCAGCGGCCATCCTCTTCCTGAACGGCGCGCGGACGGAAGCCCTCAAAACTCTTGATGAGAACCATCCCCTCGCGGGAGACCTTCAGACGGGGTGTGGGCGTTTCGGACACGGATTGACCCAAATCGAGACGGGCGCGCTCGCCCGAAGAGAGAGCCAGCAAGGGACGCGCCGTTCTACAACAGGACGATGGTGGCGAGACCGAGGAAGATCAAAAAGCCGAAGAAGTCTGTCGTGGCGGTCACGAAAACGGCCGAGGACACGGCCGGGTCGAACTTCAGCCGCGACAGGGTCAGGGGGGTCAGCATACCCACCGTCGCGGCGACGAGCAGGTTGAGCACCATGGCCGCGGCGATGACGGCGCCGATCTGCCAGTCGCGGAACCACAGGCCCGCCGCGACGCCGATCAGGGGCGCCAGGACCAGGCCGTTGGCCAGTCCGACGGCGAACTCCCGGCGGAAGGTGCGTGGAGCGTTGGAACTGTTGAGCTCCCGGGTGGCGAGCGCGCGCACGGTCACCGTGAGGGCCTGGGTGCCGGCGTTGCCGCCGATGGCCGAAACGATGGGGAGCAGGATCACCAGCGCCACGATCTGCGCGATGGTGGCCTCGAACCACGAGATCACGACGGCGCTGAGAACCGCGGTCGCCAGGTTGATCGCCAGCCAGGGCACGCGGCCGCGCACGATCTCGGACACCGACGAGCCGCGGTCCTCATCCGAGACGCCGGCGAGGCGCAGGATGTCCTCGCGGTTCTCTTCCTGGATGATGTTGACGATGTCATCGACGGTGATCTGACCGACCAGCCTGCCCGCGGCGTCGACGACGGGGGCCGAGATCAGGTGGTATTTCTCGAAGATGTAGGCGACTTCTTCCTGGTCCTGATCGACGGCGATCGCATTGATCGGCTCCATGATGTCGACGAGGGCGATGGTGCGCGCCGCGCGCAGAAGGCCGCTGACCGGCAGGCCGCCGACGGGCTTGTTGTGCGGATCGACGATGTAGATGTCGAAGAACAGCTCGGGCAGGTCTTCGCCCTGCTTGCGGATGTGGTCGATGGTGTCGCCGACGTTCCAGAACGACGGCGCGGCCATGACCTCGCGCTGCATCAGGCGGCCGGCGGAATCCTCGTCGTAGCGCAGCGAGTTCTCGATCGCGGCGCGGTCGACCTCGGGCATGGCCGCCAGCACCTTCTCGCGCTGGTCGTCCTCGAGGTCCTCGACCACCAGGGCGGCGTCGTCGGAGTCCAGCTCCTGCAGCGCCTCGGCGAGGGTCAGGTGCGGGACGCGCTCGAGCACCTCCTCGCGGATGTTGTCGTCCAGCTCCGGCAGGGTTTCTGCCAGCAGGTCGGGCGGCATCCAGAGAACGACGACCGCACGGTGCTCGGCGGTGAGGAAGCCCATCAGGTCGGCGACGTCGGCGGGGTGCAGGTCTTCCAGCAGCGAGCGGAGCTTCAGCCCGTCGCCGGAGTCGGAGGCGTCAACGACCTTCTCGACGAAATTCGCCGTGAGGACATAGTCCTCGTCGAGGGCGACGTGCTCGGTTTCAACCTGGGAGGCGACGGGCAGGGGGGCGTCTGCGATCTTGCTCACGCTTGGCCCCCCTGTTTTCAGATCAGCTGTTCGCCGATGTTTCGCCCTGTCAAATCAGATGGTGCGGTCGAGAAGACTCGAACTTCCACTCCGGTTAGGGAACAGCGACCTCAACGCTGCGCGTCTACCAATTCCGCCACGACCGCTCGCATCGGAGGGGGGCTGATAGCGGAGGTCGGGGCGGAAGGGAAGAGGTTGTCTGAGTGGTTAGTAATTAGTGTTTAGTGGCTGCTGCTTCAGCGCTTGGGCGCTGCGCGGAACCACCGGTATCCGGCACAGCAATCACTAACCTCTAACCACCAATCACCCTCAGGCCGCTCCGGCCATGAAGTCATACACGTCCGCTGCGCGCGTCACCGTGATGGCGATGCGGTCGTCGCGGATTTCGATCTCGCCGCGGGCGACCGGGTGGTTGTTGGCGAGAATCCAGACCTCGTCATGTTCGGAGGCGTCGAGCGGGATCACGGCCCCGCGGCCCATCCGCAGAAGCTGACTCATCGGCAGGACAGAACGTCCCAGAACGACCGAAATTTCGATATCGACGGCTTCGATCTGACTCACTGGGCACTCTGACGCTGACGCTGAGGAGACGGGTTCGTGGGCGGTCTGGACTTGCATGGCGCTCCCGACCCCCACATTGGAGGCGTCATGCTTTCCCAAGCCTTAAGCGAAACCATATCCAAACTGGTCCGCGCCGATGGACGCCCGGTCGAATGGGCGGTCTCCGAAGGCTATGTGGACTATGAGGCGGCGGTCGCGGCCATGGAGGCGCGGGCGGCGGCGATCGCGGCGGGCGAGGCGGGCGAGCTGGTCTGGCTGCTGGAGCATCCACCGCTCTACACGGCGGGCGTCTCGTCGAAGGACGGCGACCTGCTGGACGCGGCCCGTTTCCCGGTTCACCGCAGCGGGCGGGGCGGGCAGTTCACCTATCACGGCCCGGGCCAGCGGGTGGCCTATGTGATGCTGGACCTGAACGCGCGCGGCAAGGATGTGCGGACCTTCGTGCGCGGCCTGGAGCAGTGGATCATCGGGGCGCTGGGCGCGTTCGGCGTGCCGGCCGATGTGCGCGAGGGTCGGGTCGGGGTCTGGGTCGAGCGCAAGGGGCCGGACTGGAGCCGCGAGGACAAGATCGCCGCCATCGGGGTGAAGGTGAGGAAGTGGGTCAGCTTCCATGGGATCAGCCTGAACGTTGAGCCGCAGCTGGACCATTTCAGCGGCATCGTGCCGTGCGGGATCGCAGAGCATGGGGTGACCAGCCTGGTCGATCTGGGTGTCCCGGCGACGATGGATGAGGCGGATGAGGCGCTGAGGATGAGTTTCCGGCGGGTGTTCGGAGAGACCGTGGTCGGCCCGCCGCCGGCATGATCGCGGGCGCCCGGATGGCGCCACAGGCGGCTCCGCTTCCATCGCTTTCAGCGAATGCTCAGGTTTCGCTCATGCCGCTCACACGTTCGCCGGTCAGGGTGCAGGCTCCGCTGACCGGGACGCCGCCATGCCGCCTGCCTTGCACGTCTATGCCGGATGTTACGCCGGGGAGTCGGCCGCCTCCGCCGAGGTCATGGCTGCCGACGGGGGCGTGGCTGTGCGGTTCGGGCGGGGATCGCTCGGACGGCTAGAGCTGGCGGCGTCAGCGCCCGACGTGTTCCGGCGGGGTTCGATGATCGCCCGGTTCCACCGGAATGCGGACGGCGACGTGACGGGCTTCAGCTACAGCGACCCGCTGCTGCGCGGGATGCGGTTCACGCGGCGGGACTGAGCCCTATTCGAATTCCACCAGCACATCATCCGCCGCGACGGGATCGCCGGCGGCGGCGCTGACGGCCTTCACGACGCCGTCGCGTTCGGCCTTGAGGATGTTCTGCATCTTCATGGCTTCGATGATGGCGACGGTCTCGCCGGTCTTGACCTCCTGGCCTACAGTGACGGGGGTGGCGACGACGAGGCCCGGCATGGGGGAGACGATCAGCTTGCTCGTGTCGGCGGCGACCTTCTCGGGCAGGCGGGCATAGAGGGCGGCGACGGTGGGACTGAGCACGCGGACGCGGGCGCGCGCGGCGCGGGTGCGGATGCTGAAGCCGTCGGCGACACGGCTGACCTCGGCGGTGAAGGGGACGCCGTCCAGCACGGCGCGGAACTGGGCCAGGCCGGGGCGCCAGTCGATGTCGCTGAGCTGCAGTGCGCGGTCCTCGCCGGCGAGGTCGAGGGTCAGGGCCTCGTCGTCGTCATAGGACAGTGAGACGCCGTGGGCCTCCCCCGCTTCCGGTCCCTTGGCGATGAGCACGATCCAGTCGGTGCGGCCGGACGGGTCGCCGGAGGCCTCGGCGGCGATCTCGTTCATGGCGGCGGCGGCGGCGATCAGGATGTCGGTCTGGCGCCGGTCCGGGGCGAGGCCGTGGAAGCCGTCGGGGAATTCGTCCTTGATATAGCTGGTCGAGATGTTCCCCGAGCGGAAGCGCGGCTGGTCCATCACGGCGGCGAGGAAGGGGATGTTGTGGCCGACGCCGTGGATGTGGGTGTCCTCGAGCGCGCGGGCCATGCCGTCGACGGCGGCGTCGCGGGTCGGGCCCCAGGCGCAGAGCTTGGCGATCATGGGGTCGTAGAACATGGAGATCTCGTCGCCCTCGCGGACGCCGGAATCGTTGCGAACCGTATAGTCGCCCTGGTCGCCCTCTTCCGGCTGTTCGTAGCGGACCAGGCGGCCGATGGAGGGGAGGAAGCCGCGGTAGGGGTCCTCGGCGTAGATGCGGCTCTCGATGGCCCAGCCGTTGATGGCGAGGTCCTTCTGTTCGAAGGCGAGGGTTTCGCCCCAGGCCGAGCGGATCATCTGTTCGACCAGATCAACGCCGGTGATCAGTTCGGTGACCGGATGTTCCACCTGAAGACGGGTGTTCATCTCGAGGAAGAAAAAGGATTTATCCTGGCCGGCGACGAACTCGACCGTGCCGGCGCTGTCGTAGTTCACGGCCCTGGCGAGGGCGACGGCCTGGGCGCCCATGGCGGCGCGGGTCTCGGGGTCCAGGAGGGGGGAGGGGGCCTCCTCGATGACCTTCTGGTTCCGCCGCTGGATCGAGCATTCGCGCTCGAACAGATGGACGACGTTGCCGTGCTTGTCGCCCATCACCTGGATCTCGATGTGGCGCGGGTCGATGATGAATTTCTCGAGGAAGACGCGGTCGTCACCGAAGGCGTTTTGCGCCTCGGCCTTCACGGCGGCGAAGCCCTCGGCCATGTCGGCGTCGGAGTGGGCGACGCGGATGCCCTTGCCGCCGCCGCCGGCCGAGGCCTTGATCATGATCGGATAGCCGATCTGGTTGGCGATGCGGACGGCTTCCTCGGTCGTCTCGATCAGGCCCATGTGGCCGGGGACGGTGGAGACGCCGGCCTCGGCGGCCAGTTTCTTGGAGCTGATCTTGTCGCCCATGGCGTCGATGGCCTCGGGATTCGGGCCGATGAAGGCGATGCCCTCGTCGCGCAGGCGGCGGGCGAAGCCGGCGTTCTCGGACAGGAAGCCGAAGCCTGGGTGGACGGCTTCCGCGCCCGTTTGCCGCACCGCTTCGACGATGCTGTCGGCCAGCAGATAGGACTGGGCCGCGGGCGCCGGGCCGATCAGCACGGCCTCGTCGGCCATCTCGACCGCCAGCGAACCGGCGTCGGCCTCGGAATAGACCTGCACGGTTTTAATGCCCATGCGGCGGCAGGTCTTGATGATGCGGACGGCGATTTCGCCGCGGTTGGCGATCAGGATTTTGGAGAACATGCGTCTTTGAATCTGAAGCGAACGTGATCGCGGCGTGAAGGGACCGCCCCGATTAGGCCGCGTTCCCGCGTGAGTAAACCGGAGGGGGCGTTCACCTGAGCCGGGTATGGGGTTGGCAAGGGCGGTTCCGATGGGGTTTAACCCCTTCCAGTTCCGTTCATCACCACTCTTTCAATCTTGATCCGTCCCTGTCCCGCTTACTGGCCTGGAGCCTGACCTGATGTCCCGACCGCTTACGTTCGTCGCCGCTGCCGCCCTGTCCCTCGTCGTCAGCGCGGGCTCCGCCTTCGCCCAGGACTTCCGGGCCCTGGCCAGACAGGATCTCCAGCGGTCGCATGACGAACTGGCCGCCAACCATCCTGCGCCGGCGGTTCCGGGCGCGGCCAGCCAGATCTTCCGGGGCTGGCTCGACACCGGCCTGCGGGAGTCGCTTGACCTGTCCTCGCGGGTGAACAGCGCCCACAGCCACGCCTATCTGATGCGCTACTACGCGGGCGGCTTCCGCGATTCGAACATCCAGGTCAGCCCGACCTTCGACAACATGGGCCCCTATTTCGGCACCAGCTGGCCGGGCTTCGCCACCGGCTGGCGCGACGGACGCTATGTGGTGACCTATGTGAAGCCGGGCACCCGCGGCGCGCCGCGGGTCGGCGACGTGGTCACCTCCTGCAATGTGGTGCCGATCGAGGAGTTCGCCCGCGGCAAGCTGGACCGTTGGGAAGGCAATCTGGACACCGAGGCCGGCCGCGTCACCTCGGCCCCCTATCTGTTCTGGAACCGCAACAATCCCTTCACCGCCGGCGTGCCGTCGCAGTGCAGCTTCCAGTCGGGCCGCGGCCGTCCGCGCGACATCCAGATTCGCCCGATCCCGGTCGTGGCCGGCGACCTTGAGGCCGCCTACCGCGCCACCGTCTACATGCCCCCGGCGACGCCGCTGGCGGTCGAGACGGTCAACGGCCGGCCGTGGCTGCATGTCCACTCCTTCTCCGACAGCGCCGGCTGGCCCGCCTTCAACGCCGCTGTCGAGGCCCAGGCCGCGACCCTGCGCGGACCGGCCGGCTTTGTTCTGGACCTGCGCGCGGCCTCGGGGTCGGGCGAGAACTCCTCGACCGCGCGGGGCTATGGCCTGGCCAACCGCATCTGGACGCCGGAGTTCACCGTCAGCCGCCAGCCCGCCGCCGGCGACATCACCTACCGCGCCACCCAGGGCAACCGCGACTGGTACGCGGCGGCGCTCGGCCGCATGGAGGCCGATCCCTATTTCGTCCAGGAATCCATGTTCGTGATCGAGCAGACCCGCGAGATCGTGGCCGCCTTTGACGCCGCAATCGCCGCCGGTCGTGCGACCTTCACCCTCGCCGGCCGCCCGGCCGTGGCCGACACCGGCGCCGCCAACCCGGTGCAGGGGCCGGTGATCGTCCTGGTCGACGCCGGATGCTCGGGCGGCTGCCTCGACACCCTGGACCTGCTGTCCAGACTGCCGAACGTGCGCATCGCCGGTTCGACCACGGCCACCGACTCGATCTTCGTCGAGCCGACTCTGCTGCGCCTGCCGTCGAACTATTCGGACCTCAGCTACGGCCACAAGGCCTGGACCTCGCGTCCCCGCGCCAACAACCAGCCCTACACCCCGGCGGCGGGCCTGACCTACACCGGCAACCCGGTCGATGAGACGGCCGTCCGCGCGTGGGTCGGGACGCTGTTCCAGTAAGCAGGACAGGTTCGAAAGACAGGAAGGGCCGGCCGGGACATCCCGGCCGGCCTTTTCGATTCCGGGGGAGGGCCCTTGTCATCCCGGCCGAAGCGAAGCGGAGAGCCGGGACGGGCGAGTGCCCCAAGGTTCGCCCCCCCGGAAGCGTCAGCTGTCCGGGGGACAGGTCAGGCCTTGGTGCGGCTGCCGCCTGTCTCCCGGATAATCGCTTCGCGATTTCCGGGAGGTCGCTAAGAAGACCTTCAACCGTCCCGGATCGCCGCTCTGCGGCGTCCGGGATGACAAGGGGACCCGGCTCGCGGGCAACGATGCAATTTGCGCGGGGCAGGGGCGGCGCCTAACTCAAGGCCATGACTGACCCCCACACCGCCACCACCCTGCGTTCCCCGTCCGGCTATGACCTGACCCCGCCCAGCGACAGCCAGCGCGTGGCTCTGGAGGCGGACCTGTCTGCGGAGGAGAAGCGCGTCCTGCTCGCCCACGGCACGGAGGCGCCGTTCTGCGGAACCCTGCTGGGCGAGAAACGGGCCGGGGTGTTCTGCTGTCGGGAATGCGGCCTGCCGCTTTTCCGGACGGGGACCAAGTTCGAGAGCGGCACAGGCTGGCCCAGCTTTACCGAGCCGGTCGATCCGGCGCATGTGAAGGCAATCACCGACCGGTCGTACGGCATGACCCGCACCGAGACCCGCTGTGCCCGCTGCGACAGCCATCAGGGCCATGTGTTCCCGGACGGGCCGGGGCCGGGCGGCCTGCGCTACTGCATCAACTCGGTGGCTCTGAGTTTCGTGCCCGAGGGCGGGCGGCTGCCCGACCCGCTGGGACGGGGCGACGGGACGGCCTGACCGTCCGGCCTGACCTTGGCCTCATTTGAGGCTAGGGTGTTGTTTCGCGTGGAGTCCGTCGCATGGCCGTTTTCGCACTGATCCTGACGGCCGCGCTGCTGGCGTCCGATCCTGACGGGGTCGTCGCCACCGCCCCCGCCACCACCGTCGATCTCAACGCCGTCGCCCAGCCCGTCGTCGCCTCGACCGAAGGCGCGACCCAGGACGCCGTGCCGCACGGCCTGACCACGGACGAACAGATCGACCGCTGGATCGCCGCCCGCTCCACCGCCGACAAGCCCTGGGCCGAGGCCGCGAACGCGCCGGCGGACCATCGCAAGATGCATGGGGAGTTCAGCGTCACGGTCGGCACCGGCGGCTATCGCGACTATGGCGCGGCGGTGTCGCTGCCGGTCGGCGAGCATGGCCGGCTGGATCTCAGCTACCGACAGGTCGAGAACGGCTATCCCTATGGGCGGTATGGCTCCGGCTACGACAATCCATACTTCGACGACAGCGGCTATGCCTTCCCCGGCTATCAGCCTGAAGGCGCCGCCGCGGAGTACGAATCGCGCCTGATGCGCCCGGGCGGCCCGCCGCGGCGCTTTCCGCTGATCCAGCCGAACCGGGCTGACGACTGAGCGCAGTGGCGGGGGACGGTCGAAACGGAAAAAGGCGGAGCTCGCAGGAGCTCCGCCTTTTCTGTCTTCAGAGTGGTGCCGCCGGGGGGAATCGAACCCACGACCTCAGCCTTACCAAGGATGCGCTCTACCACTGAGCTACGGCGGCCTGATCTGAGGAAGCGGCCCTATAGCCAACCGGGGACAAAGGGGGAAGCCCCGATTTCCGATGCTTGCGGAAAAGTTCTGCAGCGGGTCATGATCGGCCCATGGATGAGTCCGAGACCGCCGCGCCCCGCCCCGACCTGCCGGCGAGCCTGCCGGACCCGCTGGCGCCGGCGAAAACACCCGCGACGGCGCGGGCCCAGCGGCTGGCCACGGCCCTGCGGGACAATCTGAAACGGCGCAGGGCGGCCGCGCGGTCCGGGAAGCCTGCAAAGCCGAGCAACTGAATGTCATCGAGCGGACGGATGTCGGCCTTTCGCTCGAGTGGTCGTCCGCGCTAGATAGCCGATCCCCCCTGCGCCCTGCTCGGGGTCGCAAGAGACGACATGGACAGCATCGCCATCACCGGCGGCGCCCGTCTGAACGGAGTGATTCCGATCAGCGGCGCCAAGAACTCCGCCCTCAAGTTGATGGCCGCCTCGATCCTGACCGATCAGCCGTTGCTGCTGACCAATATGCCGCGTCTGGCCGATACGAAGTTCCTTGGCCGCCTGCTTGAGGCGCTGGGGGTCCAGGTGTCGGAGCGCGACGGCGCCGACGGGCAGGAGACGCTGTTTCACGCCGCCGCCCTGACCTCGACCTTCGCGCCCTATGATCTGGTCCGCCAGATGCGGGCCTCGTTCAATGTGCTGGGGCCGCTGCTGGCGCGCACCGGGGAGGCCAAGGTGTCCCTGCCCGGCGGCTGCACCATCGGCGCGCGGCCGGTCGACCTGCACCTGCAGGCCCTGACGGCCATGGGGGCCGAGATCGAGCTGGACGAGGGCTATGTCATCGCCCGCACGCCGAACGGGCTGAAGGGGGCCGAGATCGAGTTTCCGTTCGTCTCGGTCGGGGCGACCGAGCATGCCCTGCTGGCGGCCGTGCTGGCGGACGGGACGACGGTGCTGCGCAAGGCCGCGCGCGAGCCGGAGATCGGCGATCTGGCGCGCTGCCTGACCGCCATGGGCGCGCGGATCGAGGGGATCGACACCGATGTGCTGACCATCACCGGCGTTTCGTCCCTGGGCGGGGCGAACTGGTCGGTGATTCCCGACCGGATCGAGATGGGCTCCTATGCCGTGGCCGCGGCCATGACCGGGGGCGAGGTGCGGCTGACGAAGACCCGGCCGGAACTGATGACGGCCCTCAGCGAGAAGATGATCGAGGCCGGGGTCGAAGTGGCGCCGACGTCGGACGGGGTGATCGTGAAGCGCGATCCGGCGGTGCGGCTGAAGGCGGTCAATGTGGCGACCGAGGTCTATCCGGGCTTTGCGACGGACCTGCAGGCCCAGTTCATGGCCCTGATGACCACCGCCGACGGCGACAGCGTCATCCACGAGAACATTTTCGAGAACCGTTTCATGCACGCGCCCGAGCTGGCGCGGCTGGGGGCAGACATCTCGGTGCATGCGGGCGAAGCGGTGGTGCGGGGCGTGCCCATGCTGCACGGCGCCCAGGTCATGGCCACCGACTTGCGGGCCTCGGTCAGCCTGGTCATCGCCGGCATGGCGGCCCAGGGCGAGACGACGGTCGGGCGCGTCTACCACCTCGATCGCGGCTTCGAGCGGCTGGAAGAGAAGCTGAGCGCCTGCGGGGCTGAGATCCGGCGGGTCAAGGACGAGGCGAATGAGCACTGAGGCCGGCGAGGTCGAGGCGGACGGGGGGGCGCGCGCGCCGGTCGAGCCGCTGCGCCTGCTGGCCGAGGACGCCGACGACCTGCACATCATCTCCGCCGCCTTGCAGGATGCCATCCTGCGGCCGGTGGACATCGTCTGGGAGCCTTCAGCGCGGCGGGTGACGCTGAAGCTCAGCCGCTTCTGCTGGGAATGCGGCGGCACCCGTGTGATGGCGGCGATGCAGTTCGGCGACGTCATTGCGGTCAAGAGCCGCCGCCTACCGCGCCTGCCCGAGAGCGCGCTTGAACTGCTGGCCATGGAGTTTGCGCCGGATGAGGCGCCGGGCGGGCGGGTCATCCTGATGTTCGCCGGCGGCGGTGACCTGCGGATCGATGTGGAATGTCTCGACGCCGTCCTGACCGACTTGTCGGAGCGGTGGCCGGCGAAACTGGCGCCGACCCATCAGTCGGAAGAGGCGGATCCGACGTGAGCGAACACCGGCTGACCTCGATCGACCTGGACGCCGCAACGCTTCAGTCCGCGACCGCCGAGATCGAACATGAGCGGCGCGTCGCCATCTTCGACCTGCTGGAGAAGAACAGCTTTGAGCCGGCCGGGGCGGCGAGCGGGCCCTATGCGCTGAAGCTGGCGATGGTGGACGGCCGGCTGGCCTTCGACATCACCGGGCCGGAGTTCCACCGGGTGCATGGCCTGTCGCTGACGCCGCTGAACAAGGTGGTGAAGGACTATATCGCCATCTGCGACAGCTATTACGAGGCCCTGCGCGGCACCTCGCCTTCCCAGATCGAGGCCGTCGACATGGGCCGGCGGGGCCTGCACAACGAAGGCGCCGAGGTGCTGAAGGCGCGGCTGGACGGCAAGATCGGGATCGATCACGAGACGGCGCGGCGGCTGTTTACGCTGGTGACGGCTTTGTACCGGCGGGGATAGGAGGCAGGGATTAGGGATGAGGGATGAGGAAGGCGCATCGACGCGGCGTCGACAGTTGGCCTGACCTGTTCCCTATTCCCTCATCCCTAATCCCTAATCCCTGGAAGCCCGCGCAGCGGGCGGCGCCTCGACTAACCCGCCGTTTTCAGGCATACGCCCGCTCCTTAACGACGCGCGCTTTCGCCCGGCGCGCGTTCTGACTCGTATTCACAGGGCGCGAGAGGCCGCATGGCTAAGGAAGAACTGCTCGAGTTTCCCGGCGTCGTCAGCGAACTGCTGCCGAATGCGACGTTCCGCGTGCTGCTCGAGGGCAACGACCACGAGATCATCGCCCACACCGCCGGCAAGATGCGCAAGAACCGCATCCGCGTGCTGGCCGGCGACAAGGTCCTGGTCGAGATGACGCCCTACGACCTGACCAAGGGCCGCATCACCTATCGCTTCAAGTAAGGACGGGCTCGCAATGAGCCGTCCGGAACTGGTGCTGGCCTCGGCCAGCCCGCGCCGCATCGAATTGCTGGCGCTGGTCGGGATCACGCCCGACCGGGTTGAACCCGCCGACATCGACGAAACCCCGCTGAAGGACGAGACGCCGTCGCGTCTGGCCGCTCGTCTGGCCGTGTCCAAGGCCGAGGCCGTGGCGGCCGGAGCGCCGGACGCGGTCGTGCTGGCCGCCGATACCGTGGTCGCCGTGGGCCGCCGGCTGCTGGAAAAGCCCGCCGACGAGGCCGAGGCCGTCCGGTTCCTGAAGCTGCTTTCGGGCCGCAACCATCGGGTCTTCACAGGCGTGGCGGTGACCGCAGGCGTGCGGACGATGCACCGGGTCATCGACACCCGGGTCAGTTTCAAGGTGCTGTCCGACGCCGAGATCGCCGCCTATGTCGCCTCGGGCGAATGGCGCGGCAAGGCCGGCGGTTACGGCATCCAGGGCCGGGCCGGGGCCTTTGTCACCCGTTTGGTCGGCAGCTATCCGGCGGTCATGGGCCTGCCGCTGTTCGAAACGGTCAATCTGCTGAACGGCGCGGGCTGGCGGCCGTGAGCCTCGAGGCCTTTCTCGACGACACGCCCGGCGAGGTCCGGGGCATGGTCGCGCGGGACGGCCGGTTCGAACATCTGCTGATCCAGCGTGAGGACGATGTGGCCGAGCACCGGCTCGGCGCGCGCTGCGTCGGCCGAATCGTCGAGGTCCACCCGGGCCTGAAGGGCGCCTTCGTCGATCTGGGGCCGATCATTCACGGCTTTCTTCCGTTCCGCGGGCAGGACCGGCTGGCTGTCGGTCAGAAGGTCGAGGTCCAGGTGTCGGCCGAGCCGCGCGAGGGTAAGGGGCCGACCCTGCGCCTGATCGGGGCAGGGGAGAGCGCGCCACGCCTGCTCGCGCCCGGCCCGACGGTAGCCGAGACCCTTCGCCGGCTGGCGCCCGGCGTGGAGCCCGTCACGGGGCTGGCCGCAATTCAGGCCAGCTGGGACGCCGAGGAAGAAGCGGGCTGGCCCGGCGAATTCTTCGAAGACACGGGGCTGGACATGATGGTCCAGCGCACCCGGGCCCTTGTCGCCGTCGATCTGGATCTGTCGCCGGCGCAGGGCGTGTCCTTCGGGGCGAGCGCACGGACGCGCGCGAATCGGCAGGGCGTGCAGGCGGCGGCGCGGATGATCAGGCTGAAACGCTGGGGCGGACTGGTGGCCATCGACCTGATCGGGACGGGTCAGGACGGCGATGTGGTCATGGCGGCGGCGAAAGAGGCGTTCGGCGTTGATCCGGACGTGGTGTTCGGGCCGGTCAACCGGTTCGGCGTGCTGCAGCTGGCCCTGCCGTGGCGGCTGACCCCGCTCGAAGAAGTTCTGAACGGCCACGACCGGCGACGCAGGCCGGAGCAACGCGCGCAGGATGCGGTGCGGAGCCTGCGTCACAGCCTGCTGTCCGACACCACGATCCCGCGGATCACTGTGCGTTGCGCTCCGGACGAGGCGGCGCTCGCCGCGCCGTGGGTGGCGCGACTGGGGCCGAGAGCCCATCTGATCGGCGATCCGGCGATCGGGCCGGGCGCCTTTATCCGGGAAGAGGGCTGACCATGGCGACCTGCCCCATCTGTCGCCGTCAGCCGGCGGTCGAAGCCTACAAGCCGTTCTGTTCAAAGCGCTGCGCCGACGTCGATCTGCAACGCTGGTTCACCGGCGGCTACGTCATTCCCGAGGACGTCGACGAACTCCCGCTGGATGAGCGTGACGAAGACTGATCAGACGGCTGGACACCCCCGGACCGCTCGCCTATAGACGCCGCCTCGCGTCGCGACGTGTGCGCCTGGGTAGCTCAGTTGGTAGAGCAGCGGATTGAAAATCCGCGTGTCGGTGGTTCGAATCCGCCCCCAGGCACCATCGCCTTTTCCCGACCGGGGAAAACGACGCGGTCCTTTCATCAAAATGTCGTTTTCCGGCTAAATCTTCTGCTTGGGCTGTGCTGGCTCCCTTGCGAGGGGAAAAGCACCGTCCCGCACTTGACGCTCTGGTATGCGTTCGCCAAAGGAGCTTGACCGCGTTCCTTTGCGGGCAGTCGATGGGGGCGGGGAAAACGGTTTCCCCGAGATCATCGGCGCCGCGCCGGAAGCCATCAGGCAACCGGAGGCGTCACAAGGCGTTCCAAGGATCGGGGGATTTCCCCTCGCATCGGCGGACTAGAATTTCATCGAGGGCGGTCGTCGTCTGCGGCCGTTTCTTTTGGGTTCCACAGTCAGACCAAACAGCAGGAACTGGCGAACTATGTTCGATATCAAGAAGACCAACATCCTCCTGGCCATGGCCGCCGCTGGCGTCCTTATGGTCGGCACGCCGGTTCTCGCGCAGGATGCTCCCGCCGCCGATCCGGCCGCCGCAGCCGCTGCTCCGGCGGCTGACGCCGCCGCGACCACGGCCGCTCCCGCCACCGAAGCGGCTCCGGCCGCGGAAGCCGAACCGGCGGCTGACGCCGGCCACGGCAAGCTGACCCCCGCCAAGATGTTCATGGATTCGGACATCGTCGTTAAGGTCGTTATGATCGGCCTGCTGCTCGCCTCGATCTTCTCGTGGGTGATCCTGCTCATCAAGATGTTCGAGTTCGGCGCCCTCAACCGCCGCACCGACCAGTTCCTCGAATCCTTCCGTCAGACCCGCACGATCGCTGACATGCGTCGTGTGGCGACCTCGGACGAGTTCGACGGCAACCCGCTGGCCGACATGGCCGCCGCGGCGACCGACGAAATCGAACTGTCGCGTCAAGCGGGTCTCTCGGTCACCGGCGATCATGCCGACTCGGCCCTGATGCGCGCCCAGGCGGCCGTTGCCGCCGTTCAGGCCGGCCTGGCCAAACGCCTCTCGGGCGGCCAGCAGTTCCTCGCCTCGACGGGTTCGACCGCACCGTTCATCGGTCTGTTCGGCACCGTTTACGGGATCATGAACTCCTTCATCGGCATCGCGAACACCAACACGACCAACCTGGCCGTCGTCGCCCCCGGTATCGCTGAGGCGCTGCTGGCCACCGGTATCGGCCTGTTCGCCGCTATCCCGGCGGTTATCTTCTACAACTACTTCAACACCCGCATCTCGGCGTACGGCACCCGTTCGGACGGCTTCTCGGCCGAACTGACCAACGCCATCTCGCGTAACCTCGACAAGGGAGCGTAAGCTCGATGGCCGCCAAACTTTCAGGCGGCGGCGGCGGCAAGTACCAAGTTGAGCAGAACAGCGAGATCAATGTCACGCCCTTCGTGGACATCATGCTGGTTCTGCTCATCATCTTCATGGTGGCGGCGCCGCTAGCCAGTGTTTCGGTCGAGCTGAAGCTGCCTGATGCGGTGGCCAAGCCTCGTCCGAACCCGCCGAAACCGATCTACATTTCGATCCAGAAAGGCGGGGCCCTCTACATCGGGGACTTCCCCACCGATCTGGCCACCATGGGCGACGACCTGAAAAAGCAGGTCGGTCAGCGGGATCCGACCAAGGAACGCCTGTTCATTCGGGCCGACAAGGAAGTCCGCTACGGTGAGTTCATGCAGGTTATGAATACGTTGCAGGACAATGGCTTCTACAGCGTCGCTCTGATCGGCCAGGACAACACCAACGCGGCGGGCGGGTGACGCATGGCAGATCAGAACAACGACGCGCCGCACCGGGTGCACAACCCGTTCGATCCGCCGCCCACCCGGATGAACCCGATGGCGCTGCTGATCGCAGCGGTCGTGGTCGTCGGCGTCCACCTGGCGCTCGGTCTCTACCTCTACAAGATGCGCTTCACCATCAAGGAGCGTCTCTTTGAGGACGAGAAGATCGACACCCAGTTGATCAAGCCGCCGCCGCCGCCGCCGCCGCCTCCGCCGCCGCCGCCTCCGNNGCTCATCATCTTCATGGTGGCGGCCCCTCTTGCCGCCCCCTCCGTTGATGTGACATTGCCGCGCGCCGTCGCTCCACTCGCTCCGAACCCGCCCAAACCGATCTATATTTCGATCACGGGCGACGGGCAGGCTTACCTTGGCGACTACGCCCTCGGCCTGGACCAGATCGGTTCAGAGCTGCAGGCGCAGATCGGCCGTCGGAACCCAGCCGACGAGCGAATCTTCATCCGGGCCGACAAGAGCGTTCGGTACGGCGATTTCATGCAGGTCATGAACTCGCTCCAGGACAACGGCTTCTACAGCGTTGCCCTGGTGGGTGAAGACACGGATCGTCAGTAGGGAACGGTGAGATCATGACAGACATCGAATATCACCGTTCCAGGTATGATGCGCCGAAGCCCAAGGGTCTGTTCGGGGTGCCTCCTGGTGTGCTGCTTATCAGCATTCTTGTCGTCAGCCTGGGTTTCGCGATCCTCGCCTTCTACTTCATCAACGCCCAGTTCAAGTTGAAGGAGATCAACTACACCGATGAGTCGGTGGACGTTGAGCTGATCGAGCCCATCC
>NZ_DDRM01000028.1:0-28850 GCF_002343105.1 Brevundimonas sp. UBA2416
TCGCTCGACCACAGCCCGCCGACATCGGGGCGCTGGATCCGACGCCCTCCCCACCGACGGGATGGGCGCATTGTGGGCGGGGCTCTTCCTATGGCGGGTTGGTGACGCTGTAATTTTTGAAAGGCGAGCGGTGTCAGTGAGTTGGCGGCGCGGAATATGCTGGCAATCGGCGGATTGTCAGCAGGGGGCGCGCCCTTCTCCCCTTGCGGGAGAAGGTGGCCCGCGAAGCGGGTCGGATGAGGGGTCTCGCGGTCGCAGCCGGTGCGACCCCTCACCCGACCGCACAAGAACGACGGCTTCGCCGCCGTGTGCGGTCTCCCTCTCCCGCAAGGGGAGAGGGCTCCTTCTACGAATGAACCGTCTCCCCATGCTGGGTGTAGTCGAGGCCCTCGATCTCCTCCTCCTTCGGCACGCGCAGACCGGTGGTGAATTTGCAGATCATGAGGATGGCGAAGGTGCCGACGGCGCTCCAGGCGATGACGGCGACCAGGCCGATGGTCTGGTTGAGCAGGTTGGCGCTGGCGGCGACGGGGTTGATGGCGGCGGTGGCGAGGACGCCGGTCAGCAGGGCGCCGACGATGCCGCCGACGCCGTGGACGCCGAAGGCGTCGAGGCTGTCGTCGTATTTCAGGGCGCGCTTGAGCCAGACGGCGCCGGCGTAGCAGGCCGGGCCGCAGACAAGGCCGATGATGAAGGCGCCCTTGGGGTCGACCAGACCGGCGGCGGGGGTGACGCCCACGAGACCGGCGACCAGGCCCGACAACAGCCCCAGCAGGGTCGGCTTCTTGTGGTCGAACCACTCGACGGCGGTCCAGGCGAGGGCGGCGGCCGCGGCGGCGAGGAGGGTGTTGAATGCGGCGACGGCGGCGATGCCGTCGGCGGCCCAGGCCGAGCCGGCATTGAAGCCGAGCCAGCCGACCAGCAGCAGGCCGGCGCCGATCGCGGTGTAGGCCAGGTTGTGCGGAGCCATATTGTCCCGCCCGTGCCCGTGGCGCGGGCCCAGCACGAGGGCGGCGACGAGGCCGGCGACGCCCGCATTGACGTGGACCACCGCCCCGCCGGCGAAGTCGAGCACGCCCAGCGAGCCCATCCAGCCGCCGCCCCAGACCTGATGGCAGATCGGCGCATAGACGATCAGGTGCCAGAGGAAGAAGAACAGGATGGAGGCCGAGAATTTGATCCGTTCGGCGAAGGCCCCGGCGATCAGGGCCGGGGTGATGATGGCGAAGGTCAGCTGGTAGGCGATCCAGAGGAATTCGGGCAGGCCGGGGGCGAGGCTGTGAGCGGTGGTCGGCGTGACGCCGTTGAGGAAGGCGGCCTGAAGGCCGCCGATGAAGCCGTTGGTCGCCTCGCCGCTGGAGCCGAAGGACAGGCTGTAGCCGGCGATGAACCAGAGGACGGTGACGATGGCCATGGCGGCCGTGGAATGGGCGATGGTGGCCAGGACGTTCTTGCGCCGCACCATGCCGCCGTAGAACAGGGCCAGACCGGGCAGGGTCATCAGCAGGACCAGCGCCGTCGAGGTCAGGATCCAGGCCGCCGAGGCCTCGTTCAGCTCCAGCGGCGCCTGATGGGCCAGAAGGGCTGGCGAGGCGGCCAGGGCTGGTCCGGCGACGAGCAGGCCGGCGAGGCTGACGAGGGTGGCGAGAGCGGGGGATTTCATGCGCGAGGTCCGAGGCTGGGAGTCACAAGGCTCGGCTCGAACCGCGTTCGGGGCCGCGGATAGGGATAGGAACCTATTGCACCGCAGCAGGCAAATCATTTCGTGTGCGGCGCAATAACTTGCTGTGACGCTGCACGGACGGGTCCTCAAGGCTGACGTTGCGGCATGTCCTGACCGCAGGTGTTCGCGTCTGCAAGAAGAAGGTTCATCACGAAGGACACGAAGGTCTCGAAGGGTGCGGTGAGGATGACAGGGTCGGATTCGCCTTTCGGACCACAGAAGACTCTGGATCGAGGCCAAGGCATCGCTCGGACTGCGGCGGCGAAGCCGCAATCGGTTGGGAGGTCAAAGACGCCACCAGTCCCGGACCCTGCGCGGTCTCTTCGTGACCTTCGTGATCCCTTCGTGTCCTTCGTGATGAACCTCCCGCCCTCGCCGGGCAGGCGCAGGCGACGACAAGCGACCGTCGGCGGCTGCGTCAGACCTTGTAGAAATCCCGGTACCAGTCGACGAACCGTTTGACCCCGATGTCGATGGGCGTCGAGGGCGCGTAGCCGAGGGCGGCGCGGGTCTCGGTCACATCGGCCTCGGTGCGGGTCATTTCGCCGTCCTGAGTCGGCATGACATTGAGGATCGCCTTGCGGTCCAGCACCTGTTCCAGCACCTCGATGTAGCGGGCCAGCGGCTCGCGCCGCCCGGCGCCGAGGTTGAGGATACGCCAGGGGGCCACGCCGCTTGTGCCAGGTCCCGGGGCTTCGGCGCGCCAGTCGGGATCCTTGCCCGGCACGGTGTCCAGCGCGGCGATCACGCCGTCGACGATGTCGTCGACATAGGTGAAGTCCCGCTCCATCGTTCCGGCGCCATAGACGTCGATCGGCTGGCCCTCGAGGATGGCCCGCGTGAATTTGAACAGGGCCATGTCCGGCCGGCCCCACGGACCATAGACGGTGAAGAACCGCAGGCCGGTGCAGGGGATGCCGAAGATGTAGGCATAGGCGTGGGCCATGGACTCATTGGCGAGCTTGGTCGCTGAATAGACGTTGAGCGGATGGGCTGTGCCCTGCTGGACCGAGAAGGGCAGGGCGGCGTTGGCACCGAAGACCGAGCTGGTCGAGGCGAAGACCAGATGCTCGGCCTTCACGGCGCGGGCGCCTTCCAGCACGGTCAGGAAGCCGACGACGTTGGAGTCGATGTAGGTCTCGGGATTTTCGACGCTGTAGCGGATGCCGGCCTGGGCCCCGAGGTGGACGATGCGGCGGGGCGCGTGCTGCGCGAACAGGGCGGCCATGCCGTCGCGATCCGCCAGATCGAGCGTGTGGTGGATATAGCCGGGCCGGGTCAGCAGGCGGTCGAGGCGCGCCTGTTTGAGGGCGGGGTCATAGTAGTCATTGAGATTGTCGACGCCGATCACCGTCTCGCCGCGCGCCAGCAGACGCTCTGCGGTGTGGAAGCCGATGAAACCGGCCGAACCGGTGACGAGGACGGGGCCCTGGGTGGTCATGGATTTGCGATAGCGCCGGTCGGGCCGCTCCGCCACCTCATATCGATTGCCGGCGGGCGATCAGGCCGGAAAGCGGCGGCAGTTCGCCGGTCGGGGCGTTGTCGAGATTGACGGACTCGACCATGCGCAGGCCGGGGGCGGGCGACCATGCGACGGTCTCGTGGCCGAGGTTGAAGACGCAGGTCAGGACGTCGCCCCCGTGGGCGCGCTCGAAGGCGAGCAGGGGCGCCGGAGCCTCAAGGAAGCGCAGGGATCCGAGGCGCAGGGCGGGCTCGGCCTTTCGTAGTGCGATCAGGCGGCGGCTGAGGCTGAGGATGGAGGCGGGATCGGCTTCCTGACGATCGACGGCCAGCGGCGGGTGACGGGGATCGACGGGCAGCCAGGGCTCGATGGTCGAGAAGCCGGCGTGGGGGGCGTTGGCGCGCCAGGGCATGGGAGTGCGGGCGCCGTCGCGGCCGAGGGTCTCGGGCCAGTTGGCGATGGCCTCGGGATCGACGAGGCGGTCGAAGGGTACCTCGGCCTGCGGCAGCCCCAGCTCCTCGCCCTGGTAGACGAAGACATTGCCGCGCAGGGCCATCAGCAGGAGCATGGCCATCCGGGCGAAGCGATCGGGGTCGCGGCCCTCGCTCCAGCGCGAAACGGCGCGCGGGGCGTCGTGGTTGGAGAAGGCCCAGGAGGGCCAGCCCTGACCGGGCGCGCCGTCCCAGGCGGCATTGGCGCGTCGCACCAGCTCCGGCGTCAGTTCGTCCGCATACAGGTAGGCGAAGCCGTAGGCGCTGTTCAGATGGCGATCGTCGGCGGTGAAGGCCTGCATCTCCGGCTCGGCGGCGGCGCCCACGACTTCAGCCACGCTGAAGCGGCCGGGATAGTCGTCCATCAGGGCGCGGATGCGGGCGAGGAAGGCCGGGATTTGCGGCTGTGACTGGTTGTGGACGTGGGACTGGAAGTCGAAAGGGCGGGTGCGCTTGCCGGGAGGGGCGGGGGGATTGTCCCGGAGGTGCGGGTCGTGCATCGCGAAATTGATGGCGTCGAAGCGGAAGCCGTCGACACCGCGGTCGAGCCAGAAGCGGGCGACATCGAGCAGGGCGTCCTGGACCTCGATATTGTGCAGGTTCAGCTGGGGCTGCTCCGGCAGGAAATTGTGCATGTAGTACTGACCGCGACGGGCGTCCCAGGTCCATGCGGGGCCGGCGAAGACGGACTGCCAGTTGCTGGGCGGCGAGCCGTCGGGCCTGGCGTCGGCCCAGACGTACCAGTCGGCCTTCGCCGCAGCGCGCGACTGGCGGCTGTCCTTGAACCAGGCGTGCTGGTCCGAGGTGTGGGCCAGGACGAGGTCGGTGATGATCTTCAGGCCCAGCGCGTGGGCGCGGGCGATCAGGCGGTCGAAGTCGGCCAAGGTTCCGAACACCGGATCGACATCGCAATAGTCGGCGACGTCATAGCCGAAATCCTTCATCGGCGAGGTGAAGAATGGACTGAGCCAGACGGCGTCGACGCCCAGGGAGGCGATGTGGTCGAGGTGTTCGGTGATCCCGGCGAGGTCGCCAACGCCGTCGCCGTCGGCATCAGCGAAGCTGCGCGGATAGACCTGATAGATGACGGCGCCCCGCCACCAGTCGGCGGAGGAAGCGGTCAGCGGGACTGGAACCTTGTCGGTCACGCGCGGCCTTCTGATTCGATACGACGTCGGGCGATGCGTCGGGACTTTGCATCGCCCGGTCGCCGGGCGATAGGTGGACGGATGGCGGAGCCTGAAGGATGATCGGAACGATGTGGCGAGCTGGACTGCCGGGACTTCTGCTGGCCCTGATCGCGGGATCGGCCTGGGCCGAGGTGACCCTGACCTTCTACGCGCATCCGGGGGCCAGGGTGCGGGACGGAAACCTGCTCTTCCCTCATGCCTTTGTGCAGGCCACGGGGACCTTGGACGAGACGGGCGAGACCGTGGACTGGGCAGCCGGGTTCACGGCCCGCAACCCCGGACCGCAGCTGCTGTTCACGCGTGGCGAGGGCGTGGTCGAGCTGCCGAACCCCCGGTATGTCGGCGAGGGCAAGCCCTATCTGCGGCTGACGGTCAGCGACGCCGACTATCGCGCCGTGCGGGCGAGGGCCGATTGGTGGAACACGCCGGAGGGGTGGGTGTATGACCTGCGGCGGCGCAACTGCATCACCTTCATTGCGGATCTGGCCCGGGTGGCGGGCCTGCGGACGGCCGAAGAGCCGTCGCTGAAGCCGGGAACGTTTCTGGAGGCGACGGCGGCGCTGAATCCGGCGGCGGCGTGGCGGGAGCAGCCGGCGGTCGCTACGGAACCAGAGGCTGGCCCGACGCCCGGCGGGCGCTGAGCTCGGCCTGAACGGCCTCGAGCGCGCGCGCCCGGGCCTCGGCCGACGGGTGGCTCCAGCCGGGATAGCGGACCCGCCAGTTGTAGTCGCCGAAGCGACGCCAGAAGGCCGGTGCGATGCCGGTGTCGAAACCGGCGCGGGCGGCGAGATAGAGGCCGACACGATCCGCCTGCCGCTCGGCGCCGCCGGCCGCGCTGGTGAAGGCCGGGAGGGTCTGGGTCTGACGGCCGCGGGCCTCGGCCTCATGCCAGCCCCGGTGCCCAAGGACGTGATGAGCCAGCTCGTGGCCGAGGACGATAGCGAGTTCGTCGTCGGTGGCGGTGAAGCCGGCCATGGCGGTGGTGATATATAGGCGTTTCCCGTCCGCCCGGGCGTTGAGCTCGTCCGACGGATCCAGCTGGACGTCGTAGCCGCAGGCGCGTTGCGGCGTCACTGTAGCGGTCTGGTCGTCGCCGTCGCGGCGGAAGGCGATTTCGACGGGGCCGGCCGCCAGGGCCAGGTCCAGCTTCTGGATGTTGGCCTCGACGCCCTCGAAAGCCGCCGCCCGGCGGGTGACGCCGCGCGCCAGGGCCTCGCCGTTGATGCCGAGAAGCAGGTCGCCGCGGCGCAGTCCCGCGCGTGCGGCCGCTGACCCTTCGGGAACCGCCAGCAGGCCGGGCAGGTCTCCGTCCAGTCCGAACCGGGCTTCGGCATGGGGCCGCAGTTCTGGGCTGTACTGGCTCGCGGCATGCAACAGCCAGCCTGCCGAGTTCCGCACGGCCGGGCAAAGCTCTGCATTGGCTGCCGACAGTCGATAGCCGACGCGCGCGACCCGTTGGTCCAGATCCGTCAGGGCGATCAGTCGCTGTTCCGCCGGAGCCGCGATTTCCAGGCCGGCATCAGCAACAGGCGCCTTCGAGCCGCAGCCGGAAAGGGCAAGGCCCAGAACCAGGAGCGCTGGCACGGGGAGGAGGAAACGCCGGTTCAACATGGGCGCACCATGCGTCGGGGCTCCGCGCCTTGCCAAGCCTTCAAACAGGATGACCGGTGCGTCCTTCAGGTGTTCGAGGCCGTATCATTATACGGCGGACACCGATCCAGCCTCGCGGCCAAGGGGAATGCGGCGTGGAGTGTGTGACAATCCTGAGGAGTATCGCGGGATATTCATTACATCATGATTGCGTTGCGCTTGTCGTTTCGGCGCGCCGCGTTACGGTGACTGTCTCCAATATTTTCCGCACGACGGTGGCACCATGTTCTTCGGCTTGATCAGCAACCGCTCCGGCGGAAACTCGAACAGCTTCCTTGAGGCTTTCGAGGGTTTTACAGGCCCCAGCCAGCGGTTCACGGGCGCCCGCGAGGCGCTTGAACCGCTCCAGGCCGATAGCCCCGTGCTCCAGGACCTGGTCCCCGGCCGCCCTGGCGCTTCGAACGGGCTTCTTGAAGCCTTCCAGGAGTTCTCAGGCCCGAACCAGCGCTTCATCGGCGTCGGCGAGTCGGTCGAATTCGACGAGCCGGCCGAGTCGTCCTCGTTCGGGGCGATCGCCAGTTACCAGATATGCGCCTGCTGCGCCCGCTTCCACGGGCCGACCACGGACGCCGACGGCGGCCCGGTTTTCGGCCTTAACGCAGACGACCGGGGCGTCTTCGGTCCCAACGGCAAGCCGTCGCTGAGTTCGACGGACGCTGGCGCCCAGATCACCCGCACCAACCAGAGCTGGGCCTCGGCGCTCGGCACGGCGGCGGTGGTGACCTACGCCTTCCGTGACTCGGTCACGACCATGCCGACGGACACGACCGGCTTCTCCCAATTCAACGCCACCCAGATTGCAGCCTCCGTTCTGGCTTTTTCCGCCTGGTCCGACGTCGCAAACATCACCTTCCAGCGCGTCCAGAATGCCGGGAGCGAGTTCTCGAACGACGCCACCATCCTGCTGGCCAACTACGCCGATGGTCAGGAGGGCGCGGCCGCCTTCGCCTATCTGCCCGGCGGCATGCCCGGCGCGGCCGGCTTCGGCCAGGTGCAGGGCGACGTCTGGATCAACAGCTCGCTGTCCTACAACGCCCTGCCGGTCCAGCAGGGTTACGGCCAGCTGACGCTGCTGCACGAGATCGGCCACGCCATCGGCCTGAGCCACCCGGCCGCCTACAACGCGAGCGCCGGGGGCACGATCACCTATTCGGGCAGCGCCGTCTACTACGAGGACTCCCTCCAGTATTCGGTGATGAGCTATTTCAGCGAGGTCAATACGGGCGCGGATTTCCGCGTCAACGCCCAGGGCGCCCGGTCGTATTCCTCGGCGCCGCTGCTGGACGACATCTCGGCGGCCCAGCGCCTGTACGGCTCCAATATGTCCACGCGTACGGGCGACACGGTCTATGGATTCAACTCCAACACTGGCCGGCTCTGGTTCACCGCCAACAATGAGCTCAGCACACTCGTCTTCTGCGCCTGGGACGCCGGCGGGACCGATACGTTCGACTTCTCCGGCTATCTGAACAACGGCCAGATCATCGATCTGCGCCAGGGGGCCTTCTCCAGCGTCGGCGGCATGGTGGGCAATGTTTCCATCGCCCTGGGCGCGGTGATCGAGAACGCGATCGGCGGCCAGGGCTCGGACACCTTCCGTGGAAACTCGGCCGACAACCGATTTACCCCGAACGCGGGTACGGATGTGGTCGACGGCGGCCTCGGGACCGACACCGTTGTGTTCTCGGGCACGCGCGCCGCCTACACCATTACCTGGACCGGACAGACGGGCACGATTGTCGGCAACGGCCAGAACGTGACCGTGACCAATGTCGAATTCCTTCAATTCACCGACCAGACCATTGCGGCGGCCCCGACGGGCGGCGTCGTGGTCGGCGGCGACATCACCAATGAGACCATCACCGGCACCGCCCTGGCGGACGTGATCGGCGGGCTTGGCGGGGACGACACCATCTCCGGCCTGGCCGGGAACGACACCCTGAACGGCGGCTCCGGCAACGACACGCTGAACGGCGGCGATGGTGACGACGTCCTGATCGGGGCCCTCGGCAATGACACGCTGAACGGCGGCGCCGGGATCGACACCGCCGACTATTCCGGCGCGGGCGCCGCGGTGACGGTCAATCTGGCCACAGGCGTGGCCAGCGGCGGGGCGGGAAATGATACCCTGACCCAGGTCGAGAATGTGACGGGCACCACCTATGCCGACACCCTGACCGGCGACGGCAACGCCAACGTCCTGCGCGGCGGCGGCGGCGTCGACACCATCAGCGGCGGCGGCGGTGACGACCATCTCATTGCCGGCGCGCCCGGCCTGACCGGCGGCGCGCCGGACATCATCAAGGGCAGCGACACCACCAACGGCAGCATCCAGACGGCGGTCTCCCTGACCGGGGCGTTCGATCTCGCCGACAATTCCGCGATCGCCAACTCGACCACCATTCCGCACGCGACCGTCGTGGCCACGACCCACGGCAACGTCGAATATTACCGCGTGACCGTGATCGCGGGCGAGACGGTGAATTTCGACATCGACAACGCCAGCTTCGACAGCACCCTGCGGCTGTTCGACGGCGGGGGCGTCGAGCTGGCCAGCAATGACGACAACAATTCGGATGGCGGGGCGTCCACCGACTCGGCCCTGAGTCACACCTTCGCCAGCGCCGGCACCTATTATATCCAGGTCGGTCGGTGGGTGAGCGGAAGCGGCCCCTTCGTCTCCGGCCCGCCCCCGGCCAACCAGACCTACACCCTGCATGTGTCGAGCCCGAGCCAGACGCCGGTTCCGATCGTGCTGGCCGGTTCGACCCTGAACGGCGATGCCGGCGACGATCGTCTGGAAGGCGGATCGGGCAATGACACGATGAACGGCGGAGACGGCACGGACACGGCAGTGTTCACCGGCAACCGCTCAGCCTATACGATCAGCGCTTCGGGCGCGGTGACCACGGTGTCCGGCCCCGGCGGGACGGACACGCTGACCAATGTCGAGCGGCTGCAGTTCGCGGACGGGCTGTTCGACATTACGGGGGCGCCGATCAGCGACGCGACCGTGATCAACGGCACGGCCGATGCGGACACACTGAATGGCACGGCCGGCGCGGATACCATCAACGGTCTGGGCGGGAACGACATCATCAACGGTCTGGCCGGGAATGACACAATCAACGGCGGTGAGGGTGACGACAGCCTCTCGGGCGGTCTCGGAGACGACGTGATTCGCGGCGGTACCGGCAATGACGTGATCTCGGGCGACGGTGGTTCGGATGTGCTGCACGGTGATGACGGCGACGACGCCTTCCTGTTCGCGGTCGGCGAGCCCGGCGGATCGACCCAGGTCTTCGGCGGTGCTGGCACCGACACGATCATCCTGCGTGGTGGCGGGGCCAGTATCGACCTGACGATCAACGGCGGTTCTGCCGGCGGTGTCGCGATCAGCACCAATTCGATCGAGAACATCCAGTTCGACGGGTCGGTGGATTCCGGCGGCGGGTCGCGTCTGGCCATCGGCAGTGCGGCCAACAACGCCATTGTGGCGCTGGGCATTGCAGCAGCTGTGAGATTCGAGGGCCGCGGAGGCGACGACCTGCTTATCGGCGGCAGCGGGGCCGATACCCTGCTCGGCGGTGAAGGCAACGACACGATCAGCGGCGGCGTGGGCAATGACACCATCGAAGGTGGGAACGGCGCCGACAGTCTTGCAGGCGGTCTCGGCGATGACTGGATCTATGGCGGCGCTGGCAATGATGTGATTTCCGGCGACGGCGGCTCGGACATCCTGTTCGGCGAGGACGGAGACGACGCCTTCCTGTTCGCCGTGGGCGAGCCGGGCGGTTCGACCCAAGTCTATGGCGGCGCGGGCACGGACACCATCATCCTGCGCGGCGGTGGGGCGAGTATCGACCTGACCCTGAACGGCGGCTCGGCCGGCGGCGTGGCGATCAGCACCAACTCGATCGAGAATATCCAGTTCGACGGATCGGTGGATTCCGGCGGCGGTGCCCGGCTGGGCATTGGCAGCGCAGGCAACAACGTCATCGCAGCCATCGGTATCCTGGCCTCGGTCACCTTCGAGGGCCGGGGAGGCGACGACCTGCTGATCGGCGGCGGTGGCGCAGATACCCTGCTGGGCGGCGACGGGAATGACATCCTGAACGGTGCCGCTGGCAATGATACGCTCAACGGTGGGGACGGCACCGACACGGCCCTGTTTACGGGCAACCGGTCCGCCTACACGATCACGCTGCTGGCCGGCGTGACCACCGTGACGGGTCCGGACGGCACTGATACCCTGACCAATGTCGAGCGACTTCAGTTTGCTGACGGGTTGTTCGATCCAGCCGGAGCGCCTCTGATCCTGGGACCGATCGACGGCACTGCCGGCGCTGACACGCTGAACGGCACACCGTTCGCGGATGTGATCAACGGCCTCGGTGGCGATGATGTGATCAACGGCCTCGGTGGCGATGATGTGATCTCCGGAGGCGATGGCAATGACGCGATCGCGGCGGGGACCGGCAACGACACCGTCCACGGCGGTGCTGGCAATGATGTGATCTCCGGCGACGGCGGTTCGGATGTGCTGCACGGTGATGACGGCGACGACGCCTTCCTGTTCGCGGTCGGCGAGCCGGGTGGGTCGACCCAGGTCTTCGGCGGCGCCGGCACCGACACGATCATCCTGCGTGGTGGCGGGGCCAGTATCGACCTGACGATCAACGGCGGTTCAGCCGGTGGCGTGGCGATCAGCACCAACTCCATCGAGAATATCCAGTTCGATGGATCGGTGGAGTCGGGAGGCGGCGGTCGGCTGGGTATCGGCAGTGCTGGAAACAACACCATTGCGGCCATTGGTATCCTGGCACCGGTCCAGTTCGATGGGCGGGGCGGTGACGACCTGCTGATCGGTGGTGGTGGGGCCGATCTCTTGATGGGAGGCGAGGGCAACGACATCATTCGCGGCAATGCGGGGGATGACACGATTGAAGGCGGTGCCGGCACCGACATCGTCGAACTCCAGGGCTTGAGCGCAGAGTATACGGTGACGGCCGTGGCTGGCGGCTACCGCGTGACGGACACAGTCACGGGTCGCGACGGGTCCGACCTGCTGACGGGTGTCGAGACCCTGCGCTTCAGCGACGGTTCGACCACGTCCCTGCCCGCGGCAGCGCCAGCGGCACCGCAGGTGCTGCCAGCCCTGGCCCAGGACAAGGCGATCACAGGCCCCGAGGTTCTTCCCGGTGCTCCGGACGACAAGGGGTTGAACGACGGACCCCAGACCCTACCGGGCGTTGATGAAGGCTTCCTGGTTCGCGATTGGCCGATGGCGGCGGACGTCGTGCTGCGCGATGGCGACATGGCACAGACGCTGTCCATGTTCGGCGACCTGCCGGCGAATGATGGCTATCTGATTGTGGCGACGGATGGGGGCATGCCCCAGGTTCTGCCGGCCATGGATGACGGCTTCATCCTGACCGGAAAATTGGACGATGCCCCGCCCGTCATGCCTACCCTGACCGGCGACTTCGATGGTGCGCTTTCGTCGACTTCGGAGCTGGAGCTCTCCCGCGAGTTCCTGATGGCCATGGCTCGCGAGAACCCGCTTCATCTGCGGGCTTCTGACGACAGTCTGACGTTGGCCGATGACTGGTCGGGAATCCTGTCCCCTGCGAGAGATGACATCTGGAGCTAAGGCAAGCCCGCCTGCCCGGACCGCGCGGATGTGTGGTCCGGGCAGGTCGAGCAACGACTTGGCAGGCCGGGTGAGGATTGTATTGGGTTGACCCGCGCTGCCTACTATTGAATGTCCGCCGACATCGTCGTGCAAGCCTGCGCTGCTGGCGGAGAGTCGACGGTACGTCGTTACGATCAGTGTGAGGACCAGAGTTGAATCTCGTTGAGCGCGATATGCTGGAGTTGCTCCGGCGCGGCCGCGGGGACCATGGCGTGGTCGCTGTAAAGGCCGAGTTTGAAGCCGAGGGCACCCGGCCCGACGAGTTTCTCAGGCTGCTGGAGATCGCGCGGAAGGCGGACCTGAAGGTCGCCCTCAAGATCGGCGGCTGCGAGGCTGTCAGCGACCTGCTGGCCAGCCGGCTTTACGGCATCGACTATGTCATCGCTCCCATGGTGGAGACACCTTATGCGCTGTCGAAATTCATCGAGGCGAAGGACAAGACACACACCGTCGATGATCAGGCCGGGACCTCCTTCCTGTTCAACCTCGAGACCGAAACCACCCTACGGAATCTCGACCTGATGGCGCAGAACGCCAAGGGGCACCTCGACGGGATCGTCTTCGGCCGGGTCGATTTCACCCTGTCGCGCGGACTGCCCCGAGGAGACATTGACACGCGGGGCGTCACCGATGCCGTTCTGCAGGTGGCGCAGGTAGCGCGGGACCTTGATCTTGAACTGGTGGTCGGCGGTTCGGTGTCGACGGGCAGTTTGCCTGCGCTCCGTGAGATCCGCGCGGTCCGACTCGATCGTTTCGAGACCCGCAAGGTCATTTTCGAAGGCGAGGCTGTCACCCGGCCGAATATCGCCGCGGGAATCGAGGTCGCGGTGCAGTTCGAACTGGCCTGGCTGAAGAACAAGCGCGACTACTATGGCGAGATCGCCCGGGAGGACGCCGCGCGGATCGCGATGATCGAGCGCCGCCTGGCGTCGAACGATCGGGAGCGGATCGCGGGCTGACGGCGAAGATCACGCGCCGCCTTGCCCGAGGGAGAGATCGACCTGGAATCCGCAGAACCCAACACGTCTCGCTGGCGCCTTCTGCTGTTCGGCGCGTCCGGCGCTGTCGGACAGGCGGTCGCCGACATGGCCGACGCCCGGGGCTGGTCCGTGACGGGCGTTTCCCGGTCGCAGCGTCCTGATACGGCGGAGCGCCACTGGGTGCAGTACGATCCGTCCGCCACCCCGACCTCGCCGACGGACTTCGCCGCGCACGGACCGTTCGACGCCGTCTGCTGGGCGCAGGGCGCGAACAGGCAGGACAGCGTGCTGGATTTCGACGCAGCCGCGAGCGCCGAACTGTTTGAGGCCAACTGCCTGTACATCGCCCGTAGTTTGAATGAGTTGCTGGCCGCGCAGCTGCTCAGCCCGGCCGGCGCGCGGCTTTGTGTGGTCAGCTCGATCTGGCAGGAGCGGGCCCGGCAGACCAAGCTGTCCTACACGATGACCAAGGCCGCGCTCGGGGGGTTTGTGCGGTCCGCGAGCGTCGATCTGGCCGCGGACGGCCACCTTATCAACGCTGTGCTGCCGGGCGTTCTGGATACGCCCATGACCCATGCGGCGCTCGCGCCCGAACAGGTTGAACGGGTGGCGCAGGCGACACTGTTCAACGCCCTTCCGACGCCCGACGGGATCGCCCGGCTAGTCGGATTCCTGTGTTCGGATCAGAATACCGTTGTCACCGGCCAGTCGGTCACCGCAGATCTGGGATTCAGCAATGTCCGCCTCGTTTGAGATCCGGGCGGCGAGCGGAACCTACACCGCCCGCATCCAGCCGGGGTCGCTGGAACAGGTGGTGGAACGCGGGGGCGACATCGTCATCCTCTGCGATGCGTATTTCGCCGACAGGTTCGAGGGGCGCGGCGTCCCGGTGATCAGCCTGCCTGCGCTCGAGACAACCAAGAGCCTGGACGAAATCCCGCGCGTAATCGCAGCCCTGAGAGAGGCGGGCGCGTCGCGCCGCACCCGGCTGATCGCGGTGGGCGGCGGCATCGTCCAGGACGTCGCCGGCTTCGTGGCCTCGGTCTATATGCGGGGCGTCAAGTGGGACTATGCGCCCACGACCCTGCTGGCCATGGTCGACAGCTGTATCGGCGGCAAGTCGTCCATCAATGTCGGACCCTACAAGAATCTGGTCGGCACCTTCCACCCGCCACAGACGATCCTGATCGACCCCGGCCTGTGCGAGACCTTGTCGGCGGACCAGCGGATCGCCGGTCTTTGCGAGGCGGCCAAGATCTGTTTCGCGCGCTCTCCGGAAACGTTTGAGGCCTATCTGGCGCTGGAGCCCGTCGTCGCGGCCGGGCCCGAGGCCCTCAGCGAGGTGATCGGCCTCAGCCTGGCGTCGAAGAAGTGGTTTCTGGAGATCGACGAGTTCGACCAGGCGGAGCGGCTGCTGCTCAACTACGGACACACCTTCGGCCATGCGATCGAGTCGGCCTCGGACTTCCGGCTGTCGCACGGGATCGCGGTGGGGCTGGGTATGATGGCGGCCGGGGCCATGTCCCGCTCGCTCGGGCGGGTCGCGGTCGGCGATGGGCCGACGGCGCGGTTTGAAGCCCACATCGACGGCCTGTTGCTGCAGATGCCGGAACTCGGGCCATTGGTCGCGGACCTGTCGTCTGACAGGTTGATTGCGGCGTTTCGTAGCGACAAGAAGCACACGGCCGACACCTTCGCCGTCGTCCTGCCGCTCGCGGCGGGCGGGGTGGAGCGGGTCGATCTGGGCCGAGGCCCGGAGACCGAAGCCCTGATCCAGACCGCCTTCGACCAGATGAAAGCCCGGTACGCCGCATGAAATACAGCGATCAAATCGTCGATTGGCTGGTTGAGCTCGGCTACACCCACTGCTTCTACGTCGGGGGCGGCAACATCATGCACCTGCTCGACAGCTGCAGTCGCAAGATGACCTGCATCGCCACCGTGCATGAGGTCGCTGCGGGGGTGGCGGTCGAATATTTCAACGCTGTCGGGGACGGTCGGAGGGCGCTTGCCTTGGTCACCGCGGGTCCGGGGCTGACCAACCTCGTGACGGCCGTCGCCGGGGCCTGGCTGGAAAGCCGGGAGCTGCTGGTACTGGGCGGGCAGGTCAAGACGCCGGACCTGAGCCGCGGCGAGGTCCGGCAGCGGGGCATTCAGGAGATCGATGGCGTGTCGATCGTGAAGTCGATCACCGCCCACGCCTCCACCATCGAAGAGGTGCTGGACCAGCGGGCCTTCGTCGAGCGCGCCGAGGCGGGCAGCCACGGCCGCCGGGGGCCGGTGTTCCTCGAACTGCCGCTGGATATCCAGGGCCGCGAGGTCGATCCGGCCGCACTGGCTGGCCGAGCGGAGCCGCTGCCGTCCGCGCCGGCGCTCAAGGCCGCGGACATCGACGCGCTGGCCGAAAAGGTTCGCGGGAGCCGACGCCCGCTCTTTCTTCTGGGCGGCGGGATCGACCATCACACGGGACAGCGGCTGGCCGGCGCACTGGAAGCCGCGGGCGTGCCGGTCGCGACGACCTGGAACGGGGCGGACCGCATCGGGAGGGACCACCCGATGTATGTCGGCCGGGCCAACACCTGGGGCCAGCGCTCGGCCAATCTGATCGTCCAGCAGTCCGACCTGCTGATCGCCCTGGGCACGCGGCTGGGTTACCAGCAGAGCGGCTTCAACTGGCAGGAATTCGTCCCGACGGGCGAGGTCGTCCACGTCGACATCGATAGCCGGGAACTGGAGAAGGGCCATCCGCGCACGGCCTGGCCGATCTGTGCGGACGCCAACGCCCTGCTTGAGGCCCTGCTTGGGCGCGATCTCGGCGCGCATGGCGACTGGCTGGCCTACTGCCGTCAGGTCCGACAAGACGTGCCCCTGCTGGAAGCCAACACCACGGGGCCCGGTTTCCTGTCCCCCTATGACGTGGCGACGACGCTGGGCCAGCTGAGCAAGCCGGACGACATCGTCATCCCCTGCAGCAGCGGGGGGGCGTTCACGGTGATGATGCAGGCCTTCGAAATGCAGTCCGGTCAGCGGATGGTCACCAACAAGGGGTTGGCGTCCATGGGCTACGGGCTGAGCGGCGCGATCGGGGCCGCCATCGCCTCCGGTCGCCGCACCATTCTGGTCGAAGGCGACGGGGGATTTTCCCAGAACCTGCAGGAGATCGGCACGGCCGCGGTGAACGATCTCGATCTGAAAATCTTCATCTTCGACGACAACGGCTACGCCTCGATCCGGTCGGTGCAGGTGAACTATTTCCAGGGCCGGTACGTCGGCTGTGATCGCGCCACGGGCCTGGGTCTGCCCGACTGGTCCAGACTGTTCGATGTCTGGGACGTGCCCTGCATGACGCTGGCCGACGGTTTCGAGACTGATCCGGCATTCCTGGACCGCTTCAACGGTCCGGGCGTTCAGGCCTTCGTCGTGCCGGTGGACCCCCAGCAGACCTATTTCCCGCGTATTACCAGCCGGATGGTGGAAGGCGGCGGCATGGTGTCAAATCCGCTGCACCGGATGACGCCGCCGCTGTCCGACGAGACCCTCGCGCGCGTCGGCGCGTATCTGCCGGCCTGAAAGGACACGCCTTGAAGCCGAACACCATAAAGGCCGTGATCCTGGCCGGCGGCAAGGGAACCCGGATCGCCGAGGAATCGGCGGTTCGACCCAAACCGATGGTCGAGATCGGCGGCCGGCCGATCCTGTGGCACATCATGAAGAGCTACAGCCACTACGGGGTGAATGACTTCGTGATCTGCTGCGGCTACCTGGGTCACAAGATCAAGGAGTATTTCCTCAACTACTCCTACCAGAACGCCGACCTGACCGTGGACCTCGAAAGCGGGGCCGTCACCATCCACCAGAGCAATGTGGAGCCGTGGCGGGTCACCCTCGTGGACACCGGGCAGGACACCCTGACCGGGGGGCGGGTCGGTCGGATCGCCAGCTATGTCCGCGATGATCCGTTCTTCTGCATGACCTATGGCGACGGCGTGTCCGACGTTGATATCGGCCATCTGATCGCCTTCCACGAACGTCATGGAAAGAAGGCGACGGTCACGGCCACGACGCCGCTGGCGCGGTTCGGCGCGCTGGACATGGAGGGCGACGCCGTCACCCGGTTCGTCGAAAAGCCGCACAATGAGGCGGGCTATATCAACGGCGGGTATTTCGTTCTGAACTCCTCGGTGCTGGACCTGATCGAGGGGGACGACACCATCTTCGAGAAGGGGCCGCTTGAGACGCTCGCGGCGGAAGGCGAGCTGATGGCGTTTCGGCACGACGGCTTCTGGCAGCCGATGGATACGCTTCGGGACAAGGACCATCTCGAAGAGATGTGGGCCGCCGGCGCCCCTTGGAAATCCTGGTGACCGACTCCCTGCCGGACGAGGCTTTCTGGCGCGGCCGCCGCGTCTTCCTGACCGGACACACGGGCTTCAAGGGCGGGTGGCTGACCCTGTGGCTGCGGTCGCTGGGCGCCGAAGTGTGCGGCTACAGTCTGACCCCGTCGACCGAGCCCAGCCTTTTCGAAGCGGCGAGGATCGGCGAGGCCTGCCGTTCCATCATCGGCGATATTCGCGATCTGCCGGCGCTTGAGCAGGCGTTCCGGGATTTCGAACCGGATATCGTCCTTCATCTGGCGGCCCAGCCGCTGGTGCGGCGCTCCTACCAGGACCCGCTGGAGACCTATTCCACCAATGTCATGGGCACGGCCCATGTGCTGGATCTGGTCCGGCGCGCCCCCGACGTGCAGGCCGCGCTGATCGTCACCACCGACAAATGCTACGAGAACCTCGAGCAGATGACGCCCTACCGCGAGACGGATCGTCTCGGCGGGCGCGATCCCTACAGCAACTCCAAGGCCTGCGCCGAACTGGTCACCCAGTCCTATTGGTGGTCGTATTTTTCGGCGGCCGGAGTGCCCGCCGTGGCCTCGGCCCGGGCCGGCAATGTCGTGGGCGGCGGCGACTGGTCGCCGGACCGGCTCGTGCCCGATCTGATGCAGGCGTTCGCTGAGGGGCGTCCCGCCATCCTGCGCAATCCGGACGCGGTCAGGCCGTGGCAGCACGTCCTCGAACCCTGCTGCGGTTATCTGCTGGCCGTGGAACACATCTGCCGGACGCAGGCCGTGAGCCCGCCGGCATGGAATTTCGGTCCCGACGCCGAGGGCAATGTCGCGGTCGGCGAGATCGCCGCCGGGCTGGCCGCGGCCTGGGGCGAGGATGCCAGCCTTGAGGTCCAGTGCGACCTCAATGCAGTGCATGAAGCGACGCTGCTGACGCTGGATCACACGAAGGCGCGGACGGATCTGGGTTGGCGGCCACGCTGGTCCCTGCCTACCACGCTGGCGAAGACGGCGGACTGGTATCGCGCCCACAGGGCCGGCAACGACATGCGGGCCATGTCAGAACAACAACTCTCCGACTATGTTTCCGCCTGATGGCAAGGTTTTCGAATGCTCAGTAAGACTGATCAACTGGCGGCGCTCCGTGCGCAGATGATGGAGCTGGCCGGCCAGTATGCCGAGCTGGCCTATGCGCCCGGGCCCTTTGTGGCCGGAGACTCCGCAGTGCCGGTGTCGGGCAAGGTGGTCGGCGCTCCCGAGCTGAAGAACCTGATCGATTCCTCGCTCGACCTGTGGCTGACGACCGGCCGGTTCAACACCGCATTCGAGGCCAGGCTCGCGGAGTATGTCGGCGTCCGGTTCGCCCTCACGGTCAATTCCGGCTCCTCGGCCAACCTCGCCGCGACGACGGCCTTGTGTTCGCCAATGCTGGGGGACCGGGCGCTGAAGCCCGGCGACGAGGTCATCACCTGCGCCACCGGCTTTCCGACGACGGTCAATCCGTCCATCCAGAATGGGCTGGTGCCGGTGTTCGTTGATGTCGACCTGCCCACATACAACATCGATCCGGCCGGTATCGAGGCCGCCGTTACGGACAAGACGCGGGCCATCATCCTGGCCCACACCCTCGGCAATCCGTTCGACCTCGGCGAGGTCATGCGGGTGGCGAAGAAGCATGACCTGTATGTGATTGAGGACAGTTGCGACGCCCTGGGCGCCCGCTACGACGGCCAGCTGGTCGGCACCTTCGGGGACATCGGCACCGTCAGCTTCTATCCCGCACACCACATCACGATGGGGGAAGGCGGCGCGGTCTGGACGGATCGCGGCGACCTGAAGCGGCTGATCGAGTCGGTCCGCGACTGGGGCCGCGACTGCTACTGCGCGCCCGGCGAGGACAACACCTGCAAAAAGCGGTTCAAATGGAAGCTGGGCGACCTGCCGCGTGGCTATGACCACAAATACACCTACTCCAACCTCGGCTATAATCTGAAGATCACGGACATGCAGGCGGCGGTCGGCCTGGCGCAGTTCGACCGGTTGCCGGATTTCATCCGTGCACGGAATGTTAATTTCGAATTCCTGAAATCCGGTCTCGCGGACCTCGAGGATCAACTGATCCTGCCCGAGGCGACGCCGCGGTCGGAGCCGTCGTGGTTCGGCTTTCCCTTGACCCTGCGCAGCGACGAGGAGGGGCTGCGCGACGATCTGGTCCAGTTCCTCAATGAGAAGAAGGTGGCCACGCGCCTGCTGTTCGGGGGTAACCTGATCCGCCAGCCCTATATGAAGACCCGCAACTGGCGGGTTTCCGGGGACCTGACGCGGTCGGACAAGGTGATGACGTCGACCTTCTGGATCGGCCTGTATCCCGGCCTGACGGAGGGTCACCTGACCTATGCCTGCGACATGATCCGGCAGTTCCTGCGCGACCGGCCGGCGCGGGTCTGACCCTGGACCGCCTTCCCGCACATCGCCGAGACGTCCAGACGGCGTTCGGGCGCGCCCTCGGCCCGTCGGCCCGGCTGGCGGTTACGGGCGCCACGGGATGGCTGGGGACGGCCATGGTCGAGATGGCGACACGGGCGGGCCTGACACCGGACAACGGTCGGCTGAGAGCCTTCGCGTCCAGGCCGGGCCGAATGTCGCTCGAGGACGGGACGACGGTGGGGCTGGAGGCGCTGGCCGGCGCCGCGCCGCTGGCGGGCGGCGACTGGGTGGTGGCCCATTTCGCCGCACTCGGCAAGGATCGGACGGCCGATCTTCCGGTCACGGACTATGTGGCGCAGAGCGAGGCGTTGCACAACGTGGCGCTGCGCCTGATCGCGGGCGCCGACCGGCCGCGACTGATCTTTGCATCTTCGGGCGCGGTGTATGGCCCCAACGGTCGGCCTCCGGCGCTGGCGGACGAGCCCTATGGCCATATGAAGGGCCTGCAGGAGGCCGCGCTCGCCGACTGGTGCGAAGAGAATAGCGCGCCGCTAACGATATGCCGGGTTTTCAACGTCGGCGGGCCGTACGGCAACAAGCTGGAGCTCTATGCGCTGTCGTCCCTGATCCGGGCGGCATTGGCCGGCGGCGACATCTCGATCCGGGCCCGGGGGGCTGTCCTGCGGTCGTACGTCCATGTCGAGGAGTTGATGGCGGTGCTGGTCGGCCGGGCGCGGTCCGCATGGGCCGGGGCCTCGAAGCCGTTCGACAGCGGCGGCGTCGAGGTCGTCGAGATCGGTGATCTGGCCGCCATGGTGTGCGCCCAGCTGGGAGTGGATCCGGCGCGTATCGTCCGGCAGCGGGATCCCGGGGCGCCGGTCAGCCGGTACGCCGGCGACGGGGCCGACTATCAGGCTGCGGTCGGCGAGCTCGGGCTGACGCCCATCGGGCTGGAGGCGATTGTTTCGGACTCGATCGCCAGCCTCTCGGGACGCAGCGTCCGCTGAAGGATCAGGCCGGCGAAGCCGAACTGGATCAGCAGGACCAGTCCGGGCCGGACGAACTGGCCGAGAGCCACGCCGACGGACGGCAGGACCTCGCGCCCGCTCAGCCAGGACTCCATCGGCAGCTGGGGAATGTCGAACAGGGAATAGTCGCCGACGATGCTGAGCGCATAGGCGCAGACCAGCATCATGATCCGGGTCGGCCCCTTCCACGGCTCCATGAAGACGAAGAAGAGCATGAAGATCTGGGCGTAGGCGCTGGGCTGGGAACTGCTCAGGATCATGGCGCAGATGGCACCGTTCATCCATTGCATCGGCACGGCCGCGCGTTTGATCCATGCCGCGCAGACGGCGACCACCACACCGATCTGTCCGAACAGCGTCAGCAGGGGCAGGGCGAGGGTGAGGGCCTCGACCGGCCGTGATCCCACATAGTCCATGACCGGGAAGTCGGAGTTCATGAAGCGCACGAGCGGCGCATAGGAGGTCGCATAGTAGAGGTCTGACCAGGCCGAGCCCGTCTGCAGGGCCGCGAGCTCGCCCGTGTGCCGTGCGATCTCCATAGGGGTCCCGCCGCCGATGATGACGAGCGTGACCAGATAGACCGCAAGGGTCGCGATGCCGGCCCCCTCGAACCAGCGCCAGCGCCGGCGGACGAGGAAGGGGATGAGGGTCAGGACCAGATAGGGTTTGAAATTGATGGCGAACGCCTGGGCCAGCCAGCGCGCGCGGGCCGACTTCAGCAGCCGGCTGTGGCCAAGGATGAAGGCGGTGAAACAGGGAATGATCAGATTGCCGCGCTCGAGACCGAACAGCATCGGCATGCCGACGACCAGCACCACGGTGCGAAGGAGGGCCGTGCGGGGATCGATGGAGCGGAAATGCCGGTACAGGAGGACTGCGTTCAGCAGGTAGAATCCGACCAGCGACATCTGGCCCCAACGATCGCAGTCGCGGCCCGCGAACGGGTCGCTGACGTAGCAGGCGCTGGTGCTGAAGACTTTGAGGAAGACGAACGACAGCGGCGGATAGACCGACCGCCAGACTTCGTAGGCTCCCGAATTGTGCGCCCAGTACGCCGGATTGTGCCAGTCCATCAGGGTGTCGGACACGACCCAGAAGAACGGCTGCGGCAGGAGCCCGTCCTGGCTCAACCGCCATCCGGCCCAGACGACGCTGCCGACGACGACGAGGGCGAGAAGGACCTCGAAACCGAAGCTCCAGTGCCGGCCGGTCGTCGGGGTCTTCGGGCTCATCTGCCGGTCGACCTTGGCAGGAAGACGAGGAATTTCAGCACAACAAAATTGACCACGGCGACGAACACGATCGACAGGAAGCCGGCGAGATAGTCGGACTCCAGCACGCGGTTCAGCCCTGCGAGGGTGGCCAGACTCAGGGCGTAGTTGACGGCATAGGCGGCGATATAGGGGATCACGGCGGCGCGGGAGTCGCGGAAGACGTGCCGGCGGAACATGAAATAGTTGAAGGTCATGCCGAGCCCGTGGGCGATGATCTGGGCGGCGAACAGATTGATCCCGACGAACAGGAGCAGAGCGTAGACCCCGTAGCCGAACGCGGCGTTCAGCGCGCCGATGCGGACATAGGCCCAGAACTGGTCAAGGCGCCGAAGCCCGTCCCGCCATGATGGGGCCGCGCTACGGATCGGATCGATCCTGGAAATTGACCCGCGCCTTTTCGACCACCAGCGGCGTGTTGCGGCCACGCTCGGCGATGAGCCGGATCTGCTCACCCATGAGGCCGAGGAAGATGAAGGTGGCAAAGGCGCAAAGCTCGATCAGGAGCGCGATCAGCCAGAGTCCGACGACCTCGCCGGTGAACGTGGCCCACAGGAGGCCGAGCAGCGTCAGCCCCGCCAGACCGAGCATCACCGCGGCGGCATGGAAGGGCAGGCGCAGGAGGTTCCGTGACGAACTGGCCAGACCTGACAGGGCGAAGCTGAACAGGGTGGCGAAATTGTTCTTGGACCGCCCGGCGGCGCGAAGCGGCCGGTCGTAGGGGATGATCTCGATCGGAAAGCCGCTCTCGACCAGCATGCCGCGGAAGAAGGGCTCGGGTTCGTTCCATTGCGCCAGGGTGTCGACGACGCGCCGGTCATAGATGCCGAACCCGGTCGCGCCGGGAATGACCTGATAGTCCGCGAACTGGCCGAGGAAGCCATAGGCGAGTTTGCGCGCCACACCGAGACCCACCGATGTCTTCTCGCTGGCCCGGACACCGAGGACGATGGCGGCGCCCTCGCGCCAGCGGGTGACGAAGCGGCCTATCAGGGCCGGGGGATCCTGGAAGTCGGCGCACATGGCGATCACGCCGCGCCCGCTCGTCTGATAGATGCCGTGGGTCGGCGACCGCATCTGGCCGTAGTTGCGATTGTTGGCGATCAGCTTGATCCGGGGATCGTCAGCGCACAGGGCCATGATCCGCTCGACTGTCGCGTCGGTCGAGGCGTTGTCGATGAAGATGATCTCGTAGTCGGCGTTCAGCGCCGCCAGTTCGGCCGCGACCGCCCCGGCGATGGCGGCCGCGTTTTCCTCTTCGTTGAAGCAGGGGATGACCACCGAAACCTCGGGGATGCCCCGCTTCGGCGCAGCGGCCGCCCGGGTCATCGCGGATCCTGCGGGTCCGACCGGCGGGGACGGCGCGCCAGTCCGGTCATCGGCGCATAGATTTCTGTGAAGGCGGCGGCCAGCAGGACCAGCAGCAGCAGGGCGATACCGGACATGTTGAACTGCCGGTCCGGATCGACGTGCGGCCGTTCGATGATCTGGACGGTCGTCTCGGCGGACAGGGCCTCGACGCTCACCTCTTCGAAGAAGCGGCGATAGACGAGGACGATGGTCTCCGCGAACTGCTGCTCCCGGAAGAGACGGACATATTCGGCGGTCTGCGACGACAGGGCGAGGGCGTTCTCGCCGTTGCTCGCCTGGTCCGCCTCGGCCCGCTGGCGGCGTAGCGCCGCGAGCTCGCTGACCAGCGTACGGACGCGCATGCTGTTGTCCGTCTGGAACCGGCGGGCCGTTTCGATCTCGACTTCCTTGCCGCGGATCTGGGCGTCGAGCGTGAGGCGGGTGCTCACGGCCGCGCCGAGTTCGGCTTCGGGCGAGGGCAGGTTGTTCTGGACACGGAAGGCGTTCAGGTCGCGTTCGGCGGCTTCCAGGGCGGTATTGGCCTCTTCGAGCCGGGCGGTCACGATCGCGCGTTTGGTCCGGACCTGCTCCTGGCCCAGCCCGGCCAGCCGGGTCTGGATGGCCGCACTGAAGCCCTCGACGAGGCGTTGGGCGAACACCGGGTCAGTGTCCCGTGCGGTCACTTCCAGCACGCCGCCGGTCAGAAGCTGGATATCGACCTTCTTGCCGAGCTTGCGTTCGGCCGCGGCCTTGTCGGCGCTGTTCCAGAGATCGACCAGCTCAAGTCGCTCCACCACATCCTGCTGGACGTCGTGGCTGCGGCCAATGACCAGATAGTTGGTCTTCTGCGCGCCGAGCACGGCCGCGAAATTCTGGACGCCGCCGCCGCCGAGGGCGGAGATCAGGGCGCCCGCGCCGCTGTTGCTGCCCTGCGGCAGGAGTTTCACCCGCGCGACATGGGGGCGGGGGAAGAGGCAGAGCAGCACGGCCACCACGGCCACGGCGGCGTAGAGGACGCGGCGCCGGGTGTGGCTTTGGGCGGTTCGGACCGCCTCGGCTTTCCAGGATGCGGGTATCATTCGGTCAGGACTTTCAGGCCGACGGCGCCGAGCGAGACCTGGTAGATGGCCGTCGCGACCTCGATCACGCGATCCAGCAGGCTGTTTCCGCGGGTCTGCACGGGCACGAAGATGATGTCCCCGGGCATGGCGTATTCATCGAGAACATTGCCGCGACCGCGTTGCTGTTGCGAGACAACCGATCCGTTCGCACGCACCACAAACAGGCCGGACCGGTCGGCGATCCGCGTCGGTCCTCCGGCCTTGGCGAGATAGTGGCCGATCCGGTCGCCGGCGCTTTCTGCGAAGGAGCCCGGCTGGAACACGGCACCGAACACGCCGACGGTGACGGGGCGCGGCGGGATCAGGACGCGGTCGTTGTTCTCGAGAAGCAGGGCCATCGGCAGGCCCTCTCCGCCGGGTTCGACATCCAGGATGATCCGGCCGTCCGGACGCCGGGTCTTCAGCTGTTCGATGATCGCGAGGGCGAAGCCCTGGTCTTCCTGGGCGTCCTCTGCGGAGCGGGTTCTCCGGTTGGTGATCGGCGCGGCGGCCAGCGAAAGCTCGAGGCTGGCGATGGCCTGGGCGAAGCCTTCCTCCTGCTGGATCCGGATCGAATCGCGCAGGACGCGCGTGCCGTACAGATAGGCGCGCGGCGTGAAGGCTCCGGCTTGGGCGATCAGATCGGCCATGGTCGAGCCCGGACGGAGATAGTAGTTGCCGGGCCGCTCGACCTCACCCTCGATCGTCACCAGAACCGCCTGCCGCTCAAGCGGCTGTGTGAGGCCGACGGCGGGAAGTACCCGGATGATCCCCCCTGCCTCGGGAGCCGTCGTCAGGGCTTCGGCCCAGGCGAGGCTTTGCCAGCCGGACTGGTTGATGTTCGAGACATTGGCGACGAGCAAACGATCCTGATCCGCCACGGAACTGGGCCCGCCGGCGTATCGCAGAAGGTCGTCGAGGCTTTCACCCGGCGCCGTTTCGAAGATGCCGCGGTTGTTGACGCTGCCGGTGATGGCGACCTGATCGCGCACCGGACCGATGAAGATGACGTCCTCATTCTGCAGGACGACATCGCTGCTCTTGTCGCCGTTCAGAAGCAGGTCATAGAGGTCGAGGGTCGCAATCGTCCGGCCGTTCCGCTGGAGCGAAATACTGCGGAAGCTGCCGGATGCGTTCGGCCCACCCGCGGCGAGAACCGCGTTCACGACCGTCGACAGGCTGGACACAGTGTAGGCGCCGGGGCTTGCAACGAAGCCGGTGACATAGACGCGCAGGCCCCGCAGTTCGCCGACCGAGACCGACACGTTGAACTCGCGGAATTCGCGTCCCACGGCGCCTCGCAGAACGCCTTCGAGATCGCCATAACGGACGCCGCCGACGTTGACCGCGCCGATCCGGGGAACGAAGATTCGGCCGTTGCTGTCGACGGTCAGCTGCAGTGCACCCTCGACGGAACCCGTCAGGCCGAGGGAGACCGTATCGCCGGGGTTGATCCGGTAGTCGGGTGGAACCGTTGCATTGGTCGATGGCGCGAAGGCGCGGGTGTCGCCTACGAGGGTCGAGCCGAAGCGGGGAAGCGGATAGCCCAACACGGCGGCGACGAAACGTTCGAATTCTCCCGGCTGGGCCGGGGGTCTCTGGCGGGGCCGGACGCGGTCAGCCTCAGGCGCGCGCCGGTCATCGGTGGGCTGTGCGGTCCGGTCCGACTCGATCACCACGGGTCCGACGGGTTCCGGCTCCACCGGCGCATTGAACCAGGCGTCCCAGTCCTCGTCAGGGGAAGATTGCGCGTCCCGGGAAGGCGGATTTCCGCCCATCATGTCGCCCAGCGGATCCTGGGCGGCGACCGGCGTCGAGAACCCGATCAAGGTTCCCAGCAAGGCCAGAAGCAGGCCGTGAGCGAAAAACCCGTTCCGCTTCCGCGAACCGGCGGCCGGCCCGGAACCGCGCCGGCCTCCAGGGGTGCGATCAGGCAAGGACATTACGCATCTCGTTTTCGAAGGGCAGCCAGACCGCGCCACTTTCAATCCGGCGGGTCAAGTCGGGATTGGCGAGGAACGATCGGCCCCACGTAACCATATCCAGCCGGCCGTCGCGAACTTCTGCTTCGGCGTCTTCCTGGCTGAGGGACGCCCCTCCCAGAATAACCCCGTCCCACCGTGGTCGAACGGACCTGACGATCCGGCCCGAGGTGGCGAAATAGTCGGCGTTGGCGCAGCTGATATCCAGGATCCGCAGGCCCCGGTTCCACATCTCGGGGATCAGATAATCCAGCATCTCATCAAGGTCCGGCCAGTCGTACAGGCCGCCCATCCAACGGGACGGCGAAATCCGCGCCATGACACGGTTTGGCTCGACCTCGGCGAACACTCGATCCAGCAGTTCCAGGACGAACCGGCACCGATTTTCGACCGAGCCGCCATAGCGGTCGGTCCGGTCATTGACTCGCGCGTCAAGAAACTGGTCCGCCAGATAGCCGTGGCCGAGGTGCAGCTCCACGGCGTCGAATCCGACGGAAAGGGCGCGGTGGGCGGCATCGACGAAATAGCCGTAGACCTCGGGCATCTCTTCGGCCGTCAGCGCGCGGGGTTCACCATAAGGTTTGTCGTTCTGGCGGTTGATCCCTTCCGCCGCGCGCGTGGTCGAGCTGACGGGCGCATGTCCGTCGGTGAAATCGGAATGCGAGATCCGGCCGCAGTGCCAGAGCTGGCAGGCGATCTTCGCGCCCGCGTCATGGACCGCGTCGACCACGGGACGCCAGCTGTCCGCCTGTTTCGTCGTGGCGATCCGGGGGACGTCCATGTAGCCGTCGGCGGTCGGATGGATCACTACCCCCTCGGTCAGGATCAGCCCCACGCCGCCCTCGGCGCGGCGCCGATAGTATGCGGCGATCTCCGGCGTGGCGCAGTGATCGGAATCGGCGAAGCCGCGCGTCATGGCGGACATGACCGTGCGGTTGCGGGCCCCAAGGAATGGGGAGGCGAGCGGCGTCAGCAGAGGGGACATCAGACTCCGGGGCGATACTGGTCGAAATGGGGATGGGTCAGATAGGCGTGGAGGGTCGCGCGCCAGTCACGCTGCAGGTCGCGACCCTCACAACGCAGACGTTCGCACGACAGGACGGCCCTGTCAGGTCGCCTTTCGGGACCCGTCTCCTCCCGGGCCACGAGGGCGGATGCGACAGGCTCGACCCGCAGTCGCTCTGCCCATCCCAGCGCCGCGACGATTTCGGCCGCTACTTCGTGAAAGGCCGCCTCGCCATGGGACGCCATCTGATAGGCGCCGGCAGCGTCCAGATGCATCAGATGAAGGGCGTTCTCCGCCAGATCTTTCGTCCACGTCGGCTGCCAGACGCGATCTCCGACCGGAAAGACCGCGTCGCCCCGCGTCATCGCCCGATGCATGACCGGTATTATCCGCCCCACGAAATTCTTGTCGATTGGACCGCCTCCGAAGAACCCGGCCATGCGGATCACCAAGGGGTCGTCGAGCGTCTCGAGAACGACGGCCTCCGCGTCCAGCTTCAGAGCACCGTACAGCGACAGCGGATCCGGCGGCGTGGTCTCATCAATCAGGCCGTCGCCGCCGCCATAGATCAGGAACGACTGGGGGAACAAAAGACGGGCGCCCGAGGCCTTCGCCAGGGCCGCGACGTTCCGGGTTCCGTCGACGATCACGGCTCGGGCCGTCGCGGGATCGGCCGCGCAGCCCTTCACATCCACCATGGCCGCGCAGTGAACGATCCACCCGCCGGCCGCGCGATCGGCGCACTTCATCACCGCCGCTTCGTCGCGCACATCAAGTTCGGCGTGCGACAAGGCATGCGGGACGAACCGGGGGCTGATCCCGGCGGCTTCGGCGAAGGCCGTGCCGAGCATGCCGCCGCCGCCCGTCACAAGCATCGGGATCCTGCGCAAGACTTCCTCCCCCGGTGCGACCGCCGCGCCAGACGTCTAGCAAACGGCTGGACCCCAAGGAACACTGTCGGTCCCCCGCTCAAGGCAAAGCCGCCGGCCCCTCTTTCGGGAGACGGCGGCTCTGCAGTGCTGACCTGCCGGCCTTCGGCCTGCTTGAGGCCGAGTGCCGGCCCACGGCATTCCGGGGTTAGCGGAAGTTGATGCCGATGGTGGCGCGACGGTTGAGCGGCTCACGCACGCCGTCGGCGGTGGCGCGGGCCAGGGCG
>NZ_DDRM01000028.1:29098-29264 GCF_002343105.1 Brevundimonas sp. UBA2416
GCGGTTCGACAGGCCGACGTTGTAGGCCGCGGAACCCGAGGTGTCGGCGTGACCGACGATCAGGATCCGCGTCGGACGGCCCGACCGGGCGTAGTTCGCCGCCTGGCTGACGACCTGTGAGGCCTCGGTCGTGAGATCGGAGCGATCCCAGTCGAAATACACCACG
>NZ_DDRM01000020.1:0-4339 GCF_002343105.1 Brevundimonas sp. UBA2416
CCTTGCCGTCGATGGGCTGGCCGAAGGCGTCGATGATGCGCCCGAGCCAGGCGGTGGTCGGGCGGACGCTGGCGGCGGCGGAGACGATGCGGATGTCGGCCCCGGGGGCCACGCCTTCGACCGGGCCGAACGGCATCAGCAGGGCCTTGGCGTCGCGGAAGCCGACGACCTCGGCGGGCAGGGGCGACAGGTGGCGGCGCTCTATCTCGGCCCGGGCCCCGACCGACAGGCGCGACAGTCCGCCCCGGGACTCGATCAGCAGGCCGTTCACGCCCGCGACCTTGCCGGTCACGACCAGCGGATCGATCGCTTCAACGGCGGCGGCGAGAGCGTGCAACTGGAGGACCCCGGAACTGGCCGCGTCGGGTCGGGAGGTCCCGAAGGGCCGGCCACCGCGGACCTGCAAGAAAGGGCCATCATGCTTAACGCCGGGTTAAATTCAGGGCGTTGCGGCCACCTCAACGAGGCGGATAGGACTCGAAATCGGTGGCGGCCTCGGGGTCGATCGCGATCGCGGCGGCCTTGTCGGCCTCTCCCGCCTCGATGTCGCCGAGAGCAATCCGAGTCAGACCTCGTCCGTAAAGCGACGCCGACTGTTGGGGTTCGAGAGCCAGAGCCGATTCATAGGCTGCAAGGGCACCAGCCAGATCGCCCTGCTGCAGCAGCACCCGGCCGCGACTGTCCAAGATCGCCGGGCTGCCCGGCCAGATGGCGAGCGCGGCGTCACAGTCGCGACGCGCCTGATCCAGCAGGACCCCCGCCCTCGCGGCGGTCCAGCACAACGAGTTCAGCCTCTGGGCGTCGTCAGGGTGAGCGTCCCGGACTCGGGCGAAGTCCCTCGCGGCGTCGTCCAGCCGACCCAGGCCGATAGAGGCTTCGGCCCTGAGCAGCAGGGCTGACTCCGGGTTCGACGGGGCGAACGCGAGCACACGGTCGAGGATGTCGGACGCCGACTGGAAGTCGCCGCGCTCGACCTTGAGCGCGGCCTGGTTCAGCAGGACCCCGGGGTTGGACGGCTCGGCCTCGGCGAGGGCGTCCATCGCCGCGTCGGCTTCGGCCGTGCGGCCGGCCTGTCCCAGAACCCGGATGCGCAGCAGCTTCAGCGAACTTTCGGCGGGCCGGGCCGTGATCAGGGTGTCGACGTCCCGCAAGGCGCGGTCATACTGCTCCAGGCCGACATAGGCGTCGGCGCGGGTTCGGAGTGCGAAGTCATCGCCTGGCGCCTGACGCAGGGCTCGGGAAAGCTCGATTACCGCGTCGTCGAAGCGGTGCTCGTACATCGCGAGCAGGGCATGACCGTTCATGGCGATCCGCTCTGAGGGGTCGATGTCGACCGCCTTCGCCAGATCCTCCGCAGCCCCGGTGAGGTCGCCCTGCCAGAAGCGATAGACCCCGCGGTTGGCCCAGGCGGAGCTGTTTTCCGGTTCGAGCGCGATTGCCCGGGCCGCCGCCTGGACGGCCTCGTCCGTGTCACCACTCCGGGAGAGCGCAAAGGCCCGGTCGAGCCATCCGCTGGCCGTCGTCGGTTCATCCGCGGCCCAGGCGTTCCTGTCAGCCTCCGAGGGACGGTAGCCCGTGGGCGGGAAGATGCGCGGGGGATCGTAAGGTCTCGCTGCTGCCTCAACCCTGATCTGGTCTGCTTCGGCTGCCGGGATTTCGCTGACCAGGCTGCGGAGCGTGATGTCGACTGTGACGAGATCTGCTTCGAGGCTGACGGCGCGGCGCAGGTGGTGGCCCAGTTCGGTCCGCTCGACCTCCCCACCCGACACCCGGAATCCCCGCCCGCCCTCCGGCAGGCGAAGGGTCACGACCGACCGTGTAAAGGCAGGATGATTGATCGCGTAGGGGGCGTTTCGGAACGGACCTTCGGATCGCTCCTGACTGGTGACCGGCACATAGCTGGCGCCGGGCGGCACAAGGCCCGTGGAACTCCAGTTCAGGGTCATCGTGCCGGACATCGTCAGGGTCAGGACGTTGGTATCGGCGTCATAGGTCGAGCCGACCTCGGTTATAGTGGGATCGGGCAGCTGTGTGGACCAGAGAGACCGCAGCCCCTGATCTCTCTGCGAAGCCGATATGAGCCCGATCTGGCCGCCGAGCGCCGCAGCGCTGTCGCCGCGAAGGGTCGTGGTCGCCCTTATCGTCGCTGGCGAATAGAGGCCGGCCGAAGCGTCAAATGCGATGACGGTTTCAGAGTCAGGTATCGTGCGCGGCGCGACCGGGAGAGGCTCGAGGCGCGCGTCGCCACCCGTGAGCGGCAAAGCCCAGCTGAACCGTGGAACGGCCATGTCCGCGAGGCGCCGGTCGCCGGTGCGGGTTCCGTCCAGCCAGAACACCTGGCCGTCGACCACGGCGCGAACGAGCACATGGTCGAAGGCGGACATCATCGGCAGACGTTCGTTCAGTCCGTCGCCATTGAGGATGCTGACCGCCGCGGGCTGGGCCTCGATGTCCAGGGCGTCGAGGATCGCGAGCAGCAGCACTGTCTTGGCCTTGCAGTCGCCGAAACGTCTGGCCCAGGTTTCGTCCGCCGTGGCTGGTGTGAGGGCGCCTTCTCCCATCATCAGGGCGACATAGCGGACCTGGTCCTGGACCAGTCGCAGGGCGGCCGCAGCACGGATCGCCGGGTCGTCGGACAGAAGGCGGATGCGTTCGATTTCGGCTTGCAGCGGTGAGTCCGGTTCGAGCCGGCGCCCCCGGTCGTAGAGCGGCTTCAGTGCCACCGCGATATCAGACCAGTCGCGGTAGTCGGTGAGTTCGAGCTGGCGCACGGCGCGAAGCCGGGTCGGAATATCGTCCGGCACGAGGATCGGCTGAAGCGAATTCAGCCGGAGCTCGACCACGGACCGGTCGCCCTCGCGACGAACAGGCAAGGGAACCCAGTCATTGGCGGCTCGAAGCCGAACGGGAAGGGCCGTCGGCCATGAGGCGCGATAACGGACCTGATCGACGACCGCCGGCAGGTTGAGGTCAAGCGACTGCTCGAAATGACCGCCGATCACGGGGTCACGTGACACCACCGTGTAGGCCACGTCGAGTATGTCCCCGATACGCAGGCCGGACGGTTGCAGCACCGCAGTCATCAGGCCGTCCAGCATGGCCTGTTCGAGGTTCTGCTCGCGACGCAGGGTCTCGAATGTCTGGTCGGCGAGCACATCGATGGTCTGCCCGTCACGGATGATGCTGACGTGATGGACTGTCACCTCCTGGCTTGCCGGGCTCCAGGCTACTCCGACATTCCCGAGGAGCGGCAGCGCCTGGGGGGAAAGCGCCATGCTGCGAAAGCGCATATAGGAAGCCTCCCCGTCGCGGTCGCTCCGGACCTGGTTGTCGAACAGGAGGATGCGGATGCCCTCGTCGGCGCCGCTGGCGACGTCCGGCGCGCCTTCCGTGGTCGCTATGACCCAGGCCGGCACGGGCCCGCGGAGCACCTCATCTCCGGCCCAGACTGAACCGGGCATCAGCATCAGGACGAGGCCGAAACACAGGCCGATCAGTCCGCTCGCGGAAACGATGCGCATTGGAACCCCCCACAGCCCCTCGCATAGAACGGGGTTGACCAAGCTGATACAACCGACAGTCGGCGGCGCCAACGGCGCCACGCCCTGAAGTCGGTTGGTCCGCCGCGCGCGGTGGAGGATGCTGATGGCGTGGAAAATCGCGTCGACAGACTTGCGACCGCGCTAAAAACCCTATCTCTCGCTGAACGCCCGCACGGAGACTCCGATGTCCGAATACGACGCCTCGCGCCACCAGAAAGCCGGTCGCGGCAAGGTGTTCGCCTCGATCCTCGACACGATCGGCGACACCCCGCTGGTCGGGCTGCCGCGGTTGTCGGCCGAGATGAACCCGAAGGCGACCGTGCTGGCCAAGCTGGAGTTCTTCAACCCCATGGCCTCGGTCAAGGACCGGATCGGGGTGGCGATGATCGAGGCGCTGGAGCAGGCGGGGCATATCAAGCCTGACACCGTCCTGATCGAGCCGACGAGCGGCAACACCGGCATCGCCCTGGCCTTTGTGGCGGCGGCCAAGGGCTATCGGCTGATCCTCGTCATGCCGGAGAGCATGTCGATGGAGCGGCGCAAGATGCTGGCCCTGCTGGGCGCCGAACTGGTGCTGACGCCCGCGGAGAAGGGGATGAAGGGGGCCATCGCCATGGCCATGGAGCTGAGGGACCGGACGCCCGGTGCGGTCATCCCGGCCCAGTTCGACAACCCGGCCAATCCGGCCATTCACCGCGTCTCGACGGCCGAGGAGATATGGAACGACACCGCGGGCGCCGTGGACATCATCATCTCGGGCGTCGGAACCGGCGGCACCATCACCGGCGTCGGCCAGG
>NZ_DDRM01000020.1:4459-40100 GCF_002343105.1 Brevundimonas sp. UBA2416
ACCGGCGGCACCATCACCGGCGTCGGCCAGGTGCTGAAGGCGCGCAAGCCCTCGCTGCGCATGATCGCGGTCGAGCCGACGGCCTCGCCGGTGCTGTCGGGTGGGGAGCCCGGGCCGCACAAGATTCAAGGCATCGGGGCGGGCTTCATCCCCTCGATCGTCGATCGCTCTGTCATCGACGGGGTTGAACAGGTGTCCAATGAGGACGCCTTCGACATGGCCCGCAAGGCGGCGCGGACGGAGGGGATTCCCGTCGGCATTTCATCGGGCGCCGCCCTGGTCGCCGCCTTCCGTCAGGCTGCGCTGGACGAGAACGCAGGCAAGACGATCGTGGTGATCATCCCCAGCTTCGCGGAACGTTATCTGTCGACGGCGTTGTTCGAGGGGCTGTGACGGCCGTTTGAACGACCGTTCAAGTTTTCGTTGACTCCGGTTCTTGAACGAGCATTCAATAGGGCTCGGGAACGGGAGATGAAGCATGGCTGACCCTCAGGCCGAAACGGCTGCCATGATCGCCAATCTGAAGGCGAAGACCGGCCAGTCGCTGGACGAATGGCTGGCGCTGGCCAGGACCAGCGGACAGGTGAAGCACGGTGGGCTGGTGTCCTGGCTGAAGGCCGAGCACGGGCTGGGGCACGGCTACGCCAATCTGGTGGCGCACAAGACCTTCGCTTCGGACGCCGGGTCCAGCGACGACGCCGCCCTGATGGAGGCCATGTTCGCCGGGCCGAAGGCGGCGATGCGCCCGGCCTATGACCGGATCGCGGGCATCGTGTCGGGGCTGGAGGGCGCCCAGTTCGCGCCGAAGAAGGGCTATGTCAGCTTCCGCCGGAACAAGCAGTTCGGCCTGGCGCAACCGTCGACCAAGGACCGGCTGGATCTTGGGCTCAGCCTGAAAGGGGTCCAGCCGTCGGGACGGCTGGAGGCGGCGGGGTCGTGGAACGCCATGGTCACCCACCGGGTCCGCATCGCCTCGGCCGACGAGATCGACGCAGAGGTCGAGGGCTGGATCAGACAGGCCTGGGCAGCGGCGTGAGCGGCGCGCCCGATGTCCGCACCCGGATCGTGATGGCGGCGATGGAGCTGTTCTGGGCCAAGGGCTACAATTCGACCTCGATCGCCGACATCCTGAGCCGGACCCAGCTGAACGCCGGCAGCCTGTACCATGTGTTTCCGGGCAAGCAGGACGTGCTGATCGCCGTGCTCGAGGCCTATCGCGACGGGCTGTACGAGAACCTGGTCGATCCGGCCTGGGAGGGGGTGGACGATCCCGTCGAGCGCATCTTCGCCCTGCTGGCGCGGTACCGCTGGCTGATCCTCGAGACCGACTGCACCTATGGCTGCCCGATCGGCAGTCTGGCGCTGGAGCTGCATGAGGCGGACCCGGTGGTGCGCGACCTGCTGGCAGTCAACTTCACCGGCTGGGTCGGGGCGATCATGAAATGCCTTGATGCCGCCGGCGACCGTTTGCCGACGGGCGTCGACAAGCAGGCGCTGGCCGAGTTCGTGCTGACGACCATGGAGGGCGGGGTGATGCAGGCCCGGACCCATCGCGACGTCGGCTATTTCGACCGCGGGGTCTCCGCCCTGCGCGACCATTTCGACATGCTTCTGGCCCGCGCCGCGCGCCGGCCCGAGACCGTTTGAGGGGAAGATCCGCGCCATGAAAATTCGACTGATCGCCGCCGTCGCCCTGTCACTGGCCTTTGCGGCGCCCGGCCTGTCCGCTGTCGCCCAGGTCGCGGAATTGCCGGCGCCGGGCGTCGGCCGGGCGGCCTATGCCCCGTTCGAGCATCTGGTCGGAAAGACCTGGCGGGGCGTAGGCACCGGACCCGAGGCTGTCGAGGATATCCAGCGCTGGGACTGGGCTGTCGGCGGCCATGCGGTGCGCGTGGTCCATTCCGTGGGCGGGGGGGCTTATGCGGGGGAGACCCTGATCTTCCGGGACCGGGCGAGCGGGGGCTACATCTTCCACTATTTCACCTCGGGCGGCTTCCATACCACCGGCGTCATGCGGCCGACGGGCCCCGGCGCGTTCGAGGCCGAGGAGACGGTGCACGGCCTCGACGGCTTTCCGCCCATCCGCTCCACCCTGGTGATGGGCGCCGACGGTGTTCATCGCGCGCGCAGCTCCCAGCAGGAAAACGGTGAGTGGGTCGAAAAGGGCGGGTTTGACTATCGCGAAGACGCCTCGGCGGTCCCCGTCATGCCGGTGCTGGCCTCCGTTGCGCGGGAGGCCTCGGCCTCGGCGGGGCCGTTGGACCTGACCCGGCGGATCGTGGCGACCTCGGGCGTCGCCGGTGAGGACTCGGCCGGTTATGTGCGCATCCGCAACGGCTCCCCGGTGGCGGACGAGCTGGTCGATGCCTCCTGCGCCTGCGCCGACACGATCGAGTTCCACCGCGTGGTGCGCACGGAAACGGGCGGAAGCATGATCGACGACCCGAACTGGACGGTTCCCGGTAACGGCGCGCTGGACGTACGGCCGGGAACCAGCCTGCACTTCATGCTGATAAATTTCGATCCGGCGAAGGCTGTCGACGGGCGGGTCCGTTTGACACTGTCCTTCCGCGACGCCGGGACGGTCGAGGCGGACTTCGCCCTGACCGGCGACAGTCGCGCTGCCTGGACGGCCTTCGACTGACCGTCACAGCCGGTTAACCGGCGTGGCCCTACGATTCGCGGGACATGTCCGAGACCGCGACCAGCCCTGAGGAGGCCGCCCCGGAAGGTGGATTCCGCGCGCGTCATGCGTTGCTGAAACGCCTGGCCGATGTGGTGTCCCTGCCCGCCAGCCGGATCAATGCCTTCGAGCGCGCCGTCACCGGCGACCTGCTGGTCGAGATGCTGCGGCTGGCCTCGCCCGAGGACCGCCGGCGGGTGGCCTCCCGGCTGGCCCCCCTGGCCGAACTGCCCAACGCCCTGGCGCGGATGCTGCTGCGTGACGATCCGGAGATCGCCGGCCTGCTGATCGAACAGTGCGCCTCGCTGTCGGATGCGGACCTGGTGGCCTGCGCGCGCGACGCCAGCCCCGCGCACCGCTTCCTGATGGCCAGTCGGCGGGCGTTGTCCGAGGTGGTCACCGAGACCCTGCTGAGTTTCGGCGAGAGCCATGTGATCGAAGCAGTGCTTCGCAACGGCACGGCCCGCCTGAGCCAGACGGCGATCGAGGGCGTCGTCAGCCTGAGCCGGCAGGAGCCGCAGTTGTGCGGCCCGACGCTGAAGCGTCCCGAACTGCGTCCGTCGGGCGCTTATGTGATGTTCTGGTGGTGTGGTCCAGAGGATCGCCGCACCATTCTGCAGCGGTTCGCCGTGTCGCGGGAGGTCATGCAGGAGGTGTCCGAGGATGTCTTCGCCATGGCGGCGGCGGAGAACTGGCAGGATCCTGTGTCGCGCAAGGCGCTGCAGTTTATCGAGCGGCGGCAGCGGAACCGGGCGGCGATCGCCAAGAGCCCCTATGGCGGACTGGAACAGGCCGTAGCCGCGGCCGCCGAGCGTGGGCTGAACCGCGAGGTGGCGACAGAGATCGCCTATCTGTCGGGGGTCAAGCCGGTCACGGGCGCCAAGATCATGGGCGATCCGGGCGGCGAACCGCTGGCGATCCTCTGCAAGGCGACGGGGCTGGGCAAGAGCGATCTGGCCAATCTGTGGCGATCGATGCGTCGACCCGAGACGGCGGCGGACGGCTCGGTCCATCCGGCCTGGGACCGGGTGCGGATCACCTATGACATGCTGGCGGTCGACCGGGCGCAGACGGTTTTGCGTTACTGGAACTGGTCGCTGTCTTCAGCCCTGACGCCGGCGCTTCTGAGGGCCATCCGCGATGGCGAAGAAGAGGGGCTGGACAACTACTCGGCGCCCGAGCGCGCGGCCATGCTCGCGCTGGCGGACAACTTCGGACGCTGAGCACCCGAAGCACGCCGGACGCCGCTATCTATAGTGAACTTTCAAACACTTCGGAGAGCTATTTCCGAGCATGGAACCCGATGTTGCTTTCACAAGGGAACAAATCTATTGAACTCGCCAACGGCTGATTCAGTCGAGAAACAAGCAATCAAGGTGAGGCCGGCCCATGGAAGACAACGCTCAACTCCTCGAGATGACTGCGGACATCGTGTCGGCCTATGTCGGCAACAACAATGTGCAGGCGTCGGAAGTGCCGGGCCTGATCTCCAGCATCCACGCCGCCCTGACCCAGGTCTCGACTGGCGCTGTCGAGCCTGAGCCTGAGGTCAAGGACCCGGCTGTACCGGTACGCAAGTCGATCACGCCCGATTTCCTGATCTGCCTGGAAGACGGCCGCAAGTTCAAATCGCTGAAGCGTCACCTGCGCACCAAATACAACATGAGCCCCGAGGAATACCGGGCGAAATGGGGTCTGGCGAAAGACTATCCGATGGTCGCCCCGAACTACGCCAAGGCGCGTTCGGACCTCGCCAAGCAGATGGGCCTGGGCCAGGGCGGCCGCAAACCCGCCCGCGCCGCCGCGGGCCGCGCCAAGAAGTAATCCGGACGTTGTTCGAGAAGCGCCCGTCCTCGGCGATGGGGGCGGGCGTTTTTCTGGTCGGGGGTTGGTTGAGTGGCTAGTGGCTAGTGGCTGGCCGACGCCTGCGAGACGGTGCTGACGGCGCCGCCCTTCCGCCAGCCGTGGAGCGGCAATCACTGACCACTAGCCACTAGCCACTAGCCACTCATCACTCGCTACGCGGCCGCGGCTCCGCGACGCATGCGCCAGAAGCGCAGGGTCCGGAGGGCGGCGTCGCGGCTCAGTTCGGCGTACATCCGGGCGTAGGAGTGAGCCTTGGCCATGGCGTCTCCGTCGTCGTTCAGCAGCACCACCGCATAGGTGAGGAACAGGGCCCGATCGAGATCGGCGGCCTTGCAGACTACGGCCAGGGCGTCGAGTTCGCGCCGCTCGATGATCTGGCGGGCGGTGTGGAAGTCGATGTCGGACAACTGGGCCAGGGCGATCAGGAACGAGGTCGTACCCCCTGAGCGCAGGAACCGCGCCAGCATCTGCGGCGTCAGCTGACCGGCGGCCTTGAGCTCTTCGACATAGGCCGAGCACTCAGCGTAGTCGGCGGGCAGGGCGCCGTCGTCCGTGGCGATGCGGGCCCGGCCGGCGGCCAGGGCGCTTTCCAGCAGAGCCGGATCCATCCGGGCGTTCTGTTCGAGGATGCGCGTCCGCAGCCGCGCCTCGACGACGAAATACATCTCGTTGAGCAGATCAGCCGGCAAGCCGGCGCGGGATACCGTGGCCTCGTGCAGCGCCGGATTGACCCGCGCCCGCTCGACGGCTGCCTCGGACGACTTGCGCGACAGCTGGGCGCCGTCGTTGCGCAGCAGGGCGCCGAGAGTCTCGTCGTCGCCGCGTTCGACGATGACCTCGGACACGGCCTCGGACACCGACGGGCGGGCCGAGACGGCGCGCATATGCGCCTGGCCATGGCTGCGGACCACGCCCAGCAGGTCTTCGTCGGTCAGGACCGGCGAGGTCGTGAGCACGGCTTCGGCGACGGCGGCCTCGTCATTGGCCAGTCTGCGGATCAGGGCATGGGGCGCATCGGGCGCATTCGCGAACCGGGCGGACAGTTCGGCGCGTACCGCGGTCTCCATGTCAGCCGCGAGGCTGGTCAGGACGGATCCGTAGAGGGTGTCTTCGGTGGCGCTGCGGGCCGAGGTTCCAAAGAAATGCTCGGTCAGTTCACGCAGCAGGGCGCGGCGCTTCTCGCTCGACCCCTCTTCGGCCATGGCGATCAGCTCGGGCAGGCGGGAGGGCGTCGACGCAACTGTCACTGATGGTCCCCGTCGGAGGCGGCGGGCGCGTGGCGTATACGGCCCTGGGCGTCGCGGATCAGGGTCGGACCCTGTTCGGGTGCAGCCAGATCCTGCGAGGCGATGGTCTCGGGCATGGTCACGACCAGGGCGTCCACATAGTTCGGCGCGGGCATTTCCAGGGCGTCCGGCTGCCGACCGTTCTGACGATGGACCGAATAATAGCGGCCGCCCTGGGTCGGCGGGCGTTCGCCGCTGTTGCTGACCTCAGCGACCCGACGCGGTTGGGGCGCAGCCGGGCGGGGAGTTACGCCGGCGGGGTCGATGACCGGGGGCGCGGCGACCGGAGCCGGGGCGGGCGCGTCCTGCTGCATGCGGAAGATCGGCGCATCGCGACGCGGCGCCATCGGATCGAACGGCTCGCTTTGGGCGGGCGGCGCCTGGGAGGGCGGCGGCGCATAGATCAGTTCGGCCGGCAGGGCCTGACCACGGCCGCCGGGATCGGGCAGATAGTCGGGAGTCGCGCGGGGCTGGGGCGCGGGAGGCGGGGCTGGCGCAGGCCGGGGCGCCACGGGCGGGGCCGCGGCCGGCGCAGGTGCGGCCATCACGGCTTCCGGCGGCGGCGCGACAGGGTTCATCCAGGCGTTGGCCGGCGTGAGGGTGCGCCGGGCGCCGGGAGCAGGCGTCAGGCCAGGTCGGGTGGGGACGGGCGCGGCCGAGTTGAAACCCCCGTGGGGAATGGGAGTGTTGGGGCGTCTCAGGTCGCGTCTTCCGGCAGCGGCAGGAGCGGCGGCGGGGGCCGCCGGGCCGGCCTCACCGCGGCCGGGCCAGGACAGATAGCGCAGTCCGCGGGCCTCGCCGGATGGGGGGGAGGCATTCTGGGCGGAGGCGCTGCCGGCGAACAGCACCGTACCCGCGGCGGCGAGCAGGGCGGTCGTCAGGATCGGGGCGCGGCGCAACTGGGCGTCTCCGGACGCGGTAATGGAGTCTCACGCTAGTCATGCGTCGCTTAACCCGTTGCTAACGCCGGGGAGTTGAGCGCCGGGGTCCGGTCAGGAGAGTCTGCGTCGCGCGGCCCGTTCCAGCAGGCCGACGACGGCGTTGAGCAACAGACCCATGACCATCAGACAGGCGAGCGCGGCCAGCATGTCGGCGGTGCGCAGCCGGTTGCCGGCTTCGAGCAGCCGCCAAGCCAGTCCCTGGGTCGAGCCCGAGCCGGAGACGAACTCGGCCACGACGGCGCCGATCACGGCCAGCCCGGCGGCGACCCGCAAACCCTCCAGCACGAAAGGCAGGGCGGCGGGCAGGCGCAGACGGACGAGGCGCTGGACGGGAGAGGCGCTGTAGAGGTCGAACAACCGCTCCAGATCGGGATCGGCGGACTTCAGCCCGGTGAGGACGCCCGAGAAAAGGGGGAAGAAGGCGACGGTTGCCGCCAGCGCCACGACGGCCCGATCGGCGTGGTCCAGGCCGGCCCAGATCATCACCAGCGGGGCGATGGCCACCACCGGCGTGACCTGAAGCGCGACCGCGAGGGGTCGGACCGCCTGCTCCGCCGGGCGACTGAGCGAGACGGCGAGGGCCAGGCCGCCGCCGAGCAGGGTGGCGAGGGCCAGGGCCTGCAGCGCCATCCAGAAGGTGGCTCCGGCGGAGGCGGCGAGAAGCGGCGCGCGCTCGATCAGGGCCGTGGCCACGGCGCTGGGCGGCGGCAGGAACCATGGCGGGACGTGGAGCAGACGGCAGGCAAACTCCCAGCCGATGAGGAGGACCGCGGAGAGCAGGAGAGGCGGCAGGAGGCGGGTCATGCGCCGGCCTCCGTCAGGAGAGGCGGCATGGCTTTGGCGAGGGCGGCGGCCAGCGTCTCGACCGCAGCCCGATAGCCGGCGTCGACGCGCCACCCCGCGGGTCTTGGCAGGGCGCCGGGAGACCGAAGCCCGGCCGCGACCCGGCCAGTCGTGGCATCGAACACCAGCGCCCGGTCGGCGAGGTAGACGGCCTCCTCGACGTCATGGGTGACGAAGACGATGGCCGGGCGCGGGGCGCGGGCGGCCCAGAGGCGGTGCAGATCCTCGATCAGGCGGCGACGGGTGACGCTGTCGAGGGCGGCGAAGGGCTCGTCGAGCAAGAGGAGGTCCGGCTCTGTGGCCAGGGCGCGGGCGAGGGCGACGCGCATGGCCATGCCGCCGGACAGCTGGCGCGGGCGGGCTTCGAGCCGGTCGCCGAGGCCGACGGCGGTCAGGGCTTCGGCGGCGCGGACCCGGGCTTCGGATCGGGCCATCCCGGCCAATTCCAGCGGCAGGGCGACATTGGCGAGGGCGTCGGCCCAGGGCATCAGGGTCGCGGACTGGAAGACGAAGCCGATGCGGCCGGAGGCTGTGACGACCGCGCCTTCGGATGGCGATTCAAGGCCGGCCATCAGGCGCAGGACAGTGGACTTTCCGGCGCCCGAGGCACCGACGACGGCGACGATCTCGCCGGGAGCTATGGTCAGGTCGATGGGGCCGAGCGGCGCGCGGCCGGGATAGCGGACGACGACGCCGCCAAGGGACGCCGCGGCGCCCGCCTCCGCCTCAGCCACGGCCGGGCAGATACTGGGTGGTGAAGGCCTGGCGCCAGTCCAGATTGGGCGGATAGACCCCGGCCCCGGAAGTGACGTCGAAGAACGCCTGCCAGCGGTCGGCGGTCATGGCGCCGAGGCCGTAGAGGGCGGCATCGCCGCCGTCGACGATGCCGTTGGCCTTCAGCTTGGCGCGGGCCTGGTCGAGGATGGCCTGGGTCATCTCGGGATTGGCCTTGCGGATCAGGGCGTCCGCCGCCTTGCCGTCTCCCTGGATATAGTCGCGCCAGCCCTCGGCCGAGGCGGCGATGAAGCTGCGCAGGGCGGCGGCGTTGTCGCGGGCGAAGGCGTTGGGGGCCAGAACCATGGCGGCGTAGGAGGGATAGCCCTCGTCGGCCAGCAGGAAGACCCGGGGCGCGAAGCCCGCCGCCTGTTCGATGCTCCAGGGCTCGCTGGTCAGATAGCCCTGCTGCACCGCCCGCTCGTCGGCGAGGAAGGGCGCGGGGTTGAAATTGTAGGTCCGGACCTGATCGTCGGTGAAGTTGTACTTGGCCTTGAGCCAGACCCAGAAGGCGTCGCGCGAGGCGGTGGCGAGCAGGAAGGGCCGGCCGGCGAGGTCGGCGATGCTTTCCAGCGCCGGGTCGGGGTGGGCGATGAGGACCTGCGGATCCTTCTGGAAGAAGGCGGCGACGGCCTTCACCGGGGCGCCCTCGGCGACCAGATTCATCGGGATGAAGCTGTTGGAACCCATGCCCAGCTCGACCGCGCCGGAGGCCAGCAACTGGGGCACGTTGACGCCGGGACCGCCCTGGATGATCTCGACGTTCAAGCCGCGCTTGGCGTAGGCGCCAGAGGCGAGGGCCTGGTAGAAGCCGCCGTGCTCGGCCTGGGCGCGCCAGTCGGTGGCGAAGCGCAGGCGTACGCGGCCTTCCTCGTCGACAGGGGCTTCGGACCGTTGGCAGCCCGCCACGGCCGCCGTGGCCGCCAGTGCGCCGGCGCCGGCCAGCAAGGCGCGGCGGTCAGGCGAGAAACGGCGATTCCCACGCAAGGTCATGACCGTGATGTACGGCTCAGGTGCGGCGAAGGGAAGGGCAGCGGCGCCCCGTCCGCATTGACCATCGGTGAGAGATACCCTGAAGCTGGGTCGGCGCCGGGGGCGTGAACGGAAGAGTGGGGCGCAATGGGCTGGATCGACCGGATGTTCGAGAAGGGGCGGCTGAGGTCGATCGTGAGGGCAGTCGCCGCTCTGAGGGGCGAGGCGCTGTCGCCCGCGCTCGAAAGCGCGGTCGTGGATACCGCGCGCGCCCTCAAGCCCGAGGCGCTGGGGCCGGGGCTCCGCTCGTCCTATCCCGCGCTGGTGCTGGTCTTCGCGCGGCAGCTGGCCGACGCCAACGGCCGGCTGGCGTCCAGCCACTGGTCAGCCGGCGGCGGCCGGAATGTCGGGATGGATGTCCTCGAGGCGCGGGGCCGTGCGATGGGCGTTCTCGTCGCCGTGGCGGCGCGCCGACCGGCTCCGCGCCGTCCACTTTCGGAAATCGCCGAGGCGCTGGAGGGATTGATCGCCGCGCAGCGAAACGGCGCCGGTGATGCTGACGGCTATGGTCTGGGAACCCTGCGCGAGATCCAGCGCGATATCGCCCTGCTGGCCCTTGCGGAATCCGTGGCCCGGAATTGAGCGAGGGGACGAAGATCCCCGGCAAACCGGTTTTCCTCGTCCCCTCGCCAAGTCCGGGTTGGACTTGGCCATTGAGGTTCAGAACCCTGGCTTCAGCATCAGCGAGGCGAACCCCGGTGATGGTCAGCTGTATCCTGTCGCGCTCCTGGTCTCCGGCGTTCCACGAGGTCGAACCCCGCGCCGTCCATCGATCCCGATCCGGTTCCCTCCGGTCTTCTCCGGCCGAAGCCTTCGAAGGATCCCTTGGGCCTTGATCCTGTCTCCCGTCCGTTAAGGTCGAAACCCCCCGGTGCGTTCGATCAGAGAGCCGGGCCGGTCCGCTTTGATCCCCGGGTCTCCCCGGTTTTCCGCGCCGCCGTGTCCCTCGGCCTGATCAAGCTCGCTCCGATCCGCAGGTGTGGCAAGCGGTCCGGAACGAGCGTCTGTGGACGGCCTTGGGGATAAATCATGCAGGGCGTTCGCCTGCCTGTGACGATTTTCGAATTTTCTTCGCTGTGTGAAGGTCTTGTGACTTCTGCACAGCCTCGCGAAAAAGACCGGAAATTGGGTCGATCCGGCAGATTTCGGGCGTCGAAACGCGAAAGTCAGGAGCCGGCGAGAGCTTCCCGCTTCGACTCCAGCTCCAGCCACTCCTCTTCCGCGGCCGCCAGAAGGGCGCGCGCCCGGTCGGCGTTGGCGGTGGCGCGGTCGAAGGCCTTGCGGTCGCGGGCGTAGAGGTCCGGGTCGGAAAGGGTCGCGTCGTGGCGGGCGATGTCGACCGGCAGGGAGACGAGCAGGCCCTCCAGCTCTTTCAGGCGGTGGGCGTCCTTGAACGTCAACTTGCCGGGCTTCCTGGTGGAGGCGCGGTCAGAAGGCTCCGCCTTCTCGACCCGACGCGCCTCGTCGGCGGCGGCGGCGCGTTGGGCCGCCTCCTTGTCCTGCGGGCGGGGGTTGGCACCCGGCTTCAGGAATCCCGGATTCTGGCGGATGAAATCGGTCCAGCCGCCGGGGGTTTCGACGATGTCGCCGCGGCCGTTCATGGCGATGGTCGAGGTGGCCAGCCGGTCGACGAAGTCACGGTCGTGGCTGACCAGGATGAGGGTGCCGTCGTAGGTCTCGAGCAGCTCTTCGAGCTTGTCGAGCGTGTCCATGTCGAGGTCGTTGGTCGGTTCGTCGAGGACCAGCATGTTCGCCGGCTTGGCGAGGGCGCGGGCCAGCAGCAGGCGGTTGCGCTCGCCGCCCGACAGGGTCGAGATCGGCTGACGCAGCTGGCCCTCCTGGAACAGGAAGTCCTTGGCATAGGCCGCGACGTGTTTGGACACGCCCCGCACCAGCACACTGTCGCCGCCGCCGGGGGTCAGGGCGTCCCACAAGGTCATGTCGCTGCGAAGGCCCTCGCGCGACTGGTCGAGATACACCGGCTCCAGATTGGCGCCGAGGCGGACCGTGCCGGCGTCGGGCGCAAGCTGCCCCAGCAGGATCTTGACCAGGGTGGTCTTGCCCGCGCCGTTGGGGCCGACGATGGCCAGCCGGTCGCCGCGGATGACGCGGGTGGTGAAGGGCTTCAGTACCGTGCGGTCGCCGAAGGATTTGGTGACGCCCTTGAGCTCGGCCACCAGCTTGCCTGACAGGCCGCCGGAATCGACGCCGAGGTTGAGCTCGCGGGGAATGTCCTTGACCCGTTCGGCGTGGTCTTCGCGCATGGCGTTGAGGGCGCGGGCGCGGCCCTCGTTGCGGGTGCGCTGGGCGGTGATGGAACGATAGAAGGTGTAGGTTTCGGCCTCGATGCGCTTGTTGAGACGGCGCAGGGACTCGGCCTCCTCCTCCATGACCTTGTCCGCCCATTCGTCGAAGGCGGCGAAGCCCTTGTTGAGGGTGCGGACGCGGCGGCCTTCCAGCCAGTGACACGACTGGGTGACGCGGTTGAGGAAGGCGCGGTCGTGGCTGACGACGAGGACCGAGAAGCGGGCCTGAAGCAGCTCCTCTTCCAGCAGCTCGATAGCGAGAATGTCGAGGTGGTTGGTCGGCTCGTCGAGCAGCAGCAGATCGGGCTCTTCGGCGAAGGCCTTGGCGAGGGCGGCGCGGCGGATTTCGCCGCCCGACAGGTTGACGGCCGCCTTGGCCGGATCGAGGCCGAAAGTCTCCAGCCAGGCCTCGGCCGTCCAGTGGTCGGCGCCGCCGGACTCGGCATAGTCGGCCAGGGTTTCGCCGGTGATGACAGGTTCCTGGGCGACATAGGCGAAACGGGTGCCGGCCTGGACCGAGCGGTCGCCGGCGTCGGGCTCGATCAGGCCCATGACCATCTTCATCAGGGTCGACTTGCCGGCCCCGTTGCGGCCGACGAGGGCGGCGCGGGTGCGCGGCTCGACAGCGATGTCGACCCCGTCGAACAGCGGGCGCTGGCCGTCCTGGAGACGGACGTTCTTGAGGGCGACGAGAGGAGGACGGGGAGCCATGGAAACCCTGGACACGCGGCGCAGCGGGGAGGCTGCGCGGTCGAAGGCGGCCATATAGGGGGTCTGGCCTCCTGTGGCCACCGGCAGCGGCCTTCGCCCCCTGAGGGATTTGCAGCGGCACCATGCGGAACAGTGTTAGTCTGACGCCGGACGTCCGGGGGGATGAGGATGAGTGATCAGGGGCAGGATGCCGGGCCGGTCGTGCGCAGGAAGCGGGGCTTCGGCTGGGGCGAGCTGCTGGGCGGGATTGTGCTGGCGCTGACGCCGGTGGCGGGCACGCTGGTCTACGACAGCGTCTCGCGGCCCTCTGGCGAGGTGACAGCGGCGGCGGACATGCTGACCCAGATCGCGCCGCATATTGACGCCTATCGCCGCCAGTCCGACCTGTTCGACGTCAACAGCCGCCGGGTGGCCAACGCCATGCTGCGCGGCGGATCCCAGGAGGCGGCGCAGGCGCGGTATGACGACTTCACCCTGGTTTGGAGCGACTATCAGACGACCTATTCCGATCTGAGAGACCTGATCCTGCCCGCCGACAACACCGCCGCGCCGGAGTTGCGGGACCTGGTGTCCTACATGGAAGGGGCTATGGCCGCCTCGAACCGGATCGACCTGTGTTTGCAATCGGCCTTGGGCAGCTATGACGCCGGGGCGCCGGACCGGATGGCGGCGAGGGCGCGGAGCCGGACCGGGATCGACGAGTCGGCGGCCGGGGCCGAGAGCGCGGCGCGGGCGCAGGATCAGGAGCTGCGCTGCCTGTCGGGCGACGAATATTTCGTGGTCAGCGAGCGGATGCAGCGGCTGGGCGGCTGCAACTATGCCCTGCGCAAGGCCATGATGGGATCGGTCGCCAACCTGCGCCGGACGCGGGACGACGGACCCGTGGCGCGGCTGGGCGACCGGCTGACGGGCCGCTCGGCGCCGAGGACGGCGGACCAGAGGCCGGAATTCTGGGGTCCGCTGCTGAATCGGGTGAAGCTGGAATGCTCGCGCGAGCGGCTGAGACCGAGCCGCGGCGACGCGCCGCCGGCCAACCGGCTGAACATCTGGCAAAGGGTCGACGCCGTGGCGCCGGCCCCGGTCATGGGCCCTGCTCCGATCATGCCGTTGGCGGCCCCAACGATCGCGGCGCCTGCAACGCCCGCGACCTGATGCTGGCGAAGAGCGGAGACAGCCCCGGGCGATCCGCGTAAGAGGCCGCCGATGGATCGGCCCTTCTGGCAAACCAAACGTCTTGAACAGATGACCCGCGAGGAGTGGGAGAGCCTGTGCGACGGCTGCGGGCTCTGTTGTCTGGTCCGGTTCGAGGACGAGGACACGGGCAAGGTCGTGCCGACGCGGGTGCACTGCAAGCTGTTCGACAGCGATCGCTGCACCTGCATGGACTATGCGAACCGGCGCGAGCAGGTGCCGGACTGTATCAAGCTGACGCCGTGGAATATCGAACAGCTGGGGTGGATGCCGAAGTCGTGCGGTTATCGCCGGATCCACGAGGGGCGCGGTCTGGCCGACTGGCATCCGCTGATCTCGGGCGACCCCGAGAGCGTGCACGCGGCGGGGGTTTCCGTGCGGGGGCAGACGGTGTCCGAGCTGGCGCTGAATGAGCCGGAGGACGCGCTGGATTTCGAGGCGCCGGAGTGGGACCAGGAGCGGGGCGGCTGATGTCGACGCCTGCGCTCGCCACCTGACCACCGCCTGCTAACCGAAATTTCGTTGTTCGCGCCCTAGTCTGGCTGGATGGGAGCGAAACGTCCGCAAGAGTCGCGCAAAGCGACGACGGAGTCTCTGAATCTGGACAGCCCCTTCGAGCGGCTGACTTCGCTCGCCCGCGTCATGTTCGACACGCCCCATGCCATGGTCGGGGTGATCGACGGGGACCTGACCCTGTTCCGCGCCAATGTCGGTCTGGACCAGTCCGAACTGCCGCGTGAGCTGACGGCCACTCACCTGATGGTCGCAATGGGTCCGGGCGCTGTGTTGATCGTGGAAGACGGGCTCAAGGATGAGCGTGTGCGAAACCACCCGATGGTGACCGGCGCGCCCTTCCTGCGCTTTTTCGCCGGCGTGACGATCGCCAACGCCGACGGTGCAGCGGTCGGCGCGATCGGCGTGATGGACGTCAAGCCGCGCGCGCGGCCGACCGATGCCGAGATCGAGAACCTGAAGGTTCTGGCCCGAATGGCCGGTGAAATGATCGACCAGGTCGCGGCCAACCAGCGCCAGTCGGAACAACTGAAACTGCTGAGACTGTCCGAGGAAATGGCGGGCATCGGCCAGTGGCGGATGGACGCTGAGACCCTGAAGTCGACCTGGTCGGATCAGGTCTATCGCATCTATGGCGTGACGCGCGAGACGTTCGATCCGAGCCTGGGGGACGCCCTCGGCTTCTTCCACCCTGACGACGGTGAAACCATCCGGCGGATGGTTGTGCGCGGCCTGGAGACCGGTGACGGCTTCCACACAAGGGCACGACTGATCCGGGCCGATGGCGAGGAGCGGCTGGTCGAGACGCGCGCCGATACCGAACGCGGACCGGACGGAAAGGTCGTGTCCATGTTCGGCGTCTTTCAGGACGTGACCGAGGCTGAAGCGGCGACCCGGCGGATGGCTGAAAGCGAACAGCGGCATCGGATGCTGGCCGACCGGGCGACGGACATTATCATCACCTACGGCGTCGACGGGCTGGTGACCTATGTGTCGCCGTCGATCGAGCGGGTGAGCGGGCATCTGCCCCGGGAAGTTATCGGACGGCCGGTGACGGACCTGATCCATCCCGAAGACGTGCCGGGTCTGGCCGCGAGTTTCCGGGAATTCGTCAAGGCGCCGCCGGAATGGTCGCAGCGAGGGGTGACCTATCGCGGTCTGGTCAAGGACGGCGGAACCCGCTGGTTCGAGGCGCGGACCTCGATCATCCGTGACGACGAAGGCCGGGTTGTCGAGTTCCAGGATCTGGTGCGCGACGTCACCGATACCAAGCGGCTGGAGGAGGCGCTGATAGAGGCGCGCGACCGGGCCGAGGCCGGGGCGCGGGCGAAGTCAGAGTTTCTGGCCAATATGAGCCATGAGCTGAGAACGCCGCTGACCAGCGTGATCGGCTTTTCGGGCCTGTTGCAGCAGAGCGCGGCGCTGCCGGAGACCGAGCGGCGCTACGCAGACCGGATCGGTACGGCGAGCGAGGCCCTGCTGGGGGTGATCAACGACATCCTGGACTATTCCAAGCTGGAGGCCGGGGCCGTGGAGATGGAGGCGCGGGCCTTCGATCCCCGGACGCTGGCGCAGGCGGCGGTCGCGATGGTCGAGGGGCAGTGCGAGGTCAAGGGCCTGGCGATGGCCGTCGTGCTCGATCCCGACCTGCCGCCGGCGCTGACGGGCGACGAGGGCCGGTTGCGGCAGGTCATGCTGAACTTCCTCGCCAATGCCGCCAAATTCACCGCGAAAGGCTGCGTGACACTGGAGACGTCATGGACGGGCGAGCGGCTGAGGATCGCGGTGACCGACACCGGCATCGGCATCGCCGAAGAGAAGATCGACACCCTGTTCGAACGCTTCAGCCAGGCCGACAATTCGACAACGCGGGTCTATGGCGGGACTGGATTGGGACTTTCGATCTCGCGCCGGCTGGTCGAGATGATGGGGGGTGAGATCGGCGCTCACAGCCGGATCGGCGAGGGTTCGACCTTCTGGTTCGAGGTTCCCCTGACACCGGCCGAGGCGTTGGCGTCGGACGACGAAGCGAACGGCGCGGCGGCGAGCCCGGACGGGCTGCGCATACTCATGGCCGATGACGCCGCCGCCAACCGGGAGCTGGTGGTGGCGATCCTTGGCGGGATGGGCGTCGCGCTGGAGACCGTCGAGGACGGCGCCCGGGCGGTCGAGGCGGCGCGGGTTGGCGGCTATGACCTGATCCTGATGGACGTGCACATGCCGGTGATGGACGGGCTGGACGCGACGCGTGCGATCCGGGCGCTGGACGGAGAGGCTGGCCGGGTTCCGATCGTCGCCCTGACCGCCAATGTCCAGCCGGAGCAGGTGCTGCGCTGCCAGGAGGCCGGCATGGACGATCACGTCGGCAAGCCGATCCAGGTGGCGGAGCTGCTGCGGGTCATCGCAGCGCGACTGGAACAACGGGCCAGCCTGAAGGCGTCAGAGGCCGCCTGAGCCGCCCTTCGAGGCGTGACGCTGTGCTGACAGTTCGCGAATCCATAGTCGGGTTGGCGCGACAACATCACCTGAAATCAATCGCTTGCGGGATTGTAACTGCGATTTGCCCGCCGGACTACGCTGGTCGGCTACTCTTTGGACATGACGGGAAATCAGGACAGGGCGGCGCGGGCGGCGGCATGGTCCGGCGCGATGCAGGATGACTTCATGGCGATCGTCGACGAGGACGTCGTGGTCCTGAAGGCCGCGAAACCGGCCGTCGATGACCTCGCCGCCGCCGTGCGACGGGTCCGGGCGGTCGGCGTCTTCGCGCGGTCGGTTCGAGCCGTCGTGATGCTGTCGCCGCCGTCGCGATCCGGCGGCGACCGTCAGCTGGAAGAGGACGAGATGAAACACCGTGACGACAGCCCCGAGAACCTCGAGCGAATGCGGACCGAACTGGAGGCCCGTCTCGATCGCCTCAACGCGGTCCTGGAAGCGAAGGGAATCGTTGTCGAACCTGGATGCTGGCCAGTTGCACGACCTGTTCGGGAGCCAGTTCAGTCTGCATGAGCATCAGGCGCCGGGTGCGGCGGTGGAATGGCGGACGTGGGTGCTGTTGGGCGGACGCGGGGCGGGGAAGACCTTTGCGGGAGCCTGGTGGATCAACCATCTGGCGGAGATCAAGGACCGGCGGTTCGCGCTGGTCGGGCCGACGCTGCACGATGTGCGTGAGGTGATGGTCGAGGGGCCGTCGGGGTTGAAGGCCCTGCCTGAGCGGTCGAAACGGCCGCGCTGGGAGGCGGGGCGACGGCGTCTGGTCTGGCCGAACGGCAGCGAGGCGCATGCCTTCTCTGCGGAGGACCCGGACAGTCTGAGGGGACCGCAGTTTCACCATGCCTGGGCCGATGAGTTCTGCGCCTGGCGCCGGCCGGAGGCGGTGCTGGGCAACCTGCGGCTGGGGCTGAGGCTGGGCGATGATCCGCGACTGATGGTGACGACCACGCCGCGACCCATTCCGGCGCTGCGGCGGTTACTTGCTGAAGCGGGCGTGGTTATCGACCGGGCCGGGACGCAGGCGAATGCGAGGCACCTGTCGCCGGGCTTCCTCGCGCATCTGAGGACCCTCTACGCCGGGACCCGGCTGGAGGCGCAGGAGCTGGAGGGGTTGGTGGTTGAGGCCGAGGGCGCGCTGTTCCGGGCCGAGGATCTGGCGCGGGCGCGCGGCAACCGGCCGGCGACGCTGGAGCGGATCGTGGTGGCGGTGGACCCGCCGGCGAGCGCGGGCGGGGACGCCTGCGGGATCGTGGTCGTCGGGCGCAGGGAGAATTGCGCCTATGTGCTCGCCGACCGGTCGAAGGCCGGAGAGTCGCCGCAGGGCTGGGCCACGATCGTGGCGCAGACGGCGCGGGAGTTCGGGGCGCGCGAGATCGTGGCCGAGAAGAACCAGGGCGGCGAGATGGTGCGGACCGTGCTGGCGCATGGCGGCTGCGAGGTTCCGATCAAACTGGTCCACGCCAGCCGGGGCAAGGCGGCGCGGGCCGAGCCGGTGGCGGCGCTCTATGAACAGGGACGGGTCGTCCACTGCGGATCTTTTCCGGCGCTGGAAGAGGAGCTGATGGCGCTGGGCTCGGCGGACGGGGGCGGGCGCAGTCCCGACCGGGCCGACGCCTTGGTATGGGCGGTGACGCATCTGCTGCCGGTCCCGAAGGCGGGGCCGAGGGTGCGGGTGTTGTGAGATCACGAGGGCGGCGCACTGCCCCCTCCACCGCCGTTCCGGCGGTCCCCCTCCCCCATGAAGGGGGGACGAGAAAGATGGAGATCAGGATGATCAACTGGCGACGGCCCTTTGAGGGCCGGCGACGCGTTTCTGCGCCCGAGATGAAGGACAGCCGGGTTGGTCCGTTGATCGCGCTGACGGCTGGCGGGCGGGCGCGGTGGACGCCGCGGGACTATGCCCATCTGGCCGAGGAGGGGTTCGTGAAGAACGCTGTGGCCTATCGCTGCGTGCGCATGATCGCCGAGGCGGCGGCGTCGACGCCGCTGGTCGTGTTCGCCGACGGGGTGCGGCGTGACGATCATCCGCTGGCGGCGCTGCTGGCGCGGCCGAACCCGGAGCAGTCGGGGGCGGAGTGGCTGGAGGCGCTGTATGGCGCGCTGCAGACGGCGGGGAACGCCTATGCCGAGGCGGTCGGGGATGCGGCGCCCGAGGAGCTTTGGACGCTGCGGCCCGACCGGGTGAAGGTGGTTCCGGGACGGGCCGGCTGGCCCGAGGCGTGGGAGTATTCCGTCGACGGACGGTCGGTCCGGATCGGGCGGGCTGCGGACGGATGGTCGCCGGTGATGCAGCTGAAGCTGTTTCATCCGACCGACGATCACTACGGATTTTCGCCGCTGGAGGCGGCGGCCTTCGCCATCGATGTGCACAACGCCTCGGGGGCCTGGAACAAGGCGTTGCTGGACAATGCGGCGCGGCCGAGCGGGGCGCTGGTCTATGGGGCGAAGGACGGCGAGCGGCTGACCGCGGAGCAGTTCGAGGCGCTGCGGGGGCAGGTCGAGGAAAGCCATGCGGGGACGATCAACGCCGGGCGGCCGATGATCCTGGAGGGCGGGTTGGACTGGAAGCCGATGAGCTGGACGCCGGCGGACATGGACTTCATCGCCGGGAAGCATGCGGCGGCGCGGGAGATCGCCCTGGCGTTCGGGGTTCCGCCGCAGCTGCTGGGCATTCCGGGAGACGCGACCTACGCCAACTATCGCGAGGCCAATGCGGCCTTCTGGCGGGGGACGGTGGTTCCGCTGGTTCGGAAGACGGCGGCGGCGCTGACGGGATGGCTGGGCGGGCGGTTCGCGGGGGTGAGGATCGAGGCCGATCTGGACGGATTACCCGCCTTGCAGCCCGAACGGGACGCGCTCTGGGCGCGGCTGAATGCGGCGACGTTCCTGACGGATGAGGAGCGACGGCGGATGGCGGGAGTGGGGGCGTGACGGAAGCGATGCGGAAGATCCCGGTCGCTGTGATCGCCGCGCTGGTCGTGCAGACGGTCGGCGGCCTGATCTGGGCAGGAGGCGCGGCAGCGCGGATCGCGACGTTGGAGGAACGGGTCGGCGAGCAACGGCTGGTAGCCGAGCGGCTGGCGCGGCTGGAGGAGCAGAGCCTGGCGACGCGGGCGGCGGTGGAGCGGGTCGAACGCAGGCTGGAGGCGGCGAGGTGAGGGGCGAGGAAGGTGAGGTGGCGGTTTCGACTCTCGCCCCTCGATCCTCATCCCTTGAGATCGCCGGCTACGCCTCCCTGTGGGGCGTGGCGGATCTGAACGGGGATGTGGTGACGAAGGGCGCGTTCGCGGCCAGTCTGGCCAAGACGGGGCCCAGGGGCGTGCGGATGCTGCATCAGCATGAGGGTCGGGCGATCGTCGGGGTCTGGGACCGGATGGTTGAGGACGAGCGCGGACTGTTTGTCGCCGGGCGGATCATGGACTGGTCGGCCGAGGGGCGGTTCGCCCAGGCGCTGTCGCGGGCGGGGGCGCTGGACGGGCTGTCGATCGGCTTCCGCAGCAGCCGTGCGCGCCGGGAAGGGCGGTTACGGGTGCTGGTCGAGGTGGAGCTTTGGGAGGTGTCGCTGGTGACGTTCCCGATGCTGCCGGGGGCGCGGTTCCGGTCGGTTGATCGCTAGTTCGCCGGCGGCAGGTATTCGGCGGGCAGGGGCGCCGCCGGTGTTTCGGCCTGCCAATAGACGCTGATGATCCACCAGCGGGCGCCGTCGTGGAGGAGCTGGATGCTGTTGATGCCGCGCATGAAGGGCGTCGGGTCCGACAGGCTGCGGACGCTATCGTAGGTGGTCCAGACGTGGGCGATGTGGCCGAAGCGCTCGATGCGTCGGGCGATTTCGCGCTCGTGGAAGCCATCGCGGACCAGACCCGGTCCGGCGAGGGTGATGTAGTCCTCCGGCGTCAGGACCCGCGTGCCGCTGACGCCCTGGGCGTTGACGCCGGTGGGCATGAGCCGGCCGGTCGGGTGGAACAGGGAGCGGAAGCGATACCAGTCGCGGGCGACGCCGGCGTCGCCGGAGATGACGTCATAGAGAGCCGCGACAATAGCCTCGGGCGAGGCGACATCGGCGGGGGCGGCGGTCGAGACCGGCGGCGGCGTGGGCGGCGTCTGTGCAGCGGCTGGAACGGCGAAGGTCAGGGCCAGAGCGGCCACGAGTATCGACAGACGCATCGGATCTTCTCCCAGGGAAGCCGACTATGGCTGGCCGACCGAGGGGGTATCAAGCATGGAATGGATGCCGCAGACCTGGTCGAAATCCAGGCTTGGCCTGCCCAAATGCCGACGTGTTCCGCGAGCCTAGTCCTTGAGTATCGACGGTCGATGACCATAGACGGGTGATTGAATGAGAGGGCTCTTCCCGATCCTGACGGTTTTGATGGCTGCGCTGGCCACGACCGTCGCGGCCCAGACGCCTGTGGGCGTGAACGCCGTGGTCGAGAACAGCGTCCAGACCCGAAGCGTCGGCGAAAGCGGCTGGCGGCGCTCGATCGTTGACGGGGCGGTGCGTCAGGCCGACGCGATCGTCACCGGAGCCGACAGCCGGTTGCTGATCCGGCTGACAGACGAGTCGGTTCTGACGGTCGGAGCGAATGCCGCGCTGAACGTGGACCGGTTCGTTATCGACACAGAGTCCGATCCGGCCGGTGTGCTGGTCTCGATGGTGCGCGGGGCGTTCCGCTTCGTCTCGGGCAGCCGGGGAGCGGAACGTGAACGGGTGGCTTTCCGGACGCCGACGGCGACGATCGGAATACGCGGCACGATTATCGAGGCCGCCGTTGGGGCAGAGGCTCTGGAGCTGCTGGACGGGGAGGCGGGCATGTCGGTCCCGGGGGATGATCCGGACCAGACAGTGTTGATCGTACTGGTCGAGGGCGAGATCGAGATCGTGGTTGACGGCGTGCGGCGGATCGTGCGCGAGCCGGGTCAGGCGGTGTCCGTGAGGGGCCGGCGGGGGTCCGAACCATTCCGTCTGTCTCCCGAGGCCGGACAACGGCTGGCGGGCCGACTGCCGCCGCGCGAGCCGGGCGGACCGGGGGCCGGGCCGCAGGGGCGGGGACCGCAGGGGCAGCAGCCCCGAGGGCAGGGAACCCGCGGGCAGGGGGATCGGGGCGCGCCATCGCGACCTGGGTCCGCAGGGCCGGGCCAGCAGCCAGCCCCGGGTCCGGGCAGTGGACAGCGACCGGGCCAGGCGAGCTGATTCAGCTGGCGCCGGCGCCCCGGCAGTCGATCCAGTTCAGGGCGGCGGTCATGCCCATCAGGGAGAAATAGGCCTCGGCGGGCCCGTCGGCGGATCTGTAGTTCCAGCGGGCGATGCGCTGGCGGCGTAGGCCCGAGACCAGGGAGCGGGTCAGGATCGGGTCGCTGACGCGGTATTCGTTGGAGCCGGGGGAGGTCGGGACCAGCCAGGGGCCAGGGTCGACGGTCTGGCCCGGGGTGGTGAAGCGCATGACGCCGGCGACGGGCATGGGGTCGGTGGCTGCCAGCTCGACCAGATAGTCGGCACCGGGGCTGGGGCGGGCGACGCGCAGCTGATGGCGCCAGGCGGCCTGGCCGGTCGGGTCGGCGATGGCCACGACGGCGGAGCAGTAGCCGTCCGGGCGGCAGGCGGCGAGCGTATTGCCGAAATAGGCCCGGGTCTCGCCGAAGCGCATGTGGGTCTCGGCGCCGCATCGGTCGGCGGCCTGGGCCGCGCCGGCGGAGAGGAGGGCGGCGACAGTGGCGGTCGCGGTGAGCATTCTGGACATCGGAGCCATCCCAAGCTTGACCATGGTTAACGGAGATCACGGCGTTCCGTGGGTGTCAATCACGCGCAACTTCAAGGGTTTCAGCGCTCGGGCGGGCGGTATTCGTACTGGCCGAGGCGGCGCGTGCCGCGGGCGAGAGCCGAGAGAACCGTCGGCCGGCTCAGCATCCGCCCCACGACGAAGGTGAGGAAGATCGCGAAGAAGATCGGCAGGCGCATGACGAGGGTGATGAGCAGCGAGCCGACGGCGACGGCGACCCAGAGGCCGACCTTGAGCGAGGTCTGATCCGCCTTGTCGATCGGGGCGTCGTCGTCGATCGGGGCGGCGTTGGCGGGCCGGACCTTTCCGAACATGACATCGACGAGGCCCTGCAGCTTCTCGTTCTGGAGTTGCTGCACGTCGGCAACGGTCATCACACGCGGAGGGGAGACGGGAAGCGGCGGTTCGTGGTCGGTGTGCCGGTGCAGGTCCAGCAGGGGGCTGGGCTGCGTCAGGGCTGCGGGGTCGAAGGCGATGGACTCGCCCGTGTCGTCCAGGGTGAAGACCTGGTCGAAGGGAACGCGGGCGAAATCGATGGCGCGGGTGTCCTGGCCATAGGCGTCGCCGTGCAGGGCCAGGAGCCGGCCCTGACGGAGCTCGACCTGAAAGGCGATCGGGTCGGGCAGGTCGCCGACCATGGCGTGGACGGTGCCGAACCGGCCGGTCGGGGTCGTCAGGGGCGGCGGTCGGGAGCGGTCGACGATCAGTTCGGTGAACAGGCCGGAGCCGGTGTTGCGGCGTGAACCGGGAAGGGACTCGGCGAACTGGCCGGCGAGGTCCGGCGCGACGTCGCGCAGGTCCCATGCGAGGGCGTCGAGGATGTCGGATTCGAGGGGGGTGAAGCGGGTCACGCCCGGACCCTAACCCGAATGGGCGGGACGAGAAACGGGCTCTCCCTCCCCTTCATGGGGAGGGACGATCGGCGATAGCCGATCCGGGTGGGGCAAGGCGAACCACAACGACCGAAGCGGCGGCCGACTTCCCCACCCGGGCTCGGCTCCGCCTCGCCGTCCCTCCCCATGAAGGGGAGGGAGAAACTGAAATCGGAGAGACCATGAAAGAGACCAAAACCGTCTCGGGCACGCCCGAGGCGCGCGCCGCCATGCATGAAATGATGGCGGCGTTCGAGGCGTTCAAAGGGGCCAATGACGCCCGGCTGGACGAGATCGAGCGGAAGAGCTCGGCGGATGTGCTGCTCGAGGAGAAGGTGGCGCGGATCGACCAGGCGGTGGCGAGCGCGCAGGCGCGGCTGGACCGGGTGGTGAGCGAGGGGCGGCGGCCTGGGCTGGCCGCAGCCCCCTCCGGCGTCCCGGCTCAAGGCCGGGATGACAAGGAGACGAAGGCCGCATTCGACGGCTATCTGAAGACGGGCCAGTCGTTCGGGCTGGAGCTGAAGGCGGGGCTGTCGACGGCGTCGAATTCGGCGGGCTATGTGGTGCCTGAGCAGACCGAGCGGGCGATCGAGCGGCGGCTGATGGCGGGGTCGCCGATGCGCGAGATCGCAACTGTGCGGACGGTCGGCGCCGGGGTGTTCAGGAAGCCGGTGTCGACGGCGGGCGTGGCCTCGGGCTGGGTGGCCGAGACGGCGGCGCGGCCGGAGACGGATCCGGCGACCCTGGCGCTGCTGGAGTTCCCGTCGGCCGATCTCTACGCCAATCCGGCGGCGACCCAGTCGCTGCTGGATGACGCCCTGATCGATCTGGACGAATGGCTGGCCGCCGAGGTCGAGGACGCCTTCGCGGCGCAGGAGACCCAGGCCTTCGTCAACGGCGACGGCGTCAACAAACCCAAGGGCTTCCTCAGCTATGACATCGTCGCCGAGGCGGATCATGAGTGGGGCGAGATCGGCTATGTCGCCTCGGGCGCCGCGGGGGCGTTCGCGGCCGAGGATCCGACTGATCGGTTGATCGACCTGGTCTATGCGCCCAAGGCCCAGTACCGGCCGAACGGGCGGTTCGTGATGAACCGCAAGACGGTCTCGGCGGTGCGCAAGTTCAAGGACGCTGACGGCAACTACATCTGGCAGCCGGCGCAGCGGGCGGGCGAGACGGCCAGCCTGCTCGGCTACCGGGTGACCGAGATCGAGACCATGCCGGACATCGCCGCCAACAGCGCGGCCATCGCCTTCGGCGATTTCCAGCGGGGCTATCTGATCGTTGACCGCGCGGGCGTGCGGGTGCTGAGGGACCCGTATTCAGCCAAGCCCTATGTGCTGTTCTACACGACCAAGCGGGTCGGCGGCGGGGTGCAGAACTTTGATGCGATCAAGGTGATGAAGTTCAGCGCGACCTAGTCGCGCGGTGGCGAGTGGTTAGTGGCGAGTGGCGAGTAGAGCCGCTCGCCACTGACTTTGATGTGAAACGGCGACGGATGAGGACTGGCCCGGCGATCACTCGCCACTCGCCACCCGTCACTCGCCACTACCGAGCAAAGCGAGGTTCCCATGACCGCACCCGTCTCACTGGCGGAAGCGAAGCTGTTCCTGCGCGTCGAGCACGCGGCGGAGGACGGGCTGATCCAGACGTTGATCGATGCGGCCCGGGCGCGGGTCGAGGGGGATGTGGGCCTGGGCCTGACCTCGACCTCGCCGCCGCCGTTGCGGCTGGCGATCCTGATGCTGGCCCTGCGGGCTTATGAGCGGGGCGACTCCGAGATGCCGGTTGCGCCGGTCGAGGCCTGGATCGCGCCGTATCGCGTGGTGCGGCTGTGAAGGTGTTGGCGGAGCTGTTCCAGGGCGTCGAGAGCGAGACGCCCTATGGCGGACGGGCCGTCAGCTGGGAGCCGCTGGGTTCGGCCTGGCTGAAGCTGGGCGCGCGGCGGCGGCGCGAGAAAAGCGAACCAGGCGGGGCGAGAGCGGTCGAGACGGTGACGGCCGAGACGCGTTCGGACGCGCGGCTGGCTGAGGGCCGGGTGCTGAGATTCGGCGGCGGCGACTGGCGGATCGTCTCGGGCGAGACGGTCGGCGGGCGGGCGATATTGAACCTGGAGCGGATGCGATGAGCGCGCATGAACTGGCGCTGCAGAAGGCATTGATCGCGCATCTGAGGGCGGATGCGGCGGTGCGTGCGCTGTTGGGCGAGTCGGCGCGGATATGGGACGCGGCGCCGGCGGATGCAGCTTTTCCCCACCTGCTGATCGGGCGGTGCGAGAGCCGGCCGGCAGGCGCGGACGGGGGCGGGGTCGAACAGGCGCTGACGCTGACGGTCGTATCGCGGTTTCGCGGGACCGAGGAAGCCAAGGCGGTGCTGGCGGCGGTGCGGCTGGCGCTGAATGACGCCGCGCTGGAGGCCGACGGGGTGCGGACGGTGAGCCTGGGCGTTTCGTTCGCGGATGTGTTCCCGAGCGCCGATGGGGCGCGGACATTTGCGGTGCTGCGGGTGCGCGCCGTCACGGAGGAGATCGAAACATGAGCGCACAGCGCGGCAAGGACATCCTGCTGAAGATCGAGGGCGCGCCGGGCGTGTTCACGACGGTGGCGGGGCTGAGGGCGCGGACGATCTCGCTGAACGCGCGGACGGTGGATGCGACGGACGGCGACAGCGCGGGGCGCTGGCGGGAACTGCTCGGCGGGGCCGGCGTGAAGTCGGCGGCAGTGGCGGGGCAGGGGATATTCCGCGATGCGGCCTCCGACGCCCTGATCCGGGAGGCCTTCTTTGACCAGGCGGCGCGCGTATGGCGACTGATCGTGCCGGAGTTTGGCATCCTGGAGGGGCCGTTCCTCGTGGCGGCGCTGGAGTATGCCGGCGAACACGAGGGGGAGGCGACGTTCGCGATCAGTCTGGCGAGCGCGGGCGAGATTTCGTTCGAGGCGCTGTGATGGCGGCCAACGGCGCGCGCGGAGAGGTGGTCGCCGTGCTGGCGGGCGCCGAGCGGCGGCTGTGTCTGACGCTGGGGGCGCTGGCGGAGATCGAGACGGGGCTGGGGCTGGAGGGGTTGTTCGGGTTGGCGGAGCGGATGCGGTCGCTGTCGGCGCGGGATCTGATGACGGTGCTGGCGGCGCTGCTGCGCGGGGGTGGTGAGCGCGTGCTGGCAGATGGGCTGGACCGGGCTGGCGTTGACCCGCGGGAAGCGGCGGAGGCTGTGGCCCGGGCGTTTGCGGCGGCGGCGGGATGACTCCGTGGGGCGAGATGATCCGGACCGGGGCGCGGTTGGGCTTGGCGCCGGAGGGCTTCTGGCGGCTGTCCTTGCGGGAGTGGCGGATGCTGACGGCGCGGCCGGAGGGGCCGGCGCCGATGCGGCGCGATGATCTGATGCGGATGGTGGAGGCGTGGCCGGATGACTGACAGTTCTGAACCGACAACGCTGGATGGGATGCCGCGCAAGGCGGCCGAGGCGGCGGCGGCGCTGGAGGCGTTGCGCGAGCCGGCCGAGCGGGCCGCGGCCTCGATCGAGGACGCCTTTGGCCGGGCGGGCGACGGGCTGGTCCGCTCGCTGGCGCGGGCCGCGGCTGACGGGGAGATCAGCCTGGCCGAACTGGCGCGGGCGGTACTGGCGGCGGTCAATGCGGCCTCCGGATCAGGAAGCGGCGGCGGACTGGGAGACGCCATTGCGCAGGCGGTGCAGACGGTGTTTGCAGGCTCACGCGCCGATGGCGGCGCGGTGCTCGGCGGCGGGGCCTATCTGGTCGGAGAGCGCGGACCTGAGGTGTTCCGGCCTGCGGGCGCGGGCGTCATCGAGCCGAGCGGCGGCGGAGGCGTCACCGTCAATGTGCGCGTAGACGGAGGCGCGCAGGGGCTGTTGCGTTCGGAGGCGCAGATCGCCCAGATGCTGGCGCGCGCCGTATCGCTGGGCGCGCGCCGGCTCTGAAGCTGACCAGTCAGCCCTTGGGGTTGGGACCGTAACGGTTCTCGCCGGACTGACCTTCGGCCAGGCCGATCCAGAGCAGGAAGCCGAGGCAGATCAAGCCGATCACTGCGAGAATACCCATCGCCGGTCCCAGCAAGGCTATGATGGCGGCCGGGTCTCCCGCTTCCAGCGCAGAGGCGTTGGTAAGGATCGAGACCCCCATCATCGAGACGGCGGCGATGCCGCCGACGATGCAGGCCACCCAGGGAATTACGACCAGCCAGCCGCTCTTGCCCATGTCGTGCAGGCGCTTCACCGCGATGGCGAGGTTGGGCCAGATCAGGGCCAGCGAGATGATCTGGCCGATGATGGGAATCAAGCCGGCGACGAATCCGGCACCGAAGCAGATCAGCCAGCCTATCCAGAAATGTGAGCGGCGTGTGCGGCCCTCAAACGAAAACAGCAGCTTCTGCCAGTCGAGTCCCTGACCCGGGGCTGAAGTTTCGATGCTCATGGCGCCCTCCCGCGCGTCCCGGGCCCGACGCCCGGCGTGGAAGGATGGCGTAACGGCGCTCGCTCGACAAGCGAAAGCGGAGCCGTGGAAGGAACCGGACAGGAGAGTGGGTGATGGCCTTTCACGAGGTGCGTCACCGCTTTCGCGGGGATGACAGGATGGCGTGGCGGGGGAACGGATGAGCTTTCATGAGGTGAGGCTGCCGGCGCGGCTGGCGTTCGGATCGACTGGCGGTGTGGAGCGACGAACGGAGGTCGTGACCCTTGGGTCCGGGTTCGAGCGACGGTCGACGCCGTGGGCGCTCGGACGACGGCGCTATCTGATCGGGTCCAATCTGCGGTCGCTGGACGACATGGCGGCGTTGACCGGGTTCTTCGAGGCGCGTCGGGGACGGCTGTATGGCTTCCGGTTTCGGGATTTCACCGACTGCAAATCCTGCATGCCGGGGGCGGCTGTCGGGCCCCTGGATCAGGCGTTGGGCGAAGGCGACGGCGCATGCACGGAATTCCAGCTGATCAAACGCTACGGCGATGGCGAGGACGGCACGGAGCGGCGGATCGTCAAGCCGGTCGAAGGGACCGTGCGGCTCGCTGTCGATGGGGTCGAACTGGCGGAGGCGGGGTTTGTGGTCGATGCGGCGACGGGGGTGGTGACGCTGGCGGTCGCGCCAGACGTGGGCGCGGTGGTGACCGCCGGCTTCGAATTCGACACGCCGGTGCGCTTCGACGCCGACCGGATCGAGGTGACGTTGGAGAGTTTTGACGCCGGACGTATGGCGGCCGTGCCGCTGATCGAGGTGCGGGTCTGAGCCATGAGAACCATACCGGAGGAGATGACCGCCCGCATCGAGAGCGGGGCGGCGACGCTGTGCCATGCCTGGGTGATGCGGCGGACGGACGGGGTCGAACTGGGGTTCACGGACCATGATCGCGATCTGGAGGTCGAAGGCGTGACTTGCCGGGCGGCGAGCGGCTGGACCGCGGGGGCGGCGGACAGCGCCGTGGGGTTGAGCGCCGGGGCGGCGGCGGTCGCGGGCGGGCTGGATGATGCGGCGATCACCGACGCCGATGTGGAAGCCGGACTGTACGACGGGGCTTCGGTCGCGCTGTGGCGGGTGGACTGGGACCGACCGGATCTGAGGGTTCGGCTGTGGACGGCGACGCTGGCGCGCATCCGCCGCGAGGGGGGCGGGTTCAGCGCCGAGCTGGACGGGCCGCTGGCGAAGCTGGAACGGGTGGTCGGCCGGACCTATGGGCGGGACTGTGATGCGGTTCTGGGGGATGGGCGGTGCGGGGTCGATCTGGAGGCGTTTCCGGGCGCGGTCTGCGACAAGCGGTGGGCGAGCTGCGTCGGGACGTTTGCGAATGGCGCCAACTTCCAGGGCTTTCCGGACATTCCGGGCGACGACTTCCTGACCGCCGCGCCGGTCGAGGGCGGGCGTCATGACGGCGGGAGCCGGCGATGAGGGCGGCGGTTGTCGAAGCTGCGCGCGGCTGGCTGGGGACGCCCTACAGACATCAGGCCAGCGTGCGGGGCGAGGGGGCGGACTGCCTGGGCCTGATCCGGGGCGTGTGGCGCGAGCTTGTCGGGGCGGAACCCGAGGCCCCGCCGCCCTATCGGCCTGACTGGGCCGAGGTCGGCGGCGAGGAGACCCTGCTGGCAGCGGCAAGGCGTTGGCTGGCGGAGATACCGGTCGAGGCCGCGTCGGTCGGCGATGTGGTGCTGTTCCGCATGGCGCCCGGATGTCCGGCCAAACACTGCGCGATTCTCAGCGACATGACCGGCGTCGAGCCGCGGATGATCCACGCCTATTGGGGGCGGACGGTGGTGGAGAGCTGGATGGGGTCGTGGTGGCGTCGACGGCTGGTCGCGGCCTTCCGCTGGCCCGGCGTTGAACGAACCGGGGAGGGCTGATCATGGCGCAGATTATCCTGGGCGGACTCGGCCAGGCGATCGGGGGCCCGATCGGGGCCGTAATCGGCGCGACCTTGGGACGGGCGGTCGACCAGCGTGCGATCGCCGGTCTGGAGCCGGCGCGGCAGCGGGGGCCGCGGCTGGAGACGCTGAAGGTGCAGGGGACCGCTGAGGGCGCGCCCATGGCCTGTGTGTTTGGACGGGCGCGGGTGACCGGGCAGGTGATCTGGGCCGCGCGGTTCCTGGAGGGACGCAAGACCTCGTCCGGCGGCAAGGGCGGGCCGCGGACGGTCGAGTACGACTATTCCATTAGCTTCGCCGTGGCCCTGTGCGAGGGCGAGATCGACGGGGTCGGACGGGTCTGGGCCGATGGGCAGCTGATGGATCTGTCGGGTGTGACGATGCGGGTGCATCGGGGCGGAGCTGAGCAGACGCCAGATCCGCTGATCGAGGCGGTGGAGGGGGCGGCGCCGGCATATCGCGGGACCGCCTATGTGGTGTTCGAGGATCTGCCGCTGGGGCCGTACGGCAACCGGCCGCCACAGCTGGGCTTTGAGGTGTTCCGCCGGGCGCGGGGAGACGGTCCACGGCTGGAGGACCTTCTGGAGGGCGTTTGTCTGATCCCCGGAGCCGGGGAGTTCGTGCTGGCCACCGAGGCCGTGATACGGCGCGAGGGGCTGACGCGGACGGCGGCGGAGAACCTGCACATGGGCGACGGGCGGGCGGACCTCATGGTCTCGCTGGACCAGCTGCAGGCGCAGTGCCCGAACCTGAAACGCGTCAGCCTGGTGGTCGGCTGGTTCGGGGACGATCTGCGAGCCGGGCACTGCACCATCCGGCCGGGGGTCGAGCGGGTGGTCAAGGGGACAGAGCCGCTGACCTGGTCGGTGGCGGGGCTGGAAAGGGGCGAGGCTCATCCGATCAGTCATGCCCCCTCCGGCGGGCCCGCCTACGGCGGAACGCCGTCGGACGAGAGCGTGCGACAGGCCGTGACGGCGTTGAAGGCGCGGGGGTTGGAGGTCACGCTGTATCCGTTCGTGCTGATGGACGTGCCGGCGGACAACGGGCTGCCGGATCCCTATGGCGGCGCTGAGCAGGCGGCCTATCCATGGCGCGGGCGGGTGAATGGCGAGGACGGCGCCGGGGCCGCGGCGGACGTCGCGGCGATGTTCGGGACGGCGGACGGCTGGGGCCTGCGGCGGTTCGCGCTGCACTATGCGGCGCTGGCGGCGGAGACGGGCGCGGACGGGCTGTTGATCGGCTCGGAGATGCGGGGGCTGACGACGACGCGGGATGCGGGCGGCGGCTTTCCGGCTGTGGAGGCGTTTCGCACGCTGGCGGCGGAGTGCCGGGAAGTGGTCGGGCCGGATGTGGCGATCAGCTATGCAGCGGACTGGTCGGAATACGCCGGAGTCCGGGACGGGAGCGAGGTGGCGTTTCACCTCGACCCGCTGTGGGCGGATGCAGCGATCGATTACGTCGGGATCGACTGGTACCCGCCGCTCGGGGACTGGCGCACGGGCGACGGAGGCATCGACGGCGAGGCGTTCGCGGGGCCGGAAGACGCGACTTATCTGGCGACGCAGGTCGCGGGCGGCGACGGGTACGACTGGTTCTATGCATCGGACGCCGATCGCGCGGCGCAGGTTCGTACCCCGATCGCGGACACGGCGCATGGCGAGGACTGGGTGTTCCGGGTCAAGGACCTGACGGGCTGGTGGTCGAACGCGCACCACAACCGGCCGGGCGGGGTGAGGAGCGCGACTCCGACCGGCTGGGCGCCCGGCATGAAGCCGATCCGGTTGACGGAGTTCGGCTGCGCGGCGGTGGACCGGGGCGGCAATGCGCCGAACCTGTTTCAGGATCCCAAGAGCGCGGAGAGCGCCCTGCCGCCATTCTCGACCGGCGCTCGCGATGACCGGATGCAGCGACGGGCGCTGGAGGCGGTGCTGGGGCATTTCGCGGGGGCAGGAAACAACCCTGTGTCGGCGATCTACGGTGGGCCGATGGTTGAGGCGGCGGACGCCTGGTGCTGGGACGCGCGGCCGTATCCGGCGTTTCCGGCGCGGGAGGACGTGTGGGCCGACGCAGGCGCCTGGCGAACCGGGCACTGGCTGAACGGGCGACTGGCGGGAGAGACGCGCGACCTGATCGGGGCGGTGCTGAAGCGCGGCGGGCTGGCCGAGGATGAGTTCGACGTCGGCGTGTTTGCGGGCGAGGTGCAGGGCTATGTCATCGACCGGCCAATGCGGACGCGGGACGCGCTGGAGCCTTTGCTGGCGGGGCTGGGCCTTGTCGCGACGGAGCGGGACGGGCGGGTGGCAGTGTTCGGCGAAGAGGCGGCGACGGGCACTCTGACGCCGGAGGCGATGGCGCTGCCGGACGAGGGTGCGAGCCTGAAGGCGGAGCGGGTGCTGGAGCCGCGGCCGGGCGTGGCGCGGGTGCGGTACATCGATGGCGAGGCCGGGTATCAGACGGGCTCGGCGGTCGTGCGGTCCGAGGGAGAGGGTGGCGGGGTCGATCTGGACCTGCCGGCGGTCTGTTCGGGCGCCTTGGCGCGGGCGGCGGCGGAGCGGGCGCTGGAGAGCGGCGGGGCGGACCGGCTGACGGCCTTGTTGGGGCCGGTCGAGGCGCTGGCGCTGGAGCCCGGCGATACGGTGACGGTCGAGGGCCGGAGCGGCGCCTGGCGGGTGATGCGTCTGGAGATGGATGAGACGCCGTCGGCGGTGCTGGAGCCGGTCTCGGGGGTCATGGTCGGCGAGGATGACGGGCGGCCGGCATCGGGCGACTCGTCGGATAGTTCCGGCGCGCCGTTCCTGCGGATGATCGAACTGCCGCCCCTGATCGGGAGTGAGGATGACGGGCGGCCGATCGCGGTTGTGGCGGCGGACCCCTGGCGGCCGATGCGGCTGTTCGCCGGCGCGGATACGGCGGCGCTGACGGCGCGGGGCGATGTGGCGAAGCCAGCGACTGTGGGGGTGTTGGTTCAGCCTCTGGCGGGCGGGGTGCGGTACCGCTGGGACGAGGCCAACATCCTGCTGGTCCGGGTCGAGGGGCGGGCGCCGGAGAGCCGTTCGGAAGCGGCGGTGTTCGCGGGCGGCAACGCCGTGGCCATCGAGACCGCCGGGGGCTGGGAGCTGGTGCAGTTCCGATCGGCGACGCTCGTCGGCGGCGAGGTGTGGCTGTTGGCCGGCCTGTTACGAGGGCAGCAGGGTACTGAGACTGCCAGCGCGGACGCGGGGGCGATCGTCGTGTTCCTCGATCAGCCGCCGACGAGGGTGGAATCGCCGCGCGCGGAGCGGGGACTGCCCCTGATCTGGCGAGCGGGGCCGGCGCGCGGCCCGGCCGGGGGCGCGGCGGTGAGCGAAGTCGGGTTCACGGCATCGGGCTTACAGGAGCGCCCGTGGTCGCCGGCGCACCTGCGGGTCACGGCGCGGTCCGACGGTGGCCTCGATCTGGGCTGGATCGCGCGAGCGAGGATCGATGGTGACCGGTGGGACGGCGAGGCGGTCGGGTCCGGGTCATCGAGGTTCCGGGCTCGGGTGCTGAACGGCGCGACCGAGATGCGGGCGTTCGAGGTCGAGGGATACTCCGCGACCTGTGCAGCGGCTGATCTGGCGGCAGACTTTCCGGCCGGGCTGGATGAGAACTCTCGCATCGCCGTGGCGCAATGGGGCGACGGGTACGGCTGGGGAATGGAGGCGATCGTCGCACTGACGACCTGATTTGCCTCGCCTCCCTTTGCGCGGCGCACACGATGCCCTAACTGACACTCTCGAGTTTGATGGAGCGACATTCGACGTGGCGGGCGATCCCTACAAGGAACTGGGCGTTTCGAGGGGCGCAAGCGCGGACGAAATCAAGAAGGCGTTCCGGAAGCTCGCCAAGGAACTGCATCCCGACAAGAACCCGGGCAACACCGTCGCCGACGAGCGGTTCAAGCGGATCACCGCCGCCTTTGACCTGCTGGGCGACAAGGAAAAGCGAGCGAAATTCGATCGAGGCGAGATCGACGCCGATGGGCGCGAGCAGTTCCGTGGCTTCGGCGGCGGGGCCGGTGGGGCGCGGGGCGGTCCCGGCGGCAATCCGTTCGGCCAGGGCGGCGCGCGGCCGCAGGGCTTCGAGAACATCGATCTGGATGAGTTGTTCGGCGGCATGTTCGGCGGCGGCGCGCGACCGGGGGGCGCGCGGGCCGGCGGCTTCGCTCCGAAAGGCCAGGACATCAAGGCGACGCTGGAGATCAGCCTCGAGGATTCGATTTCCGGGGCGACGCGGCGCATCCAGTTTTCGGACGGGCGGATGCTGGATGTGGCGATCCCGAAGGGGGCCAGCGACGGGCAGACGATCCGGCTGAAAGGCCAGGGCGCGCCGGGACGCGGCGGTCCTGCCGGTGACGCGCTGATCGAGTTGAAGGTGGCGAAGCATCCGGTCTTCATCCGCGACGGGGCCGACCTGACCATGGATCAGCCTGTGGCGCTGTACGACGCGGTGCTGGGCGGCAAGGTTCCGGTACGGACGCCCGAAGGTACCGTCAGCATGACCATCCCGGCAGGCTCCAGTTCCGGCAAGGTGCTGAGGCTGAAGGGCCGGGGCGCCTTCGCGGACGGCAAGCGCGGCGACCTGCTGGCCAGGCTGATGATCACCCTGCCGGAAGACAGCGCCGAGCTGACGAAGCTCGCGCAGGCCGCGCGCGACAAGGGGCCCGTGCGGCCGTTCCGCGACTGATGGCGAACCGGCCGAACCTCAAGCCGGAGCGGCCCTGGTTCTCGTCCGGGCCGACGGCGAAGCGGCCGGGCTGGTCGTCGCAGGCGATTCCGCATGAACTGCTGGGGCGCGGGATCCGTGCGCCGGAAGTGGTGGAGCGGTTCGCCCAGGGACTGAGGCTGACGCAGGAACTGCTGCAGGTCCCGGCGGACTGGGTGCTGGTCTATGTACCGGGGTCCGACACCGGGGCCGTAGAAGCCGCCATGTGGTCGATGCTCGGCGAACGGCCGGTGCAGGTGCTGGCCTTCGAGAATTTCGGCAAGGTGTGGGCGACCGACGCGGTCGAGCATTTGAAGCTGTCGCCCGAGGTGGTCTCGGCGCCGTGGGGCGCATGGCCGGATACCTCGACGATCGATCCGGCGAAGGATCTGGTGTTTCCCTGGAACGGGACGACATCGGGGGTGCGCGCGCCGAACGCGGACTTCATCGCGGACGACCGCGAGGGGGTCGTGATCTGCGATGCGACGTCCGCGGCCTTCGCCATGCCGTTGCCGTGGGCCAAGCTGGATGTGGTGACGTTCAGCTTCCAGAAGGCGCTGGGCGGCGAGGCGGGGTTGGGCGTGGCGGCCCTGTCCCCACGCGCAGTCGCCCGGCTGGATCTCTATGAACCGCCAAGGCCGGTGCCCAAGGTGCTCCGGCTGCGCGACGGCCAGGGTTTTGACCGACTGCTGGCCAGCGGGTCGATGCTGAACACCTTTTCGGTCTGGACGATCGAGGACTGGATCGACGCTGTGGAGTGGGGGCTGGCCACCGGCGGTCTGGAGACCCTGATCGCGCGGACGAACGCCAACGCCGCGGCCCTCGACGAATGGGTCGGGCGCACGGACTGGATCGACTATCTGGCGGTCGACCCGGCGACGCGCTCGACGACCTCGGTATGTCTGAAGGTCGTCGATCCGCGGGTGACGGGGATGCCCGAGGCGGCGCGGCAGGCGCTGGTCACGCGGATGAAGGCGCTGGTCGAGGGCGAGGGGGCCGCCTTCGATATCGAGAGCCACAGGAATGCCCCCGCCGGCCTGCGCATCTGGTGCGGATGCACCGTCGAGAAGGCGGACATCGAGGCGCTCACGCCCTGGCTGGACTGGGCGTTCGAGACGGCGTTGGCGGAATAATCGTCCGACGGCGGGACACCCGCCGATTCCCCGGCTATAGGCTGCGCCCGCATTCCGAAATCCCGGACAGCGGAGAACAGTCTTGGCGAACGTCGCGGTAGTCGGCGCCCAGTGGGGCGACGAGGGCAAGGGCAAG
>NZ_DDRM01000020.1:40216-74777 GCF_002343105.1 Brevundimonas sp. UBA2416
CAGTGGGGCGACGAGGGCAAGGGCAAGATCGTCGACTGGCTGTCGAACCGGGCCGACATGGTCGTGCGGTTCCAGGGCGGGCACAACGCCGGCCATACGCTGGTGGTGGACGGCAAGGTCTACAAGCTGGCGCTGCTGCCCAGCGGGGTCGTGCAGGGCAAGCCCTCGATCATCGGCAACGGCGTCGTGGTCGATCCCTGGCATCTGGTCGGGGAGATCGAGAAAATCGAGGCGCAAGGGATCAGGATCAGTCCCGAGATGCTGATCGTGGCCGACAACGCCTGTCTGATCCTGCCCATCCATCCGGCGCTGGACGTGGCGCGCGAGGCTGCCGCGAGCGCCCCCGGCGCGCGGATCGGCACCACGGGGCGCGGGATTGGGCCAGCCTACGAGGACAAGGTCGGGCGGCGGGCGATCCGCGTCTGCGACCTGGCCAATGTCGACGACCTGAAGGTCAAGATCGACCGCCTGCGGTCGCACCACGATCCGTTGCGGGCGGGGCTGGGGCTGGAGCCGATCGATCCCGAGGCGCTGCTGGCGCAGCTGCTGGAGATCGCGCCGAAGGTCCTGCCCTATGTGCAGCCGGCCTGGCGGGTGCTGGATCAGGCGCGGCGGGACGGCAAGCGGGTCCTGTTCGAGGGCGCCCAGGGCGCTTTCCTGGACGTCGATCACGGGACCTATCCCTATGTGACCAGCTCCAACACGGTGGCGGGTCAGGCGGCGGCGGGTTCCGGAATCGGGCCGCGCGGCGTCGGCTATGTGCTGGGCATCGTGAAGGCCTACACCACGCGGGTCGGCGAGGGCCCGTTCGCGTGTGAGCTGAGCGATGAGGTCGGGACCCATCTGGCGACCGTGGGCCGTGAGGTGGGGGTCAATACTGGCCGGGCCCGGCGATGCGGCTGGTTCGACGCGGTGCTGGTACGGCAGTCGGTGGCGATCAACGGCATCGACGGGATCGCCCTGACCAAGCTGGACGTGCTGGACGGGCTGAAGACGCTGAAGATCTGCACCGGCTACCGGATCGACGGACAGGTGCTGGACTATCTGCCGTCCAGCCTGAAGGCGCAGGCCGCGGCCGAACCGGTGTTCGAGGAGATGGACGGCTGGAGCGAGAGCACCGCCGGCGCGCGCAGCTTCCGCGACCTGAACGCCAATGCGGTGAAGTACGTGCGCCGGATCGAAGAATTGATCGGGGCGCCGGTGGCCCTGCTGTCAACCAGCCCCGAGCGGGACGACACCATCATGATGCACGATCCGTTTCGGGGTTAGGCGATCCGGCGGGTGAACGCCGAAAATCGAGCGTTCAACGGGCCTTAACCCGGTTCAGCTATGCACGATCTCCTTGGTGGAGGTCCGCGTCTTGTTTGCAGTCGATCGTCGTGTGCTGGCGAAGCTGGAGCCCGTGGTCAAACGCGTGCTCATCGTCGATCCGAATCTTCATGCCGCTCGCCTGCTGACCGACATCATGAAGGGGTTGGGCGCGCGCGACATCGTGGTCCAGCCGGACGAGAAACGCGCCATGATGGCGGCTGCGGAACTCGAACCCGGGATCGTCTTCACCGAGCGCACCGGCGAGGGGCTGGACGGCGAATCCTTTGCAAGGGCGCTGCGACGGTCGGACATGAACTGCCGCCGCGCACCGATCATCATGGTCACGGCCGATGCGACCGCGCGCACCATCCTGGGCGCGCGGGACTCCGGGGTGCATGAATTCCTGCGCAAGCCCTTCACCAGCGCGGACCTGTTCAAACGGGTCGAGAACGTTGCGTTGAAGCCGCGCGACTGGGTGGAGGCCGTGGGTTACGTCGGTCCTGATCGTCGCCGGTTCAACTCGGGTGAATTCTCTGGAGCCAGGAAGCGCAAGGCCGATCGATCGGCGACGGGTACGGCCGGACACGCCGACGCCAAGGACCAGGCCATGCGGATCCTGGGCTCGGCGCTGGACCAGTTCGACAGTGATCCGATGCAGGCGGTGCGGGCCATCCGTGAGCAGGCGGCGACGCTGAAGACGCTGGCGATGAAGGTGTCGGACTCGCGACTGGCCGTGGCGGTGGGGGCCCTGGAAGTGTCCATGGCGGCCGGCCCGCCAACCAAGGCGACACTGGCGGCGCCGATCGGAACCCTGCTGGCCATGCATCAGGCAGAGCCCGTCGCCAAGGCGGGCTGAGGCCGCTAGCGCAGAACGCCCTCGAAGGCGTCCAGGACCCGCGGCCAGGCCGCCGAGGTCGGGTCAATGACCTCGAAATGACCAGCGCCCTCTATCACGATTGACCCGGCTGGATCGCCGCGGCCAGCCGCCGCTGCGGCGTAGTCCTGACCGAACCGAGGCGGGACGATCGGGTCCAGCGCCCCCGAAATCACCGCCTGACGATCGCCCAGCGGAAGCATTGTGGGCGGGGAGGTGTCAGAGAAGACGTCGCGACCGCCGGGAACCTGGACCCCGACGAGACTGTCGATGGTCGAGGGACCGCCGCAGGCGTCAGGCCCCGTCTCCCGATAGCTCGCGAGGTCGGCGATGCCGGCAAGGGAGACGACGCCCCCGATCGGTAAGGGATCCGCTGTACGCAGGGGACTTTCAGCGGGCAGACGATCACGCGCCGCCGCCCAGAGGGCCAGATGACCGCCGGCGGAGTGGCCGGAGACGACGACACGCCGGAGGTCGAGGCCGTGCAGCGGAGCGAGGGCGCGCAGATGGTCGAGGCCCGCGGCGATGTCCTGGAAAGTGCCCGGATAGCCGCCGCCGGGGTGGCCGATGCGGCGGTATTCGAGGTTCCAGACGGCATAGCCCCGGTCACGCAGGTCGGCGGCCATATAGTCCATCAGCTCGGTACCCGGCAGGTCGGCGCGCCAGCAGCCGCCGTGGATCAGGACGATGACGGGATGGCGACCCCGTCCGCGCGGGAGCCACAGCTCGCCGAACTGGAGCGCGTCGGGGCCGTAGGCGATGCGATGATCAGCGGCGGCGCGCGGCCGGGCCAGAAGCTGGCTGAAGGTAATGGGCGCGCGAGCCTCGACAGGGGCGATGACCGCCGGCGCCGGGGCGCAGGCGGTCGATGCCAACAGGCCGGCCAAGGCGGCGGTCAAGAGACGCATCGGGCGGTCCTGTCGAAGTCGCCGTTTCACCGGCGCGGCGGGTCACTGTAGAGAGCAGGAGCCGTCCGGCAACCGGAGCCCGAGAGAATGACCACCCGACAGGACTGTCTCGACAGGGACGCCGCCGATCCTCTGGCCGCGGCGCGGGATCGGTTCAGCCTGCCCGACGGGATGATCTATCTCGACGGCAATTCGCTCGGCGCGCTGCCGGTCGCGGCGGCGGAGGTCGTGCGGGAGGCGGTCGAGCGGCAGTGGGGCGCAGATCTGATCGCCAGCTGGAACAAGCACGGCTGGATCGGCCTGCCTCAGAAGGTCGGCGGCAAGATCGCGCGCCTGATCGGAGCGGGCGCGGACGAGGTTGTGGCGGCGGACTCGGTGTCCGTGAACCTTTTCAAGCTGGCCGCCGCGGCCGTGGGCGCCCAGGATGGGCGGCGGGTCGTGCTGACCGAGGGCGGTGATTTTCCGACGGACCTGTACATTCTGCAGGGGCTGGCCGGGATGATACCGGACGTCGAGCTGAGAGTTGTTGAACCGGGCGGGATCGAGGCGGCGCTGGATGACCGGGTGGCGGTGGTCCTGCTGAGCCACGTTCACTATCGCAGCGGCGCGGTGCGCGACATGGCCGGATTGAACGCGGCGATCCGGGCGGTGGGGGCGTTGAGCCTGTGGGACTTGAGCCATAGCGCGGGGGTGCTGGACGTCGACCTGAACCGCGACGGCGCCGATCTGGCGGCGGGCTGCGGGTACAAATATCTGAGCGGCGGGCCGGGGGCGCCGGCCTATCTGTTCGTGGCGAGGCGGCATCAGGCAGCGCTGCGCAATCCCTTGTCAGGCTGGATGGGTCATGCGCGGCCCTTCGATTTTGTCGACGACTATGCGCCGGCGGCGGGCATTGACCGATGGCTTTGCGGGACGCCGCCGATTCTGAGTCTGACAGCGCTCAACGCCGCGCTGGCTGCGTTCGATGGCGTGGACATGGTCGCAGCGCGGGCAAAGGCGGGAACGCTGGGCGATCTGTTCATCGAACGGGTTGAGACGCGTTGCGCCGGCCAGGGTCTGACGCTGGCGAGTCCGCGCGATGCGAGTGCGCGGGGCGGGCAGGTCTCGTTCACTCATCCACGGGGGTGGCCGATGATGCAGAACCTGATCGCGCGCGGGGTGATCGGCGATTTCCGCGCTCCGGATGTGATCCGGTTCGGGTTCGCGCCGCTGTATGTGCAGTACGCCAATGTGTGGGATGCCGTTGAGGTTCTGGGCGACATTCTCGACAGCGAAAGCTGGCGGGATCCGCGCTATCAGAACGTCGCCGCAGTGACCTGAAAACGGGCGGCCCGGCCGGGCCGCCCGACTTCCTGATCAGGCGTCGACGAGGTTCCGCTCTTCGGCTGCGGCGCGCATGGCCTTCTGGAGCTTTTCGAAAGCGCGGACCTCGATCTGACGCACGCGTTCGCGGGATACGCCATACTGGCCGGCGAGCTCCTCAAGCGTCACCGGATCGTCCTTCAGGCGGCGCTCGGTCAGGATGTGCTTTTCGCGCTCGGTCAGTTCCTGCATCGCTTCCTCGAGCAGGCCCATGCGGATCGACTTCTCCTCGCTCTCGGCGAGGGCGGTCTCCTGCGACACGGCGGTGTCGTCAGCCAGCCAGTCCTGCCATTCGCTCTCGCCGTCCGAACGGATCGGGGCGTTCAGCGAGGAGTCGCCGCCGAGACGGCGGTTCATATTGGTGACCTCTTCCTCGGACACGCCCAGCTTGGTGGCGATGGCCGCGAGGTGTTCCGGACGCAGGTCGCCCTCCTCGAAGGCCGAGATCTGGCTCTTGGCCTTGCGCAGGTTGAAGAACAGCTTCTTCTGCGCGGCCGTGGTGCCCATCTTCACGAGCGACCAGCTGCGCAGGATGTATTCCTGGATCGAGGCGCGGATCCACCACATGGCGTAGGTCGCCAGGCGGAAGCCCTTGTCGGGATCGAATTTCTTGACGGCCTGCATCAGGCCCACGTTGCCCTCGGAGATCACTTCGCCGATCGGCAGGCCGTAGCCGCGATAGCCCATGGCGATCTTGGCCACGAGGCGCAGGTGCGAGGTGACAAGGCGGTGGGCGCTCTCGGCGTCCTGGTGCTCGGTCCATCGTTTGGCGAGCATGAACTCTTCGTCTTTCGCAAGCATGGGAAACTTGCGGATCTCAGTCAGGTATCGCGACAGTCCCTGTTCAGGCGACATCACCGCGAGTGATCTGGTTACAGCCATTTGGTCCCTCCGACCGTGTAAACGAGCGGGTCCTTCGGAGGCGGCCACCCAATGTGCACCGTCGCCTCACCCCTCAACCGATGAAATAGGGTCGGGTTTCCGCACTTGTCAGTGGCGGATGGTCACACGAAAGCGTGACCGTTGCCCCGGCGCCACGGCACCGAATGAGCGAGTGTATAGCGTAGAGTCAGTCCTTAATCAAGACGGACTGCGAGATCTAGAGAGCGGCGAGGCTCTGTTCGAGCAGGCGCATGTCTTCCGGCGGGGCAGTCTCGAAGCGCAGCGCCTCGCCCGTCACCGGATGTACGAAGCCCAAAATCGTCGCGTGAAGCGCCTGGCGGGTCAGGCCGGCGGCCTCGATAGCGGCGCGGACCGGATTGGCGGGGCTGCCTGTGCCGTAGACCGGGTCGCCCAGCAGCGGCGAGCCCTTCGAGGCCATGTGCACCCGGATCTGGTGGGTCCGGCCGGTATGCAGGGTGCAGGCGACGCGGGCGGCGAGTGGCGGGGCGGCCGGTCGGCTGCCCTTTCTCGGCGCCGCGCCGAACAGGGCCTCGACCTCATAGTCAGTGATGGCTTCGCGCCCGCCGACCCGGAGCACCGCCATCTTCTTTCGATCGCCGGTGGAGCGGCCGATGTTCGAGACGATGCGGCCCTTTTCGGGTTGGGGCGCGCCGCGGACAAGGGCGATGTAGGTCCGCTCGATGTCGTGGGCGGCGAACAGGGCCGAGAGTCCGGCGTGGGCGGCGTCGGACTTGGCCGCGACCATGACGCCGGATGTGTGTTTGTCGAGCCGGTGGACGATGCCGGGACGGGCGACGCCGCCGATGCCGGACAGGGATGCGGCGCAGTGGTGCAGCAGGGCGTTGACGAGGGTGCCGGTCTCGCTGCCGGGGGCCGGATGCACCGCCATGCCGGCGGGCTTGTCGATCACGATGAGGTCCGCGTCCTCGAACAGGACGGTCAACGGGATGTTTTCGGGCTGGGGGATGGCGGAGATGACGGCCGGCATGGCGACGGCATAGAGGCCGGGCAGGGCCTTGGACGAGGCGCTGGACACGGGCTGGCCGTCACGGGTCACGACACCCTCCGCCAGCAGGGCCTGGACGCGGGCGCGGGACAAGGTGGGGAAGAGGTCCGACAAGGCCTTGTCCAGACGGGCGCCGCCGACCTTGACGGTGGCCTCCAGAACCGGTGGGAGGTCTTCCTCGGTAGCGAAATCTTCGATCAGGGGGTCGTCGGACACGGGGGCGCTCCGCCGCTCGGGCCGGGCGGCAGGGCGGTCTAGCACGTCGCGGGCGCGTACGGGCAAGGCGCGATCTTGGCGGAACAGTCAAGCTGGGTCATCTTCAGGTGACGCTGCGGGGATACGGAGCCAGACCATGAGATTTTTGCTTCTTGCGGCCGCTGCGGGTGCGGCTCTCGCGGTCGCCAGCTGCGCCACCATGTCCAAGGACCAATGCCTGGCAGGGGCCTGGGGCGAGGTCGGCTATCGGGATGGGTCGGAGGGTCAGCCGATGAGCCTGCTGGCGGACCATGAGAAGGCCTGCGCGGAGTATGGAGTAGCGCCCGACGTGGCCGCATACAGCTCGGCTCGCGCGGACGGGTTGAACGGCTACTGCCGATGGGAAAGAGGGTTCCAGGAAGGCCGTGAGGGCGATACCTACCACGGCGTCTGCACGCGAGCGCAGGAGGAGGAATTCCTGCCGGCCTATCGCGACGGCCAGATGGTTTATGCGGCGGAACAGGCGCTGACCAATGCGCGCAGCAGCGTGGAGAGCCTGGGCGCCCGGCTGGAGGAACTGGACGACAAGATCACGGCCAAACAGGCTGAAGCGCGCGCCGAAGGTCTGACCGACGAGCAGCGCGACGCGATCCGCAACCGCATTCAGGAAATCCGCCGCGAGCGGGCCGATACCGAACGGGATTGGCGACGGGCCCAGAATGCGGTCGACGACGCCGAACGCGACATGAGGGACGTGCGCCGCCGGTTCCGGGGCCAGTACGGCGGCTGGTGAGGCCGCCGTACTGACGGGTCAGGCGGCCTGTGAGGCCGAGGCGCCGAAATGCGGGTTCAGCTCGCCCTTGGCGTAGCGCTGGGCCATCTGAGCCGTCGACAGGGGCCGGATTTTCGAGGCTTGGCCTTCGCAACCGAACTCCTGGAAGCGTTGCTGGCAGACCTTGCGCATCGCCTCCTTGGCGGGCTTCAGATAGGCGCGCGGATCGAACTCGCCGGGCTTCTCGGCGAGGATTTTCCGGATCGCGCCGGTCATGGCCATGCGGTTGTCGGTGTCGATGTTGATCTTGCGGACACCATGCTTGATGCCGCGCTGGATTTCCTCGACCGGCACGCCCCAGGTCTGGGGCATCTGGCCGCCGTACTGGTTGATGATGTCCTGCAGGTCCTGCGGCACCGAAGACGAGCCGTGCATGACCAGATGGGTGTCGGGCAGGCGGCGATGGATTTCCTCGATCACGTTCATCGCCAGCACGGCGCCGTCCGGCTTGCGGCTGAATTTGTAGGCGCCGTGGCTCGTGCCCATGGCGATGGCGAGGGCGTCGACCTGGGTTTCCCGCACGAAGTCCACGGCCTGATCCGGATCGGTCAGGAGGGCGGAGTGATCGAGCTTGCCCTCGAAGCCGTGGCCGTCCTCGGCCTCGCCCATGCCGGTTTCCAGCGAGCCGAGCACGCCCAGCTCCCCCTCGACCGAGACGCCGCAGGAGTGGGCCATCTGGACCACGCGGCGGGTGACGTCGACGTTGTATTCGTAGCTGGCGGGCGTCTTGGCGTCCTCTTCCAGCGAACCGTCCATCATGACGGAGGTGAAGCCGTACTGGATGGCGGTGGCGCAGGTCGCGGGGCCGTTCCCATGGTCCTGGTGCATGCAGACCGGGATGTGCGGATAGAGCTCGGCCAGGGCGTCGATCAGCTTGGCCAGGACGATGTCATTGGCGTAGCTGCGCGCGCCGCGGCTGGCCTGGATGATGACCGGGGCGTTGACCGCCTCGGCGGCCTCCATGATGGCCAGGCCCTGTTCCATGTTGTTGATGTTGTAGGCGGGCAGGCCGTAGTCGTTTTCCGCCGCGTGATCGAGAAGCTGTCGCAGCGTGATGCGCGCCATTGGGTGTCTCCTGAGCCCGTGAGTTTTGCCGGTGGTTTAGCCGCCCCGCGTCTCGAAGTCACGCATTGTAACAACGCAATTCGTCAGGCTCGCAGCGCCTCGACGCCGGGCAGGGGCTTGCCCTCCATCCACTCAAGAAAGGCGCCGCCGGCGGTGGAGACGAAGGTCATGTCGTCGGCCACGCCCGCGTGATGCAGGGCCGCGACCGTGTCGCCGCCGCCGCCGACTGCCGTCAGGACGCCCGCCCTGGTCAGCGCGGCTGCATGGTGGGCGACCGCGACGGTGGCCGTGTCGAAGGGCAGGACCTCGAATACCCCAAGCGGACCGTTCCAGATCAGCGTCTTCGAGGCGGTCAGTGCGTCGACGAGACGCGCGACGGTGGCCGGGCCGGCGTCGAGGATCTTGTCGTCGGTCGACAGCGGCTGACCGGCGACGACCGGGCGAGAGGCCGCGCCGGGCTTGACCTCGGTCGCTACGACGAAGTCGACGGGCAGCAGGATTTCGCAGCCGCGGGCCTTGGCTTCGGCGAGGATTTCGAGGGCCGTGTCGGCCATGTCGCGCTCGGCCAGGGAGCCGCCGATGTCGATCCCCTGCGCAAACAGGAAGGTGTTGGCCATGCCGCCGCCGATGGCCAGCCGGTCCAGCTTGCCGACGAGGTTCTTCAGCAGGTCCAGCTTGGTCGAGACCTTCGCTCCGCCGACGATGCCGATGACCGGCTTCTGCGGCTTACCCAGCGCGGCGTCGAGGGCGTCGAGCTCGCGCCGCATTGACTCGCCGGCGTAGGCAGGCAGCAGCCGGGCCAGGCCTTCAGTCGAGGCGTGGGCGCGGTGGGCGGCGGAGAAGGCGTCATTGACGTAGACGTCGCCCAGTTCGGCCAGCTGGGCGGCGAAAGCGGGGTCGTTGGCTTCCTCCCCCGCGTGGAACCGGACATTCTCGAGCAGGACCACGCCGCCGATGTCTATGTCGGCGATCATGGCCCTGGCCTCATCGCCGACGCAGTCGGTCGCGAACCGGACGGGGGCGCCCAGCAGGTGTTCGAGGTCGTCGACCACCGGCTGCAGGCTCATCGACGGCACGACCTTGCCCTTGGGCCGGTCGAAATGGGCCAGCAGGACGACCCTGGCGCCGGCGTCGCGCAGCCGGTTGATGGTCGGCAGGGCAACGCGCAGGCGGGTGTCCTCAGTGACCTTGCCGGCCTCCATCGGGACGTTGAAATCCACGCGGACGAGGGCGGTCTTGCCCGCGAGGTCACGGGCGTCGTCGAGGGTGCGGAAGGTCATGATCTCAAGCCTTGATCAGCTTGCTCATCACCAGCGCCGTGTCGGCCATCCGCGTCGCGAAGCCCCATTCATTGTCGTACCAGGTCAGGACGCGGGCCAGTTTGCCGTCGACGACCTGGGTCTGGGGCAGGGCGGCGGTGGAGGAGGCGGCGATGTGGTTCAGGTCGGTGGAGACAAGAGCCTCGTCGGTGGTGGCCAGAACGCCCTTCATCGGGCCGTCGGCGGCGGCCTGGATGGCGGCGTTGATCTCTTCGACCGTCACCTCGCGGCCGGCGACGACCTTCAGGTCGACGACCGAGACGTTGGGGGTCGGCACGCGGATCGAGGAGCCGTCCAGCTTGCCCTTAAGGGCCGGCAGGACCAGGCCGAGCGCCTTGGCGGCGCCGGTCGAGGTCGGGATCATCGACAGGGCGGCGGCGCGGCCGCGGTACAGGTCCTTGTGCATCGTATCCAGCGTCGGCTGGTCGCCGGTGTAGGCGTGGATCGTCGTCATGTAGCCGCGCTCGATGCCGAACAGGTCGTGCAGGACCTTGGCCACCGGGGCCAGGGCATTTGTGGTGCACGAGCCGTTGGAGACGATGATGTCGTCGGCGGTCAGGGTCTCATGATTGACCTTGTAGACGATGGTCTTGTCGGCGCCGTCGCAGGGGGCCGAGACCAGCACGCGCTTCGCGCCGGCGGTCAGGTGGGCCGAGGCCTTTTCCTTCGTCGTGAAGATGCCTGTGCATTCGAAGGCGATGTCGACGTTCAGTTCCTTGTGCGGGAGCTTGGCCGGGTCGCGTTCGGCGGTGACCTTGATCTTGCCCAGGCCGACGTCGATCCAGCCCTCGCCATGCTCGATCGTGCCGGGGAAGCGGCCGTGGACCGAGTCATACTTCAGCAGATGAGCATTGGTCTCGACCGGGCCCAGGTCGTTGATCGCCACCACCTCGATGTCGCGACGGCCGTGCTCGACGATGGAGCGCAGGACGAGGCGGCCGATACGGCCGAAACCATTGATGGCGACGCGGACAGTCATGGGGCGGTCTCCGAAGAAGCAGTGTGCGGGATTGGCGCTTCAATGAAGCCGACGAGCGCGGTGATCAACCCCGAGCCCGTAACAAGACGTGATCGACTGTAACGCTTCGGTCAGTCCGTGCGGCGTGCGCGGGGCCCTGGGCCGCCGATGCTGACCGAGTCCATGGTCGTGACCCGGCCGGAGCCGTCGCGCGTAAACTGCACCCGGCGGGCGGGATCGCCGACGACGGTGAACAGGTCCGGGCCGAGGGCGGCCAGCACGAGGGGCGGGCGGCGGCCGCGAACGACGTGGAGCTTGTCTCCGACCACCGACACCTGCTGCTCGCCATATGTGCCGGCGTAGACGGACAGGTCGCCGCCCTGCAGCGTCGCGTTCATCGCCTCCAGAGCCCAGACGGCGTCGGTGCGACGGCTGTCGTCGGCGACGATGCCCTCCAGCGCCAGGGCGTGTGCCCGGGTCAGAGCCTGGTCCCACGGCACGGCCACGTCGGGGATGACGCCCGTTCCCTCCCAGTTTCCACCCGTATTCGGATTCCTCGGCGAGCCCCGGGAGATGAAGACCGCGAACCCGCCGCCAACCGGAACCATGCCGCCAGGGTTGGCGGCGCCGCCCGAGGCCTCGCCGATAATGGTCGCGCGGCGCGCGCCCTGCAGGGTGTAGGGGAAGGCCTCGCCAGCCGAGCCGGTGCGACCGCTGATCAGCACATAGACCGGAACCTCCAGCCGGGGCGCGGGATGGAACACGGCCGGAGCCTCGCTCTCCGTGCCTTCGCGGCTGTGGAAGACGTTGTAGATCGGCGCGTCCGCCGGGGTGAAGGCGCTGGTCAGGTAGCCGACCATAGAAGGCGCGCCGCCGCCGTTGTCGCGCAGGTCGAAGATCACGGCGTCCGTATCAGCCACGAAGGCGAGGGCGGAGTCGGCGGCGCGGCGGGCCGGATCGGCGGGATTGTCGAAGTTGATATTCGAGAACTGGCGCAGGTCGATGTAGCCGACGTTGCCGGGCAGGATCTCGATCTTGCGGAAGCCGAAATTGCCACGCGTCTCGCCCGGATTGGCCGGTTGGGCCAGGCGACGGATGGGTTCGCCGCTCGCCGGAGCTCCGTCTGTCGGCGGAGGGCGCCGTATCGCCGGGGCCGGTCCGGTAGGTGCGTTGGGGTCCCAAGCGACATTAAAATGCGCGTCTAGCGGGCGCAGGCGACGGCTCAGCGCGGCGGCCATGTCACGCTGGTCCGTCAGGCTGTCGAAGGCCCCGGCGGCGGCTTCGGCCTCGAGGGCGTCGGCAATGCGGTCGGCGGCGGCGGGATCGAAATAGAGTTCGCGGATGCGAGCCGCAACAGCCGCGACCGTCTCGCGCGGCGCCGGCTGGGCGGCTGCGGTCGGCGCCGGCGCGGTCTGGGCCTGGACGAGGGCGGGTACCGCCGCGAGCAGGGCGGCGGCGAGGATCAGGGCGCGCATCAGTGCCTCTCCGTGAGCTGGACAAGTGGCAGTTCGAGCCGGGCGACCAAGCCGCCGTCGCTCCGGTTTGAAAGGGTCACGTCGCCACCGTGAGCCCGCGCTGCCTGACGGGCGACCGTCAGACCAAGACCCGCTCCGCCGGTCTCGCGGCTGCGCGAGCGTTCGGCGCGGTGGAAGGGTTCGAAGACGGCCTCGAGTTCGTCGTCGGGCAGGCCGGGGCCATCGTCCTCGACCGTGACCACCGCGCGACCGTCCCGGGCAAAGGCCTTCACCCGCGCCGCGCCCCCGTATTTGACGGCGTTGGCGATGAGATTGCCCAGCGCCCGGCGCAGGCCGGCGGGGTCGGCCTCGACCGGCAGTTCGCCGCCGCCGTCGAAGGTCACGGGTCCGCCGGTCTCGGCGAACCCTCCCGCGCAATCGGCGGCAAGCGCGTCGAGATCGAAGGCCTCGCGCCGCTCGGGCGTCGCCTCGCCGCGGACATAGGCCATGGCCTGGGCGATGAGGGCGTCCATCTCCTCGATATCGGCGGCCATCCGGTCGCGCACGGCCTCGGGCGCCTGTTCGGCCCGGAAACGCAGGCGGGTCAGGGGCGTGCGCAGGTCATGGGCGATGGCGGCCACCGTCTGGGTTCGCTTGCGCATGTGGTCGCGCAGGGACGCCTGCATGTCATTGAAGGCGTGGATGGCGGTGCGCACCTCGCTGGGACCGGAGGCCGTCAGCGGCTCGGCCTCGGGGTCGGCGCCCAAGCGCTCGGCGGCGTCTGCGAAGACGCTGATCGGTCGGGTCAGCCTGCGCGCCATCCACCACACCAGCGGCGCCAGCAACAACATGGAAATGCCCAGCGCCAGCAGAATGCGCTGCTGCCAGGGCGACAGCAGGCCGCGCGGCGGTTCGACCGTGGCCCAGCGCCCGTCCGGCTGGCGCACCGAGGCGGAGAAGGGCGCGAAGGTCAGGCGGTCGGCCCGCACGGTGAACTGATGGGTCTCCCGATCAATGACGAAGGCCCCGTTCTCCGGGCCGCCCGGGGCCAGGTGGCGCATGCGCAACTGGGCCTCGACGTCGGCTCCGCGACGCACGACCACGGTTTCGTCGGATCCGGCGGGCGGCACGGCGATGACGACGGGCGGCGGCGAAGGGGCCGCGCCGCGCACGCCATCCCGCTCACCCGCCGGCGGGCCGCCTTCGGGACGCACGAGGATGAAATCCATCTGCCGTTCGGAAGTCTCGCCCTCCTCCGGCCCCGGTGCGCGCCGGCGGGGCGGACCGTGATCGACCTTGACCCGGACAGCGTCCGGCTCCACCCGGAGCCGCTGGGCCAGACCGGCGCGGATGGCCATGGCCATGGGGTCGATCTGGATATCGACCTCCGGACCGGGCGGCCGATCGACGATGCGACGACGCAGGGCGCGGCCGTCAGCGGTCTCGGCCGGTTCGCCCTTCAGGGCATCTGCCGCCGCGCCGATGCTGAAGCCTGCAGGGCGCGGCTCGGGGGCGAGCACGACCACGCCAAAGGCGACGGCCTGGGACATGACCACCGCCAGCACCGCCAGCGCCGCCACCTGAACCAGCACGGGGAAGGATGTCGGCCGCCTCATCCGACGCCCCGGATCGCGCCGTTGTGCCGCTCGACCCTGACGTCGAACATATAGCCCTCGCCCCGCAGGGTCTGGATCATCTCCAGGCCGGAGCCGTCGTCGAGCTTCTTGCGCAGGCGGCTGATCTGCACATCCATGGCGCGGTCGAAGACGTCGGCGTCGGCGCCCCGCGCCCGCTCCAGCAACTGGTCGCGGGTCAGCACCCGCCCGGGCCGTTCAGCAAAGGCGCGCAGCAGGGCGAACTCCCCCGCCGACAGCGAGACCGAGCGACCGTCCGGCCGGGTGAGCTCGCGCCGCAACAGGTCCAGCCGCCAGCCGGCGAAGGTCAGGGCCGGGCCTTCGGCTACCGCCTCATCTCGCGGGCGTCGCAGCACGGCGCGGACGCGGGCCAGCAGTTCACGTGGATTGCAGGGCTTGGCCAGATAGTCGTCGGCCCCCAGCTCCAGGCCGATGATCCGGTCGGTGTCCTCGCCCATGGCCGACAGCATGACGATCGGCGGCCCCTTGCCGGCCAGGCGGCGGCATACCGACAGTCCGTCCTCGCCCGGCATCATCAGATCCAGCACGATCAGGTCGGGCGTCTGTTGCGCCACGGCGCGATCCATCTCGGCGGCAGAGGCGGCACCGACGGCGTCATAGCCGTGCAGGACCAGATAGTCGCACAGCACCTCGCGGATGCCGGGGTCGTCGTCGACGACGAGAATGCGGGGGGCGGCGTCGGCTTGCATGGCGGCCATTGTGGCGAACCAGACGCTCGCCGTCATTTCAGCTTTGAAACAATCGCCGGCGCCGTTGAAACACTCCGGCAAGCGGGGCGTGGTCGAACAGAGGCCGCACAATAACGGGAGCCGACCGCTCATGCTGACCCTGATCGCCCTTTCCGCCATCCTGACGCAGCAGACCCCGGCGCCGCCCGCGCCGCCCGAAATCCACACGCGCGTCATGGTCATGGGCGCCGGTGGTCCAGGCGGGCTCGACAAGGACGGCGACGGCCATATCACGCGCGAGGAGTTCGCCGCGCCGCTGAACGACCATTTCGCCCGCATGGACGCCAACAGCGACGGTCGCCTCTCGTCAGAGGAACTGTCCGCCGGTCACGGCGCCATGGGCGGTGGAGAGCATGACATCCGGATCATGCGCGGTCCGGGCGGTCCCGGCGAGCATGAGATCCGGGTCATTGGCGGTCCGGGCGGTCCGGGCGTCCGGCATTTCGAAATGCGCCGGACGCATCCCGGCGGGGAGGGTGGCGGCCATGCGGAACATGCGGGTGACGGCGAGGCGCGGACCATGGTCTTCGTCGGCAGCCTGACCGGTCCGGGCGGCGAACGCGAGATCGTCATCCACGGCGGTCCGGGCGGACAGAACGATCTCGACACCGACAACGACGGCAAGATCAGCGAAGCCGAGTTCAGCGCGCCCCTGCGGGAGGCCTTCGCCCGGATGGACGCCGATCGCTCGGGCTTCATTGAGGCGGGCGAGCGGGGCTCCGGCCACGGCTCCGAGGTCTTCGTTCACCGCATCGAAACGCGACAGAATGATGAAGACTGATCCGTCTGCGACTTCGTGAGTTGAAAGACAGGATGGGCGCCTTCTAATGGCGCCGTGAATTACCGTCGTATTCTCCGGATTTTGACTGCATCGGCGGCGATGAGCCTTGCGCTCATCGCCGCTCCGGCGTTCGCGGCTGATCCCGGATCCGGGGCCGGCGCGCCCCCGGCGGCCTCCGCGACGCTCGACCCCGAGCGCGCGCGGATGAACCAGCGGGTCTTCGACCGTGTCTGGAACGAGGTGAGAAGCCAGTACTACGACCCCGACCTGCATGGGGTGGATTGGATCGCCGCCCGTCGCACCTGGCGGCCAGTCGCGCTGACGGCGCCGGACGACCGGACCCTGTATCGCGCGCTCGGCGGCATGCTCGATCTGCTGGACGATGATCACGCCGGCGCGGCGCCGCCTGCCGTGGCTCGACGCCAGGATACCCTGCGTCAGCGTCGGCCCGCCATCGGCGTGTCCCTGAGGCCCGAGCCCTCGGGCGACCTCTATGTGATCGAACAGGTCCGGCCCGGTTCGCCCGCCGCCGAGGCCGGGGTGGCCGTTGGCTGGCGGCTGGTCACAGGCGACGGCGCGCTCTGGACGCCGGAGCAGGACATCGCGGAGGGGCACCCCGTGACCCTGTCGCTGATCGACGGCGAGGGCGCCGCCCGCCCCTTGACCCTGATCCCCCGCATGATGGAGCCGTCGCCGGCCTTCGTCGCCGACCGCTCGCGTCCGGGGGTTCTGGTGTTGACCGTGGACGGCTTCGAACTGGGGCTGGGCCGCTGGATGGGCGAGCAGCTCGAAGACCTGCCGCCGGATACCGACGTCGTCATCGACCTGCGCGGCAATCCCGGCGGCCGGCTGGCCGAGGCCGATGCCGTGCTCAGCTGTTTCCTCCCGCGCGATCGCCTGTGGGCCGCCCGCACGGGCCGCTCGGGGCGCCGCGTTGAGCTGAGGACCGCCGGCGGTTGCGGTGATCTGGCCGAGCCGGTCGGGAACGACGTGGCCGTCCTCGTCGACGCCAACAGCCGCAGCGCCGCCGAATTGACCCCGGCCGCCCTGCAGGAGGCGCGGCGCGCGGTCGTGGTCGGCGCGCCGACGGCGGGCGCGGTTCTGATCTCGCAGGAGACCCGCCTGCCCGACGGCGGAAGGCTGAGTCTGAGCCGCGCCGACTTCATCACGTCGGGTGGGGTTCGGCTGGAAAAGCGCGGCGTGACACCTGATGTTGCCGCCGAACAGACGCTGGAAGACAGGCGCGCCGGCCGCGATCCGGGGCTGGAAGCGGCGATGGCTGCGCTGGCCGGCGCGGACCAGGCGCGCGTCGCCTCGCCAGGGCACTGAAACGGCGCGCGACGATCCCGGCTCCGCTTCCGAGTTCCGCGCCACGCACCGGTACCTTGTCCTCGGACGGCGCGGGCTGGCCCGGGGCGCACGATCAGGCTAGTCTCGGCGCATGAGAGATATAGTGTCTGTTTTCAGTACTTTACGGCGTCTCGGAGCCGTTGCCGGCGCGGCCGTTCTGTTAACGGGATGCCAGAGCTTTCTTCCATACGACGATGACGCCCGGATACCGACCCCGGTGCAGGTGGAGGACGGCTCGGCTGCGCGCGAGGCGCTGAACGCACGGGTATATGATTCCGCTGTGCGCTGGGTAGGGCTGCGATTTTACAAGCGGGATTTCGGGGGAATCGACTGGGCGGGCGAGGCCGCCGCCCGTCGTGAAGCGGCCCTCGTGCAGCCGACGGAGGGCGATTTTTACAGGGCGCTGAACGAGACCCTCGACCTGCTCGGCGACCGACATACGACCGCGTTGACGCCGACGCGCCATCGTGAACGCACGCTGGCCCGCCTCGAGCCCACGCCCAATCTCGGGTTCAGCATGCGGCGCATCGATGACCAGCTCATCGTCACTTCAATCCGGCCCGGCGGCCCCGCCGATCTGGCGGGGGTGCAACTCGGCTGGCGCGCCGACCGGTTGAACGGAGAGCCCGTGTCTGTGACTTCGTCCCTGGACAAGACTCTCGATGTCCAGGTGGTTGTCTTCACCGACGGACAGGACGTCGAGCACGAGGTGAGGATCCCGGTCGTCCCCCTGCCGCCCTATCTCGGCGACGCCGTGCGGCGGCCCGATGGCGTCCTCGTGCTGTCGTTCGACTATTTCGCGCCAGCGACACGGCGCTGGTTCGACGACCAGATGCGCGCCGCCGCAGCTGACCCGCCCAAGGGGATCGTCATCGATCTCCGCGACAATCCCGGTGGTTTCATCGACGATGTCGGGCGGACGCTGGCCCATTTCTTCCCGGATCGCCAACCCTATGCTTGGGTAGACTTCGGCTACGTGCCGCGTTTCCCCTACCGGACCCGGCCGCCCCGCGACGTCTGGACGGGACCCGTCGCTGTCGTCATCGGGGACGGCTCCGCCAGCGGCGCCGAGGTCTTCGCCGCGACCTTCCAGGAGACCGGCCGCGGTCCCGTCTTCGGCCTGAGATCGATGGGGGCGGTCGTCGCCTCGCGCGACCTTCTGCTGCCGGATGGGGGCGAACTGAGCATCGGCATGCGAAGCTTCCGCTCCGGCGCCGGCGCTGTGCTGGAGGGCGTCGGCGTCACCCCGGACCATGAGATCCAGTTCCGCGCCGACGAGCTGCGCCAGGGGCGGGATGCGATGATCGAGGCCGCCGCCGAGGCGGTTCTGGCGCGGCCCTGATCGATCAGCCCCGGACGGGCCGCACCCTCGACGCCGCCTCGCGCGCCCGTTCGCGAGCCTGCTCCACGGTCTCGCCGCGCGCCGTGGCCACGCCCATGCGGCGGGTGACGAAGCTCTCGGGCTTGCCGAACAGGCGCAGGTCGGCGGTCGGGACAGACAGGGCCTCGGCTACGCCTTCGAAAGCGATCCCGACCGCATCCATGCCGCCGTAGATCACCGCGCTGGCGCCGATGTCGCGCTGGCTGACGTCGACGGGCAGGCCGAGGATGGCGCGGGCATGCAGGGCGAACTCGGACTGGGTCTGGGTCGCCAGGGTCACCAGACCGGTGTCGTGCGGGCGGGGCGACACCTCCGAGAACCAGACCTGGTCCCCTTTCACGAACAGCTCGACCCCGAACACCCCGAGCCCCCCCAGCGCATCGGTGACCTTGCGGGCGATGTCCTGCGCGCTGGCCAGGGCGGCGGGAGTCATCGCCTGTGGCTGCCAGCTCTCGACATAGTCGCCCTTGACCTGACGATGGCCGATGGGGGCGCAGAAGTCGGTGCGGACGGCGCCGTCCCGCAGCGAACGGACGGTCAGCAGGGTGATCTCGAAGTCGAAATCGATCCGGCCCTCGACGATCACCGTCGCAGTCTCGACCCGTCCGCCGGATTGCGCATAGGCCCAGGCGTTGGCGGCGTCCTCAAGGGCGTCGATCATCGACTGGCCCTTCCCCGACGACGACATCACCGGCTTGATGAAGACCGGCAGTCCGATCCGCTGCGCGGCATCGGCCAGTTCGGCGGCGGACGTTGCGAAGGCATAGGGGCTGGTTGGCAGGCCCAGTTCCTCGGCCGCCAGCCGGCGGATGCCCTCGCGGTTCATGGTCAGCTGGGTGGCGCGCGCGGTGGGGATGATGGTGGCCAGACCGGCCGCCTCGATCTGCGCCAGCACCTCGGTGGCGATGGCTTCGATCTCCGGCACGATGATGTGCGGAGCCTCGGCCATGATAACGCCGTTCAGCACCTGAGGATCGGTCATCGGAATGACATGGCTGCGGTGCGCCACCTGCATGGCCGGGGCGTTCGGATAGCGGTCGACCGCGATCACCTCGGCGCCGAGACGTTGCAGCTCGATGGCCACCTCCTTGCCCAACTCCCCGGCACCGAGAAGCATGACGCGGACGGCGCTGTCGGAGAGGGGGGTGCCGAGGCGCATGGTCAGAGCCGGGCCTTCACGGCCGCGACCACCGCATCCGTGGTGATCCCGAACTTCTCGTACAGCACCTCTGCCGGGGCGCTGGCCCCGAAGCCGGTCATGCCGACGAAGGCGCCGTCCTCGCCGATGAACCGTTCCCAGCCCTGCTGGATGGCGGCCTCGACGGCGACGCGGACCGTGCCGCGGCCGATGACCGCGGCCTGGTACTTGGCGTCCTGCTGGAAGAAGAGCTCGAAGCACGGGACCGAGACGACGCGGGTCGGCGTGCCTTCGGCCTCCAGCACATCGGCGGCGGCCAGCGCGAGCGCCAGTTCCGTGCCCGTGCCGAACAGGGTGACCTTGGCCGTCCCCTTCGCCGCGCGGATTTCATAGGCGCCCTTGGCCGACAGGTTGCCGTCCGAGGCCACGGTGCGCACCGCGGGGGTCTTCTGGCGCGACAGGGCCAGGGCCGACGGCGCGGACTTGTGCTCCAGCGCCGCCTGCCAGCACTCCATGGCCTCGACCGTGTCGGCCGGGCGGAAGACCAGCAGGTTGGGGATGGCGCGGAGGGCGGCCAGATGTTCGACCGGCTGGTGCGTCGGGCCGTCCTCGCCGAGACCGATGGAGTCGTGGGTCAGCACATGGATCGCCCGCACGCCCATCAGGGCGCCGAGGCGAATCGCCGGGCGGCTGTAGTCCGAGAACACCATGAAGGTGCCGCCGTAGGGGATGATCCCGCCGTGCAGCGCCATGCCGTTCATGGCTGCGGCCATGCCGAACTCGCGGATGCCCCAGTTGACGTAGCGGCCCTCATAGGTCGGGGCGTCGAAGATCGGCGTGCCCTTGACGAAGGTGTTGTTGGAGCCGGTCAGGTCGGCCGAGCCGCCGACCAGTTCGGGGATGGCCGCGAACAGCTCATCCAGAGCCGCGCCCGAGGACTGGCGGGTCGCCTGTGCCGGCTTCGTCTCGACCAGTTCCGCGATCTTCGCGTTCAGGGCGTCGAAGGCGCCGGCGGGCAGGTCGCCCTTCATGGCCCGCGTGAAGTCTGCGGCCTGCGCAGAGGCGTTCAACCGGGCCTCCCAGGCCTTGCGCTCTTTCGCGCCGCGCTTGCCGACCTTCTTCCAGGCCTTATCGACAGCCTCGGGCAGTTCGAACGGTTCATGCGTCCATGACAGACCGAGACGGGTGGCCGCGATCTCGGCCGCGCCGAGGGCGGCTCCGTGGGTCTTGTGGCTGCCTTCCATGGTGGCGGCGCCGCGACCGATCTTCGTCTTGCAGGCGATCAGGGTCGGCTTGTCCTGCCGGGTCGCCCACTGCAGCGCCGACTTGATGGCCTTCATGTCGTGGCCGTCGACCGCCTTGACCGCCCAGCCGGCAGCCTTGAAGCGCGCCTTCTGGTCGGTGGCGTCCGACAGGGATACCGCTCCGTCGATGGTGATGGCGTTGTCGTCCCACAGCACGGTCAGCTTGTTCAGCCGGTAGCGGCCGGCGAGGGCGATGGCCTCCTGCGACACGCCTTCCATCAAACAGCCGTCGCCGGCGATAACCCAGGTGCGGTGGTCGACCAGGTCGGCGCCGTATTTGGCGGCGAGGTGCCGCTCGGCCATGGCGAAGCCGACGCTGTTGGCCAAGCCCTGACCCAGCGGGCCGGTGGTCGTTTCGACGCCCGGCATATGGCCGAACTCGGGGTGGCCCGCGGTCTTCGAGCCCCACTGGCGGAAGTTGGACAGCTCTTCCTTGGTCGCGGCCTTGTAGCCGGTCAGGTGCAGCAGGCTATAGATCAGCATCGAGCCGTGGCCCGCCGACAGGATGAAGCGATCCCGGTCGGCCCAGTCGGGGCGGCTCGCGTCGAACTTCAGAAACTTCGAGAACAGCACCGTCGCCACATCGGCCATGCCCATCGGCATGCCCGGATGGCCGCTCTTCGCCTTCTCGACCCCGTCCATGGACAGCACCCGGATGGCATCGGCCATCTGTTTGGGGGTGGCCTTTGCGGATACGGTTTTGGCGTCGGTCACGGTGGGACCTTTCGTCGGGAGGCGGAAAAAGGGAGGCGCGCCGCTTTACCCCGACGCGTCGGCGGGTTCTATACGGATTCTGGAGGATATGAGCTGAATGGACGCTGCATCGGCCGCCAAGGACCGGGTTGATCGCGCGCTGGCGCTGCTGGAACGCCGCCTGCTCGATCTCAAGAGCCGCGCGGCCGGAACCAGCCGCGTGCCGGACGACGACCTGTTCGCCCCGGAACCCTCGACCGAAACCGATCGCGCGCGAATCCATGAGCTGGAGGCGGCCGGCCGCGACGCCGCAGAGGCCCTGTCCCACGCCGCTGACGCCATCCGCGACAGTCTGGCCGAACAGGAGGCCCGCTGATGGCGACGGTGACCGTCGAGATCAACGGCCGCCCCTATGCCGTCGGTTGCGCCGACGGCCAGGAGGAGCGCGTCCGCATCCTGGCCAAACAATTCGACGGCCATGTCCGCCAGGTGGCGGGCGAGGTCGGCCACGTCGGCGACATTCGCCTGTTCCTCATGGCGGGGCTGATGCTGGCGGATGAGTTGCATGAGGTCCGACTCGGCAATCCGGTGACATCCCCGGTGGCCGCCGCTGCCTCAAGCGACGGCGTGGCCGAGGCGCTGAACGCCGTGGCCGCCCGGCTGGAGAAGATCGCACAGGGTCTCTGACCCCCGGCCATTGTTCCGCCCCGGCTTAGGGACTATCTTGCTCAGCGGCGGGTCCTGCTGCGGCTCTCGTCGAAGGCAACATTTCCTTGCGACCTTAATTCACTCAAAGGGAGCTGTCCCTGATCAGGCCCGTGGGCCTGGGCACACGGCGCCCACCTGGCTACCCAGGTCGAGAGGATTTAAACGCCCTTCACGGTTCTTGCGGCGCCGCCAACCTCATTTCCCCATGATCGACAAACGCGAACTCAGATCGGTCATGCGGGCGACGCGCAAGCGTCTGTCGGGCCTTGATGCCGGCGCCGCTGCCCGCGCCGCCGAGCAGGCCGACACCTTGCCGCCGGGTCGCCTTGTCGCAGTCTATCGCGCGATCGGATCGGAACTGGACGTCGGCGCCCTGTCGCAGGCCCTGGTCCAGGCCGGTCGCGAGCTCTGCCTGCCGGTCGTCGTCGAGCGGGATGCGCCGATGATCTTCCGGCGCTGGTCGCCGGGCGAGCCGCTGGAACTCGACGAGGCGGGCGTGCCCGCGCCGTTTCCGCTCGCCGAGGTCGTCGATCCCGACCTGATCCTGACCCCGCTGCTGGCCTTCGACGCCCGGGGCGGACGGCTGGGGCAGGGCGGAGGCTACTACGACCGGACCTTCGCGGCGCGGCCGGGCGCTGCCCGCATCGGCTTCGCCTATGCGGGTCAGGAAGTCGACGACCTGCCGGTTGAGGCCCACGACGTCCGCCTGCATGGCGTTCTGACCGAGACCGGCTATAGACCCTTCACATGAGACTGGCTTTTTTTGGTGATGTCGTCGGCAAGTCCGGACGGGACGGGCTGAGCGATCACCTTCCGGGTCTGAAGCGCGACCTGAAACTCGACTTCGTGGTGGTCAACGCCGAGAACGCCGCGGGCGGGTTCGGCATCACCGAGAACACCGCGCGCGAGCTGTTCATGGCCGGGGCCGACTGCCTGACCCTGGGCAATCACAGCTGGGACCAGCGCGAGGCCCTGACCTATATCGTCCGCGAGCCGCGGCTGATCAGGCCCGCCAACTATCCGCGCCTGATGGATGCGCCCGGCGCCGGCGCCAATCTGTTCGAGACCCAGAGCGGCAAGACCGTGCTGGTCATGAATGTGCTGGGCCGCATCCACATGGACCCGATGGACTGTCCGTTCAGCGCGGTCGAGAAGGAGCTGGCCGCCTGTCCGCTGGCCGTGGTCGCGGACGCCATCATCGTCGACATGCATTGCGAAGCCACCTCCGAGAAGATGGCCATGGGCCATTTCTGCGACGGCCGGGCCTCGCTGGTGGTCGGCACCCACACCCATGTCCCGACGGCCGACTGCCAGATCCTGCCCGGCGGCACGGCCTACCAGACCGACGCCGGCGGCTGCTGCGACTACGACAGCGTCATCGGCAACGAAAAGGAAGAGCCGCTGCGGCGCTTCACCACCCGGCTCTCCGGCGGCCGCTATGTCCCGGCCCACGGCCCGGCGACCATCTGCGGCGTCTATGTCGAGACGGACGACAAGACTGGACTGGCCACCCGTGTCGAACCGATCCGGGTCGGGGGGCGGTTGAGCCAGGCGGTGCCGGCAGTCTAGAGGCTTCCAAGGCACCAGCCGGTGCGTTGACCCGTGCTTGCGGTCTGAGCATCATCCACCAAGCTTGGTTGGGAGGACGCGATGGAACCGGTAGAGGTCAGCGACGAGTCGCTCGGCCGGTTGCCCAGCTATCTGCTCGCCGAGGGGCTTCCGCCGACGGCGAATTTCGTCCTTCACGGCCTATTCTGGCTGACTCTTGCGATACTGGTGGTGGTTGTGATTGACCTCTTCGCTCGAGGTCGGTTCAGAAATTTCTCATCGGCTTTGGCGTCTATGCTGGGGGCTCTTGGGCCGCTGTTAGGCTTCTACGGCGCCGCCGATATCCTGATGAGCGTTTCTCTGGACCCGCGGTACACAGACATTTCCGGCGTCGCCGTTGGGCCATCAGCGCTGCTGGTTGCAGCCGGCACGCTGTGCGGGTGCATAGGAGTTGTGCTCACCGCTGTGCTCAAGATCATCCCGGCGAAGCACCGGAACACTCTCACAGAAAGTCTCGATCACCCCCGCGCCACGAACCCGTAGCGGCGGTTGGACGGCGTCGCGCCGGCGGCGACATAGTCGGCCTTGATCGCCGCAAACCGGTCGCCGCCGACCGCAGCCTGCGCCGTCGGAACCTCCACACCATAGAGGCGGGCGTTGTTGCCGCCGAAGATGCCGGTCTTCACCGCCCCGTTGGCGGTTCCGAGCGGTGCGAAGCCATGCGTGCGCTGCATGTCCTCGGGGATTTCGAGCCGGCGGAGGCCCTCGATCTGCCACTGGGGCGAGCCGGTCCACACCGCGTCGGTGCCCCAGCAGACGTGATCGGCGCCGAGGCCCCTGACCAGCGTCCCCATGATGGCGGCGCACATCCGGGGCTGCGCGACCAGTGTCTGGGCGAAGATCTGGCCGAGGTCGCCATAGACATTGGACACCCCATGCGTGGCCGGGATTTCGGCGAGGTCCGTAACCCAGTCGATCCGGCCGGTCCGGTCGAACTCGGCCAGGGCCCAGTCGGGATCATCCAGCCGGTAGGCCGAGTGGTAGATGATGAAGTTCAGTTGCGGCCAGTCCCTGGCGGCCTTCGCCACGTCATCGACCCGGGCGTGGGGCGCTAGGTGGGGGAAGCGCGCGTCGCCGCCCCGGCCCCAGAGACCCTTGTGGACGCAGACATTCCGGACCCCGGCGGCGAGCATCTTTTCGTAGCCGCGATAGGTCTCGTCGGAGTCCATCCGCCACGGATAGCGAGCGGTGTCCTTGTGAGTGTTGTCGCCGACCGTATAGCCCTTCACTGAATCCGGCCGCAGGGCCAGCGCGGCCTCGAGGTCGTCCAGCCAGCCGGGTGCGCCGGGCATCATGATGGCGTGGCTCATCATCCGCACCGATCCGGCCTCGGCGTTCACCTTCGCCTTCGCCTCGGCCATCTGCTGGTTGGTCAGGAACCAGTCCTCGGGAATGTCGGACGGCGCTGAGGAGATCAGGGCGATCTTGGTATCGCTGTCGAGGTATATTTCCTTGAAATAGTTGTCGAATTTCAGATCTTCGATGGTCTGGGCGCCCGCCGCGCTTAGGTTCGGGTTCCAGCCCTGCGCGGCCACCGACTCGCGGAGCCGGACAAAATTCTGCAGCCGTGTGTCGTCGCGCAGGAAGTGGGTGTGCATGTCCATGATGAACTGTCCGGACAAGGCGTTGGCCCGTTCCCGCGCCAGCTCAGGGGTCGAGGCCTCGGCCGCCCCGACCTCGAACAACGGCCCGAAGGCGCCGTTCAGGGCCGCGAACCCGGCCGCCATGCCCGCCGAGGTCTGGAAGAACCGCCGACGGCTGAGGCCCAGCTTCGGCGCCACCGCGTCGGCCAGGGCGTAGAGCCGAGCCTCGGTTTCGCGTTGTTTCCGCGTCTGCCGGACCGGTGCGTATTCCTCGCTGGCCACCATCCGCACCGGCAGGGGCGTGCGCGGTTCCGACCGTTCGGCCGGAGTGAAGGACGCCTGTTCCTCATCGGTGAGCCAGCCCATCGGAGCCTTCCTGTTTCCGGGAGCGGAGGCTAACACCGGCCCGAGCGGGCGGTGATTACGATTTCGTCAGGCCGGCACGACCCGCGCATCCCCGCTGGCTACCGCGAATTTCGCCCGGGTGCTCAGCGTCCCGCCGCGCTCCGACACCTTGTCCAGCACCTTGAACTCGGTCTGCCAGCGCTCGGGCGTGACGTCGCAGACGACATAGCCGCGCTGGGCGTTGTTGAATTTCAGGAACGGATTTTCGGCGAGGTAGCGGCGGCCGTCGGCTCGTTGATCCTGCCCGTCGCCGGACGAACTGATCGAGGTGGCGACGAACTCGGAGGCGACCGGCGCGCCCTCGGGGTTGCGGCTGTCGCGATACAACTCGCCGGCGTAGTTTTGGTGCTCGTCCCCGGTCAGCACGATCGTGTTGCCGATGCGCCGTTCGCGCAGCCGGTCCAGCAGCCGCTGGCGCGGAATGGCATAGCCGGCCCAGCTGTCGAGGTTGTAGCCGGGCTCAGGCCCTTCCCTCCGGTCCAGATCCATCAGCATGATCTGCTGCGCCAGCACCTTCCAGTGCGCCCGCGACTGGTCAAGGTTCCGGTACAACCACGCCTCCTGGGCCTGACCCAGCACCTCGGCGTTGCGCGCCGAGACCCCCGCGCAGGTCGTGCCCCAGCCGTCGTCGCAAGGCTGGTCCGACCGGTACTGCCGGGTGTCGAGGAAGTTGAGGTCCAGCAGGTCTCCCCAGGCGGCATGGCGATACAGTTGCATGTCCGCGCCGCGAGGGAAGGCCGAGCGGCGCAGCGGCATATGCTCGTAGAAGGCCTGGGCCGCCGCCTGCCGCCGCAGCAGGAAGACTTCGGGCGGCACGCCGTCATCGTTGTCGGAGACCCAGTTGTTGGACACCTCATGATCGTCCCAGGTCACGAACCACGCCGTCGCCGCGTGACTGGCCTGCAGGTCGGTGTCCAGCTTGTATTGCGCATAGCGCCGCCGGTAGTCGTCGAGGCTGTAGACCTCGCCGCCCAGATGCTGGCGCGGGTTCTCGATGGTCCCGCCCGAGCCGGTGTAGGTGCGGTTGCCGCGGCCTTCGTAGATGTAGTCGCCGTAACAGTAGACGAAGTCCAGGTCCTCGGCCGCCGCCTTGCGGTGGGCCGTGTAGAATCCCTGCTCATAGGCCTGGCAGCCCAGGACGCCGAAACGGGCCCGGGCGGTCGCGGCGCCGGCGGCCGGGGCGGTCTTCGCCCGGCCGCTCGGGGTGCGTTCGCGGCCGGCGTTGAAACGGTAGAAATACTCCCGGTCCGGCTCCAGCCCCTCGACCTCGACGTGGACCGCATGGGCCAGTTCGGGGCGGGCGATCGCCTCGCCGGAACGGACGACGGCAGCGCCGAAGCCACGCGAGGTTGCGACCTCCCATTTCACCGGCACCGGCGCCGATGGCATTCCGTGGCCGATCTCCAGCGGGCGGGGCGCCAGCCGGGTCCAGATCACGAAGCCGTCGGAGGTTGGGTCGCCTGCAGCGATGCCCAGCTGGAACGGATATTCCGCGAACACGGGGTCGGCCAGCGCCTTGCGGCCGGAGCTGGCCAGGGCGCCACCCGCGCCGAGGCTCAGCAACAGGCCGCGACGGGACAGGGAGTCAGGACGGTCCATCAGGTTTGCTCCGGGCTGAGGGCACACTGCTAACCCGGAAGCATGACAGCCGTCACCCAGCCCGAAAATTTCCCGCTCCGCTGCGAGGTCGAGGCATCGAACCGGCGCCGCTGTCGGTTGCCGGTCTTCAGGGAGTGAATTCCACCTTCAGCGTGACAAAATCCAGCGCCACGCGATCCAGGCGGCGCAGGAACCCCGACCCGAGCAGGGCCATATTCTGTTCGCGATTCTGCATCGTATTGAACACGGGCACCCCGCCGCGCCGCGCCGGCACATCAGACCACTCGAGCGCGCCGATGGTCAGACGTTCCACAACGCCCGTCTGGAACTGCAGCGCGGCACCGTCCAGACCGCGCGCCGGAGCCGCGTCGCCCGTTTCGCGGAAGCCGGCCGCCCTGGCGGAGGCCGGGTCGAGCACGAGCTCCGCTGAAGAGCCCGTGTCGACAAGCAGGTTCACCCGGCTCCCGGCCTGACCCTCAACGAAAAGATGCTGCCCGGCGATAGACATCGGCATGCCGCCCTGACGGGAAGGTTCGAACCGCAGCTCGCCCATGTCCGAGCCGGCCTCGAAGTCGAAGACGACCCGCTCGGACCGCCGCAACACATCCAGACCGATGACCGCCACGATCTCTTCGCCGGTCAGGCTCTTCATCGTGTCCGAGAGCCCGGCAATAACCAGCACGTCGGTCGGTCCCATCTCGACGGCGCCGATGGACAAGCCGGCGAGACCGGCCTCTCCCGCGACAGCCACCGCGCCGCCTGCGCCGCCGATGGCCAGGGGTTCGGTGCTTCGTCCGGCTGGCGAGTAGGTCGCAATCTGGACCTGCCGGACGTCTGTTCCCGCCGGCACGACCGAGTCAGATATGACCGTCACCGCCGCGCCAGTATCCACAACAGCCCAGCCGACCATGCGCCCGCCGATGGACAGCTGCACGAGCGGAAAGCGACTGAACCGGAACGGGGCCGAGCCGATGATCTCGCGCGGTGTGACGCTCAGGGTCGTGTCCGTTTCGACGACCACTTCGCCAGGCCGAGGCATCCCGGCCGCCACAAATGGATTGAAGACCGGACCGACGGTCGCAGCCGACGTCGAATAGCCGTGGATCAGGAAGGCCTGCTTCCGTTCGGGCGAGGTCACGCTGACCCGAATGTCATAGCCCGTCAGTTCCTCGACCCGGTTGGACCAGCTGGAGATCGTCGATCGTCCATCGGACGAGCGCGCTTCCAGGGTGATTACTCCGTTTCTCCGGCTCACGACCCGGAGGCCGGGCGCGGGGGTTTCCAGACTGCTTGAGCGCCCGGTCGCCGGCGGAAGCAGCACCGATACAACATCCGAACCGGGCCCCACCCTCACGACCTGGGTCTCGCCCTCCGCCAACGGAAGCAGGCTCAGGTGAAAACCGTCGGGTGAGCGGTTGAGCAGGAATACGCCCTCAATGTTCGCGGCATGCCCCACGCCAGGCAGGAGGCAGGCGAGGAGGAGGGCCATAAGGAAGCGGAGTGGCGCCGACATCGGGTTCCCCAAGTTCATCCATCGATGGAGAACATTCTGCCGCGTCGGCGTTTCACGCTTGTTTCAGCGCTGAAATGGACGAGGCCACCCCCGGCTTTCGCTCCAGCCAGGCATCCATGCGTCTCGTCCTGCGGACGCCGGGCGGTGGCCGGTTCAGGCGGCGCGGCGGTCGGCGGATACGCCGTTAGCGGTCAGCGTCGTGAGAGCCACTGGCCTCACTCCGGCCGGGGCCTTCAGTTGGAAGCGCGGGGGGGCGACGTGGCGGGCTTCCAGGCGCGCATTTCCGCTATCTCCCGCGTCTGGGTATCCACCACGACCTGCGCCATGCGGCGAACCTCCGGATCGCGCGATTCCCTGAGCGCGACCTCCGCCATGGCCACGGCGCCGCGGTGGTGTTCGATCATCTTGGCGATGTAGGCCTCGTCCACCGTCGAGCCCGACGCCCTGGCCATGCCGGCGTGCATCTCGGCCTCGGAGGCGGCGAAGGCCTGATCCCCCGGCGTCGCACCATGGCCGCCGGCGTGGGCCGGCGCGGAGACAACGCCTTCCTGCACCGTTTCGGCGTGGTTCTCGGCCGAGGCGTCGCGCAGGGCCTGCTGGACGGGATCGCCCCCGCCTTCACAGGCCGACAGGGTCAGGGCGAGGGCGGTCAGAGCGATCGGTGCGAGGCGCATCAGGCGTGTCCTTCGATCCAGTTAGGCATCCAGCTCTCGTGCATCTCGCGCAGGTGGTCCAGCGGCAGGCGGAACAGGTCCCCGCCAGAGCCTCCCGAGGCGAAATCCCGACCCTTGGCCCGGCCGACAACAGAGGCGCGCACGCCGGCGGCCTGGGCCGCGGCGAGGATATCCGTCGCATCGCCGACGGCGACCAGGTAACGGGCCTGGTCCTCACCGAAGAGCAGGATGTGGGCATGGGTCGCCGAGGTAGCGTCCAGCTCGACGCCGCAGTCCGAGGCCAGGGCGATGTCAGCCGCCGCCCCGATCAACCCGCCGTCCGACAGGTCGTGCACGCAGGTCAGGGCCCCCGCCTCGATCTGCCCGCGCACGAAGTCGCCGGTCTTCCTCTCCAGCGCCAGATCGACCGGCGGCGGCGCGCCGTCCTCGCGGCCCAGCACCTCACGCAGGTAGATGGAGGCGCCCAGTTCGCCGGCGGTCTCGCCGATCAGGACCAGCACATCGCCCTCGACCATGCCACCGAAACCGACGACGACGTCATAGTTGGTCAGCAGGCCGACGGCGCCGACCGTCGGGGTCGGTGGAATGGCCGCGCCGTTGGTCTCGTTATAGAGGCTGACGTTCCCGCTCACGACCGGGAAGTCCAGCACCCGGCAGGCCTCGGCCATGCCGTCGATGGCGCGGACGATCTGGCCCATGATCTCGGGCCGCTGCGGATTGCCGAAATTGAGGTTGTCGGTGATGGCGATCGGCAGGCTGCCAACGGCGGTCAGATTTCGCCAGGCCTCGGCCACGGCCTGTTTGCCGCCTTCATAGGGATCGGCCTGGACATAACGGGGGGTGCAGTCCGAGGTCATGGCCAGACCCTTGTCCGTGCCGTGGACCCGCACCACGCCGGCGTCAGCGGCGGTGGCCGAGTCATGGAGGGTGTCGGCCATGACGTGGCGGTCGTACTGCTCCCAGATCCAGCGTTTGGAGGCCATGTCCGGGCAGCAGACCACCTTGATCACCGCATCGACCCAGCTCTCCGGCGCCGGCACGTCGGCGGGGGCGAGGCGCGGCTGAAGTTCCGGCTGCACCCACGGGCGGTCGTACAGGGGCGCGTCGTCGAACAGCGGAGCCAGCGGAACGTCGCAGACCGTCTCGCCGTGGTGCTTCAGCACAAGATGGCCAGTGTCCGTGGTCACTCCGATGACGGCGGCGTCCAGGCCCCACTTTTTGAAGATCCGGTGGCCATCTTCCTCGCGGCCCGGCTTCAGCACGGCCAGCATCCGCTCCTGGCTTTCCGAAAGCATCATCTCATAGGCCGTCATGCCCTCTTCGCGCTGGGGCACGGCGTCCATGTTCAGCTCGATGCCGACTGCGCCCTTTCCGGCCATTTCCACCGAGGACGAGGTCAGGCCGGCGGCGCCCATGTCCTGAATGGCGGCGACCGCGCCCGAGGCCATCAGCTCCAGCGTCGCCTCGATCAGCAGCTTCTCGGCGAAGGGGTCGCCGACCTGCACGGTGGGCCGCTTCTCGTCCGAATCCTCGTCGAACTCGGCCGAGGCCATGGTCGCGCCGTGGATGCCGTCGCGGCCGGTCTTCGAGCCGAAATAGACCACCGACAGGCCCGGAGCCGGCGCCGCTGAATAGAACAGGGCATCCGCCTTCGCGACGCCCACGCACATGGCGTTGACCAGGATGTTGCCGTTGTAGCCGGCGTGGAAATTGGTCTCCCCCGCCACCGTCGGAACGCCGACGCAGTTGCCGTAGCCGCCGATCCCGGACACCACGCCCTTGACCAGCCGCTTCGTCTTCTCGTGCGATGGGTCGCCGAAGCGCAGGGCGTTCAGCAGGGCCACCGGGCGCGCGCCCATGGTGAAGACGTCCCGCATGATGCCGCCGACGCCGGTCGCCGCGCCCTGATAGGGTTCGATGAAGCTGGGGTGGTTGTGGCTCTCCATCTTGAAGATGCAGGCGTCGCCGTCGTCGATGTCGATGACGCCGGCGTTCTCGCCCGGACCGCAGATGACCCGTGGTCCCTTGGTCGGGAATTTGCCGAGGTGGATCTTCGACGACTTGTAGGAGCAGTGCTCGGACCACATCACCGAGAAGACGCCCAGTTCGACGTTGTTCGGCTCCCGTCCCAGCCGGTCGAGGACGACCTGATATTCGTTCGGGGCCAGGCCGTATTCGGCGGCCAGTTCAGCCTTGGTCTTTTGCGGAGCGCTCATGGGCGCGCCTTCTAGCCGTTGAACGGAGTCGTGTCAGCCACTGCTTGGGGCGAGCGCGAGATCGGGGGTCAGGCGGTCGTTCGCTCCACGCCGGAGCGCAGGCGGAATGTGAGCACAATGACGCCCACCAGAACGGTCACGCCGGCGGCCAGCGCCGCATAGGCCAGCATCGGGTTGCGCGCCTGCTCGGCGACGAACGCGCCCAGCAATCCCCAGGCGATCGGCAAGCCATAGGCGAGAGTGCGCAGGCGCTGCGTGACGCCCAGCGCCACGGCTGTCACAACGGCGATCGCCAGAATAGCCCAGACGGTCGGCGACAGGACCTCGGGCAGCCAACCGTTGCCGGTGGCCACGGTGATCAGGTTGACCGGCGCCGCAATGGTCAGCCAGCCGGCCAGCATGGCCAGCGGCCAGACGGTCATCCAGCGGTCGCGATCGCCGCGCGGCAGGGCGCGAATCGCGCCGGCATTGGCCAGCAGGGGCGCCAGCAGGACGGCCAGCGAGCCGAAGATCAGCACGATCGTCGCGATTTCCCAGTCGAAGGCTGCCGCCACGACCCACCAGCCGATGCCGAGCAGGGCTGCGACCGACGGCCAGCCCAGGCGATGGATCAGCAGGCTCTCGCCCGTCTGGGGCAGAGCCTGCCTCACCGCATAGACCACCAGCCAGAGATAGATCACCCCCCAGATGGCGAAGGCGTAGCCCGCGACCTTCAGGGTGGCGTCGCTGTCGGCGGCAAACTCGGCCGGGCTCTGGCCCCATTGAAGCAGGACCTGCGTCTGGCCAATCACAATGGCGAAGATCGTGGCGGCGAGCACCAACAGCCGGCGGATCATCTGTGACGACGTGGGACGTTCGATGGACATGGCGACTCCGATGCAGTGGTCATCAGTACGCGCTCGAACGGTGAAGGTTCAATCGTACCCCGCCGCCGGCCTGTTTGACGCTTTCATCTTGACGGACGCCGTTCGCCCGCCTCCGATCTGACAATGGCGAATACGGAACAGGGCCACCGCGCCGCGATCGAAGCGGCAGACCGCGCACTTGCCGCGGAGCCGCGCGATTTGCGCGCGCTGATTGCCAAGGGGGATGCGCTCGCGGGGCTTGGCGACAGTCGCGCGGCCGCCAGCTTCTACAGCTCCGCCCTGCGCGTCGCCGGCGACGGCACGGGTCTGGCGCCGGCGATCATCGCCGAACTGCGCCGCGCCCAGGCCGCGGTTCAGGCCCAGGCCCGGCGGTTTGAGGCCCATCTGACGAGCAGCCTCGCCGGCGCAGGCTTCAACCCCTCGACCTCAAGCGACCGCTTCGCCCTGTCGCTAGATCTGATGGCGGGGCGCAAGCGCCTGTACCAGCAGGAGCCGCGCTTCTACCTCTTCCCCGGTCTGCCCCAGATCCAGTTCCAGCCGCGGGAGACCCTGCCCTGGCTGGCGGCGGTCGAGGCGGTGGCGGGTGAGATTCGCGCCGAGCTGGACGCCCTGCTGGCCGAACCCGACCTGTTCCGCCCCTATGTCGAGCCGCGGGCGGACCGGCCCAACAGCGACGCTGCCGGGATGATGTCCAACGCCGACTGGAGCGCCCTGTTTCTGTGGAAGGACGGAGAGGAACAGCCCGACATCGCCCGGCGCTGCCCGCGCACCCTGGCGGCCCTCGCCGAGGTTCCGCTGTGCCGGGTTCCGGGGCGGACGCCTTCGATCCTGTTTTCGAAGCTCAGGGCCGGCGCGCGAATCCCGCCGCACCACGGACTGATCAACACCCGCCTGATCTGCCACCTACCCCTGATCGCGCCGCCGGGCAGCCGCTTCCGCGTCGGCAACGACACGCGCGAGTGGCGTGAGGGCCAGGCCTGGGCGTTCGACGACACCATCGAGCATGAAGCCGCGAACGACAGCGGTCGGGACCGCACCATACTGATTTTCGACGTCTGGAAGCCTGAGATGAGCGAGGAGGAGCGGGCGCTGGTTTCGGCCTTGTTCCAGGCGGTCGACGCCTACGGCGCTGGCGGGCAGGCCTGGGGGGTCTAGGTCTTCAGGCGGGCCGGGTTGCCGACAGCGGTCGCGCCTTCCGGCACGTCCCGCGTCACCACCGAGCCGGCCCCGATGACCGCATCGTCGCCAATGGTCACGCCCGGCAGGATGATCGCGCCGCCGCCGATCCACACGTTCCGGCCGATTGTGACCGGCCGGCCGAACTCGATACCTTCCGCCCGCTGGACCGGATCACGCGGATGGTCGGCGGTGAGGATCTGCACCGCCGGCCCGATCTGCGTCTGGTCGCCGATCTCGACCTCGCAGATGTCCAGCACCACGCAGTTGAAATTCATGAACACGCCCCGGCCCAGCCGGATGTTGTAGCCATAGTCGCAGTGGAACGGCGGGCGGATGATCGCGCCCTCTCCGACCTCGCCCATCTTCTGGCGCAGCAGGTCGCGGCGCTCGGCGGGGCTGGCGGCCATGGCGGCGTTGTAGCGCGCCATCCATTGTTTGGCGGCGGTCTGGTCGGCCTGAAGCTCGGGATCGCCGGGATCGTACGGCAGACCCGAGATCATCTTCTGCCGTTCGCTCATGAACATCGGTCGGTCCCCGGATAGCGCCCCGGGAGATCGACTGACGCGAGGCGTCAGGTCAAGTCCGCAATCGGGTCAGGCAGCGGCGAAGACGCTGCGGAACAGTGTCGCGCCGTCGGCCGAGCCCAGCTCTTCCTCGAACGCCCGGTCCGGGTGGGGCATCAGCCCCAGCACATTGCCGCGGGCATTCTGCAGGCCGGCGATGTCAGCGACCGAGCCGTTCGGGTTGTCGACATAGCGGAACACGACCTGCCCCTCGCCCTCGATCCGGGCCAGGGTCTCGGCGTCGGCGAAATAGTTTCCGTCGCCATTGCCCTGGGTCATCACCACCTCGCGCTGGCCCTGATAGCCGGCGGTGAAGCGGGTCTGGCCATTGGCGACCGTCAGCGCGATGGGCTTGCAGACGTATTTCAGCCCGGCGTTGCGCAGCAGGGCGCCCGGCAGCATTCCGGCCTCGCACAGGATCTGGAAGCCG
>NZ_DDRM01000026.1:0-10901 GCF_002343105.1 Brevundimonas sp. UBA2416
CCGGCGCCGACATCAAGGAGATGCAGGACCAGACCTACGCCCAGATGTACACGGGCAATTTCTTCGCCCTCGGCCACGACCGCATCACCCGTTTCCGCAAGCCGATCATCGCCGCCGTCAACGGCTTCGCCCTCGGCGGCGGCTGCGAACTGGCCATGCTGTGCGACTTCATCGTCGCCAGCGAGAAGGCGAAATTCGGCCAGCCCGAGATCAACCTCGGCGTCGCCCCCGGCATCGGCGGCTCCCAGCGCCTGACCCGTCTGGTGGGCAAGTCCAAGGCCATGGACATGGTCCTGACCGCCCGCATGATGGACGCCGCCGAGGCCGAACGCGCCGGCCTCGCTAGCCGCGTCGTCCCGCACGAAGCCCTGCTGGACGAGGTCCGCAAGATCGCCGCGAAGATCGCCTCGCAAAGCCCTCTGGCCGTCATGGCCAACAAGGAAATGGTCAACGCCGCGCTGGAGACCACCCTGACCCAGGGCGTCCAGTTCGAACGCCGCCTGTTCCACTCCCTCTTCGCCTTCGAGGACCAGAAGGAAGGCATGGCGGCCTTCGTGGAGAAGCGGAAGCCGAACTTCACCGGCCGGTAGGGCTCAGGGCCTCGGGACGCGCGCGTTCTGCGGATCGGACGCCACGCGTTCGTTACGGAAGGGGCTGTTCCGGGCGGGTCGGTCCGCGCGCGGCCAGCCCGGAAGACGCAGTCCGCGCTCGCTCGGCCAGGCCTCACGCGTCGCCGCCCGCTCGGCCCGGCGTTCGGCGAGGAACTCGCTTTCACGGGGTTCCTCCGGGGCGACGGCGGTTCCAGGCGTCTGGCTCTGGGGGCCTGTTCCCCCCGTCTCCACCCCGGCGACCTCCGCCGCTTCAGCCGGTGCGGCCCGGGCTCCTGAAGCGAGGGGCCCAGGCTGGCTGACCGGCGTCGCGCCGGCCGCGTCACAGGGATAGGCCCGCGCGAGGGCCGAGCGCGCAACGTCCGTGGGCCGGTCGCCGGGCCGGATTGAGGCGCGGGCTATCTCGGCCTTGCCGCGGGCGACCAGGTCGCCCAGCGCGGCGCGCCGGACAATCTCGGACCCACGGTCCAGTTCCGCTGGCAGACACAGACCGTCAGCCTGCAACTGTGAGAACATGACGCCTGCGCAGAACCCATCATCGCCCGGGTCGGCCGACGCGCACAGGGTCTGGTATTCGCGAGCCGTGGGATCACGGTAGCGCGCCTGCTGCTCCGGGCTCAGGGCGTTCCGGGCCGTGTCGGTCGCCATTCGCGCGGCGGCCCGTTCGCGGCTGGCGCTGATCCGGTCGCGGCGCACCTCGGCCTCGGGCTTCAGCGTATACATCACATGGCCCCCGATGGTTTCCACGCGGGCCACGGCCTCCGGACTGACGCCGCTGACCGGAAAGCCGTCCGGCATGCGATGGCCGTCCACGCTGACCGGGACCGTTCCGGTGAAGGCCAGGATCAGATTGACGGCCCGCGGGCGCTCGTTCGTGCGGACGTCCACGCGTTCGGCGGCCACGGCCCACATCGGCAGGCCCTCGGGCAGGGGGGCGCCGTTCAGCAGGGTGCGCGTGTCCGGGCCCAGATCGACGCTGCGCGACTGTTCGGCGAGCAGCGTCGAAGCCGCCGCCGGGCCCGGCCCGTCCGCCCGTTCGGCCGCCGCCTCCGAGCCGGTCACCGGAGCGGCGGCGTTGATCACAAGTACTGCCTCCCGCTCCGCGGCCACCGCCAGCGATCCGGCGCCGCCCAGCAGGGCGATCAGGCCGGCCAGTCCGAAGGCGGTCAGACGGAGGCCGCGGCCGGCGGCGGGGGCGGGGTTGAGGACGGCTTTCAGTCGGCGCATGGCGGTGGTCCTTCCCGCGCCGGTGAAGGTCAGGGCGGGCAGGCCGCCGGAGGCGTGCGGACCGGCGCGGTCCCGCAAGGCCTCGATCAGGGATCTGGCATAGGCCCTGCGAATGTCCGGCGCGGCCTGTTGAAGGGCCAGGGCGTCACAGGCCTCTTCCCGCGCGGCGGCGCGCCGGGCGCGCAGAACCGGCATGAGGGGATTGAAGGCCAGGGCGACCAGCAGGGCTTCCTCCATCCAGACGGCGCGATGGTCGCCGCGCTTCAGATGGGCCAGTTCATGAGCGATGACGGCGCGGGCCGCCTCCGCATCCGCCGCCTCGCTGAGACCCACAGGCAGGATCAGCCGCGCCGGGCCCAGACTGGCCAGCAGCGCCTCGGAGGTTGCGGCGCTGACGCCCACACGCGGCGGGCGGATGGCGAGATCGCGGGCCGCGGCCTCGACCATCGCCATCACCGCCGGGCCCGGCGCCTCGGCCTGACCGATGACGCGGAGCAGTCGCCCGGCCCGCAGCGCCAGAGCCGCGAGACGAACGGCCGTCAGCACGGCCGCGACCCCCAGAACGACCCAGGCCGCCATGGTCGGGTCGAGGGCGAAAGCCTGCGAGGCGACGACAGCGCTTCCGACCGGCGCCGGGGCGAGGCCGGCCGGCAGGGTCGTGGCGGCCAGCGATATCTCCCGCACCGGCGCGGGCGTCAGCAGCATCAGCCCGACCGCCAGCGGCGGCAGGGCCGGCAGGACCAGCGCTCCGGCCCAAATCCGGTCCCTCAGCCGCGGATCGGCGCTCACCCGCTCGACCCCCCGGCCGCCCGTCCAACCAAGCACGGCCACGACCACCGACAGGCCCAGCGACAGGACCATCAGTTCGGGCGCGCCCATCAGCGGTCCTCCCGATCAGCGTCCGGCGCGGCCAGGGCGGCCTCCAGTTCGGCGATATCGTCCGCATCCAGGATCTGGCTGCCCGAGAAGGCGGCCGCGGGCAGGGGGCCGTCCAGATCCAGCATGGCGCCGAGCCGTTTCATCAACCCGCCGATCACCGCCGTCTTGGGCTGGGCCGTCGAATAGACCGCCATCCCGTGCACATCGCGCCGGCTCAGCAGGCCCTTGGCCCGCATCCGCTCCAGCACCGTCCGCGTCGTCGACGACGACCAGCCCAGGTCCGCCGCTATCCGGCCCTGCACCTCGCGCGCCGACAGATCGCCGTCGCGCCAGAAGCATTTGAGGACGTCCAGTTCAGTCTCGCTGGGGGCGGTCGGTTCAGCCATGGCGCGGGTCTCACGATCAATGTCGCGAGTACGCTACAATTGTAACCAGAAGGCGTCAACTGTAGACCGTCTCTTGCGTTCGCGGCCCCGTTGCGGCGGCGCCAGACTCTTCGTTGACCCCCCAACCCCTTTCCGCTATAGCCGCGCGCTCTTCGAGATTTCCCCGCCGTGGACCGTGCTCCGCGGCGTTTCCGTTCGTAAGGTTTGACTGATGGCCAACAATGCCGGCGCCAAGAAAGCGATCCGCAAGATCGCTGCCCGCACCGAAGTGAACAAGGCGCGCCGCACGCGCGTCCGCACCTTCCTGCGCAAATTCCAGGAAGCCGTCACGGGGGGCGACGCCGCCGCCGCGAAGACCGCCTTCATCGAGGCCCAGTCCGAGCTGATGCGCGCCGTGTCCAAGGGCGTGGTTCACAAGAACACGGGTTCGCGCAAGGTGGGTCGTCTGGCCGCACAGCTGAAGAAGATGGCCGCCGCCTGATTTTTCGGATCGCGGACGGCCTTTCACCGGGCTGTCATGGCAAAATCCAGCGATTCCAACGGCGAGGGCGCGAAGGCTCCCTCGCCGTTTGCACGTGCGCCGGTAACCGCTGTCAGGCCGATTCGCGCTCGCTTCTGTGGCGAATTCCGGTTTTTCGTTGACGGTGTTTGGCTTTAGCGGAGTCAACAATTTTAACTGCAATTCGAGTCGCGAATCAGCGTTGACGCCCCCCTCCCCGAGGGTAAGTTCGAGCCGCTGACGCACTTCCATTCCCATACGGAATGAAAGCGGCGCGGAACCAGTTTTCGTGTCGGCGTGAGACGCCTGTTCCAGAGTTCGACCCCACCCGCGAGGCTCACGCCACGCGGGACAGGAGAAGTCGTCCCAGGTTCAGGCCTCTCCCGAAGGGCGTCAGGTGATGGGTTTCGAAGGGTGGCTTTGACGATGACGGGGAGCGCGCAAATGGCGGGGATGACGGATCCGGATCGTATCTGGACCGAGGCGGCGGGCCGCCTGCGCAGCGAGATCGGCGAGGGGCCCTTCAGCTCCTATATCGCCCCCTCTGCCGTGCGCGCCGACGGCGCCGGCCAGCTGATCCTCGTCACCCCGACCGCCTATGCCCGCGACTGGGTGCGCAAGAACGCCCTGCGCCGCATGAACGAGCTGTGGCTGGGCCTCGACGGCCTGTCGCGCCGCCTCGACGTCCGCTGCCGCGCCGAGATGGGCTCGACCCCCTCGGCCTCCCAGGTCGCCGCCGGCCGCGCCGAGGGCGCCGCCGTCATACCGCTCCAGCCCGCCCCCATGCCGATGGCCACCGTGCCGCCCGTCGCCGACGGCGCCCGCGCCGTGCGCGCCGCCGGCCTGCAGGAGCGACTGACCTTCGACAGTTTCGTGGAAGGGCAGGGCAACGCCTTCGCCCTGGCCATCGCCAGACAGGCCGCCGCCTGGGCCGACGGCCATTTCAACCCGATCTTCTTCTGCGGCCCCTATGGCTACGGCAAGACCCACCTGCTCAACGCCATCGCCTGGGAGGCCCAGCGCCTCCGGCCGGACGCCCGGGTCGTCTACCTGACCGCCGAACGCTTCCTGTCGACCTTCGTCCGCGCCGCCCAGGACCGCACCATGGCGGCGTTCAAGGACAGTCTGCGCAACGCTGACATGTTGCTGATCGACGACGTCCAGTTCGTCGGCGGCAAGGCCGGCACCCAGGAAGAACTGCTCTCGACCCTCACCGCCCTGATCGAGGACGGCAAGAAGATCATCCTCTCCGCCGACCGCCCGCCCATGGCCCTGACCGAGGTCGAGCCGCGCCTGCGCAGCCATCTGGCCTCGGGCCTGACCTGCCCGGTCGAGCCCGCCGACCGCGCGCTGAAGCTGGCCGTGGCCCGCAGCCGCATCGAGGCCCTGGCCCGTCTCGGCGTCGTCTCGGGCGAGGCCCAGGCCGAGGTGCTCGAACATCTGGTCGACCGCACTCCGGGCTCGATGCGCGAGCTCGAGGGCGCCGTGAACACCCTCGCCGCCGTCGCCGGCGCCCGCCTGTCCTCGCTCAGCGTCGATGAGACCCAGGCCCTGCTCGGCTCCGCCCTGCGCGGCGGACCCGAGCGCCGCATCACTGTCGACGAAATCCAGAAGACCGTCGCCGACCATTTCAGCCTCAAACAGGCCGACCTGCTCAGCGAACGCCGCACCCGCGCCGTGGCCCGCCCGCGACAGATCGCCATGTGGCTGTGCAAACAGCACACGACCCGCTCCTACCCGGACATCGGCCGACGCTTCGGCGGCCGCGACCACACCACGGTCCTTCACGGCGTCCGCAAGATCGAGGAGCTGATGGCCCTTGATGACCAGATCGCCCGGGATGTGGAGACGCTGACGCGGAAGCTGCGGGGCTAGGGATGAGGGATTAGGGATCAGGGAACAGGTCGGAGCCGAGGCGCGGCGGCAGAGATTATCCACACATCGATGTGGCGCCGTCCCTCATCCCTAATCCCTCATCCCTAGTCCCTTCCTTGCCCCCCGCCGCCAATCCGCTAGTGTCCAAGGCCCTCTATACGCGGTGGCGCTTCTGAGTCGCCGCATCCGGGCGAGACCACATGCAACTGACCATCGAACGATCCGCGCTCCTCAAGGCCCTCGGCCACGTGCAGAGCGTCGTCGAGCGCAGGAACACCATTCCGATCCTGTCCAACGTCCTGCTCAGCGCCGGGCACGACAAGCTGTCGTTCGCCGCCACCGACCTCGACATGGAGATGGTCGACGAGGCCGAGGCCCAGGTGAATGTCGAGGGCCAGATCACCGCCCCGGCCCACACGCTTTATGAGATTGTTCGAAAGTTGCCCGACGGCGCCGAGGTCTCGCTCAGCTACAACGGTGACGACCCCCGTTTGGTGGTCCAGGCCGGCCGCTCCAAATTCAACCTGCCGGTCCTGCCGGCCGGCGACTTCCCGGTCATGTCGACCGACACATCGGGCACGCGTTTCACCCTGCCCAAGGAAGACCTCGCCCGGCTGATCGACAAGACTCGCTTCGCCGTCTCGACGGAGGAGACCCGCTACTATCTGAACGGCCTCTATCTCCACACCGTGGCCGAGGCCGGCATTCCCCTGCTGCGCGCCGTCGCCACCGACGGCCATCGCCTGGCCCTGGCCGAGACCCCGGCCCCCGAGGGCGCCGCCGGCGGCCCCGGCGTCATCGTCCCGCGCAAGACCATCGACCAGGTCCGCCGCCTGCTCGACGACGGCTCCGGTCCGGTCGAGGTCATGGTCAGCCCGCAGAAAATCCGCTTCGAATTCGGCCAGGCCAGCCTGACCTCCAAGGTCATCGACGGCGCCTTCCCCGACTACATGCGGGTCATTCCCAAGGGGAACGACAAACAGGCCGACATCGACAACACCCTGTTCGCCCAGGCCGTCGACCGCGTGGCCACCATCTCGGCCGAGAAGAGCCGCTCGGTGAAACTGGCCTTCGAGCTGGACCGCGTCACCCTGACGGTGCGCAACATGGAGGCCGGGCAGGGGGTCGAGGAGGTCGAGATCGGCTATTCCGAAGAGCCCTTCGAGATCGGCTTCAACGCCCGCTATCTGCTGGACGTCGCCGGCCAGATCACCGGCGAAACCGCCCACTTCAAATTCGCCGACCCGGCCTCGCCCACGCTGGTCCTCGATCCGGGCGACCCGGGCGTGCAGTATGTGCTGATGCCGCTGCGGGTGTAGCGGGCGCAAGCCCGGTTCACCGTCAGATCAGTGCGCTCTGCAAGGTCGCATAGTACCAGCCCCACATCACCAGTATGGTGGCAAGCGCGGCTGTCTGGACCCATCGGTTGACGAAAATGGCGGCGGCGATGCTGGCCGCCAAGGTCGGCCAACTGGCGAAGTTCGACGCCACCCAGTTCTGGCTCTCCGCCCCGTACAGGTACACCGTCGCGATGGTCACCGCCGTGTTGACGGCAAACAGGCCGGCGTATTTGCGGCCCTCCTGCCGGTGATAGAGTTGCAGATCGACGGGGCCGTCTTGCGATATCGGCGCGCTGACCAACCGCGAGATCAGATAGAGCAGGCAGGCCACGCTAAAGAACACCAGCACCGTCGACATCGGCCAGCTGGTCTCGGTCCGCAGGTCCCAGAGGCTGAGCCACCAAGCGACGATCGCCAGCAGCACATTCAGCATCCAGCCCGCGTTCAGCCAGGAGAAGCGAAGCCGATCACCCGTCCGGAGCATATCGCCGACCGTAGCGAGGATCTGCGCCACCCCGAGCGCGTAGACGAACGAATAGAGCGTGATTACAAATTCGAATGCGTTCACGGCCCACCCCTTCCGCCTATACGAACGTCGGTATCTGGGGCGAGTCAAGCGGCGTGGCCGGGCCGGCCGTGCTGTGGCGGTGAAGGCTGTAGCGCGCTAGGACCGCAGGCTTGATCACCTCCCTCACCCTTACCGACTTCCGCTCCTATGCGAGCGCCACCCTGCCGGTCGCGGCGGGGGCCGTCGTGCTCCATGGCCCCAACGGCGCGGGCAAGACCAATCTGCTCGAGGCCCTCAGCCTGTTCACCCCCGGCCGCGGCCTGCGCGGCGCCACAGCCCCCGAGATGGGCCGCCGCGAGCCCGGCGAGGCGACCGGCCGGGCCTGGGCCGTGGCCGCCGTCCTGACCGACGGCGAGGAGGAGACGAAACTCGGCACCGGCGTCCAGTCCCCCGGCGCCGCCCGTCGCATCGTCCGCATCGACGGCGAGACGGCCCAGCCCGGCCGGTTGCTCGACCATCTGCGCCCGGTCTGGGCCACGCCCGAACAGGACCGGCTGTTCTCCGACGCCCGCGCCGCGCGGCTGAAATTCCTCGACCGGCTGGTCTTCGCCGCTGACCCCGCCCACGCCGCCTCGGTCTCGGCCTATGAAAAGGCCCTGCGCGAACGGCTGCGCCTGCTGACCGAAGGGGCCGAGGGCCGCGCCGCCGACCCCCTCTGGCTCGATGCCCTCGAACTGCGCCTCGGCGAGGCGGGTGCCGAGGCCGCCATCGCCCGCGCCGCCGCCCTGACCACCCTCCAGGCCGCCATCGACGCCCGCAACGACCGTCCCTTCCCCCAGGCCGACCTCGGTCTGACCGGAGAGGCCGAGGCCATGGCGACCGCCGGCGCCGACGCTGAAGCCATCGCCGCCGCCCTCCGCGAGGGTCTGGCCCGCAGCCGCGGGCGCGACGCCGCCGCCGGCCGCTCCCTGTTCGGCCCGCACCGCTCCGACCTGACCGCCCTGCATCGTGAAAAGAACCGCCCCGCCGCCGAGGGCTCCTCGGGCGAGCAGAAGGCGCTGGTCCTCAACCTGATCCTCGCCCAGATCACCCGTCTCGCGGACCAGCCCGCGCCGCCCGTCCTGCTCCTCGACGAGGCCCCCGCCCACCTCGACACGGCCCGCCGCGCCGCCCTGTTCGACGAGATCGAAGCGCTGGGCCTGCAGGCCTTTCTGACCGGCACCGAGGCCGACCTGTTCGCCCCGCTGCGGGGGAGGGCGCAGTTCGTTCGGGTCGAGGGCGGGGCGCTGACGGGGGAGTAGCCCCCCACGGCTATCGTCATTCCGGGCGGAGAGACGCGCAGCGGCTCGGAGACCCGGAACCCAGCGGCGCCGCGACGGCGGCGAAACACTGAAGCCTGCATATGGCGCTTCAAGCCTGGCACTCCCGACAGCTTCGCGCTCGCGCGCGCCGCTGGGTTCCGGGTCTGCGCTGCGCTTCGCCCGGAATGACGATAGCGGTCCGGGATTCGACCGCCCCGGAAACAGAGTCTTCCCGCCCCGTGTCTTCTCGCCCCTGTGCGACCCCGATACGCCCTTTTCGACCCACCGGCGCCACCTGATTCCGCCCCCGTCCCCGCCCTGCGACCGTTCCTGACGCAGGCGCGTGCTCTATGTTCCCGTCCCCACAGGACGGGTCTTTGAAAGGTTCATCGACATCGCCGCCGCGCCGCGAAAGGCCATTTCAGGACCGCTCCGCGACGCCTTGAGTAATCGCCGGACGCCGTCTGAATTTTTCGCGGCGAAACACACCACTCTCGCCCCTCCCGCAACACCGCTTTTCCTCGCAATTCCGCCCCGATTCCCTATATGTTGCAGGCCTCGGCGCGACCCGGATTCGCGCCCTGAAAACCGCCCTGAAAACCGTCCGTTCAAGGCGGCCCCGTCGCCGCCTTCCGAAGCCCTCCCGAGGGCGTTTCACCGACCGAATATATGACCGATCAGACCCCGACCGCGCGTAACGAAGACACCGCCGAAGAGGCCGCCTACGGCGCCGATTCCATCAAGGTCCTCAAGGGCCTCGACGCAGTCCGCAAACGGCCCGGCATGTATATCGGCGACACCGACGACGGCTCGGGTCTGCACCACATGGTCTATGAGGTGGTCGACAACGCCATCGACGAGGCCCTCGCCGGCCACGCCGACCTGGTCCAGGTCATCCTCAACGCCGACGGCTCGGTCACGGTCACCGACAACGGCCGCGGCATCCCCACCGACATCCACGGCGAGGAGGGCGTCTCCGCTGCCGAGGTCATCATGACCCAGCTGCACGCCGGCGGTAAGTTCGACCAGAATTCCTACAAGGTCTCGGGCGGCCTGCACGGCGTCGGCGTCTCCGTCGTCAACGCCCTGTCCGACTGGTTGAAGCTGGTCATCTATCGCAACGGCAAACGCCACGAGATGCGGTTCGAGCGCGGCGACACGGTCGAGAGCCTGCGCGTCACGGGCGACGCGCCGCTGCGCGACAATGGCAAGGTCCTGTCGGGCACCGAGGTCACCTTCTACCCCTCGGTCACCACCTTCGCCCACATCGACTTCGACCTGAAGACGCTCGAGCACCGCCTGCGCGAGCTCGCCTTCCTCAACTCGGGCGTGGTCATCAAGCTGCAGGACCATCGCGGGGCCGAGAAGTTCGAGGAGATCCTGCACTATGAAGGCGGGGTCGAGGCCTTCGTGCGCCACCTCGACAAGTCCAAGACGCCCATCCTCAAGGACGTCATCGTCATCCGCGGCAAGAAGGAAGGGATCGAGATCGATCTCGCCCTGTGGTGGAACGACAGCTACCACGAGACCATGCTGTGCTTCACCAACAACATCCCCCAGCGGGATGGAGGCACCCACCTGTCGGCCTTCCGCGCGAGCCTGACCCGCGTCATGGGCGGCTATATCGACGCCGCCGGCGCGGCCAAGAAGGAGAAGGTTTCGGTCTCGGGCGAGGATGCCCGCGAGGGCCTGACCTGCGTGCTCTCGGTCAAGGTGCCCGATCCGAAATTCTCATCGCAGACCAAGGACAAACTGGTCTCCTCCGAAGTGCGGCCCGCCGTCGAGGGCCTGTGCTCCGAAGGTCTGTCGACCTGGTTCGAGGAACACCCCGTCGAGGCCAAGGCCGTCGTCGCCAAGATCATCGAAGCCGCCGCCGCCCGCGAGGCCGCCCGCAAGGCCCGCGACCTGACCCGGCGCAAGACGTCGATGGACATGGCCTCCCTGCCCGGGAAACTGGCCGACTGTCAGGAACGCGATCCGGCCAAGTCCGAACTGTTCATCGTCGAGGGCGATTCCGCCGGCGGCTCGGCCAAACAGGCCCGCAACCGCGAGAACCAGGCCGTCCTGCCCCTGCGCGGCAAGATCCTCAACGTCGAGCGCGCCCGCTTCGACCGGATGCTGTCATCCGAACTGATCGGGACGCTCATTCTGGCGCTCGGCACCGGCATCGGCCGCGACGATTTCAACGCCGACAAGCTGCGCTATCACAAGATCATCCTGATGGCCGACGCCGACGTCGACGGCGCCCACATCCGGACCCTGCTGCTGACCTTCTTCT
>NZ_DDRM01000026.1:11067-43994 GCF_002343105.1 Brevundimonas sp. UBA2416
CATCGCCCAGCCGCCGCTCTACAAAGTGTCCAAGGGCAAGCAGTCCCGCTACCTCAAGGACCAGTCCGAGATGGACGCCTACCTCATCGAGGAGGGCTCCACGGAGGCCGAGCTGGACCTGCCGTCCGGCGAACGCCGCACCGGCTTTGACCTGCAGTCCCTTGTGCGCGAGGCCAAGGCCTTCAAGGCCGGCGTCGATCGCCTGTCGCAGCGCGCCCCCGCCTTCGCCATCGAGCAGTCCGCGCTGGCGGGCCTGTTCGACGAGGACGCCGCCGATCCGTCCAAGGCCGCCACCCGCCTCAACCTCTACGCCGAGGAAGGCGACGGCAACTGGTCCGGTTCACCGGGCGCGCAGGGGGCTGTGGCCTTCGAACGCGTGCGCCGTGCCGTCACCGAACGCATCGTGCTGGAAGAGGCGTTGATCCGTTCGCTCGACGCCCGTCGTCTGGCCGAACGCTCGGTCGCCTTCGAGGGTCTGTTCGACAAGCCGGCCGTCTTCCGCCGCAAGGACAAGGCCGTGACCATCCGCGGTCCGCTCGACCTGCTCGAGGCGGTGCTGGACGCGGGCAAGAAGGGCCTCGCCATCCAGCGCTACAAGGGTCTGGGCGAGATGAACCCGGAACAGCTCTGGGAAACCACCCTCGACGTCAACGCCCGCACCCTGCTGAAGGTGCAGGTCGAGCATCAGGAAGACGCGTCCGACCTGTTCGCCAAGCTGATGGGCGACGTGGTCGAGCCGCGCCGCGAGTTCATCCAGGCCAATGCGCTGGATGCGGCGGTCGACGCCTGACGATCAGGCCGAGGGAGCCCTCGCCTCGACAAAGGCGCTGATCGCCGGCCAGTGGGGCGGATTGGCCCGGACGCCGTCGCAGGCGATCTCCTTGAGGATACCCGGGATGGTGCCGTCCCGGGCGTTCACCCAGTCGCTCTCGTCCGGATACCGGCCCATTTCCTCGCCGTCGGTGCCGTACTCGATCGACAGGGTGCTGCGCCACTGGTTCGGTCCGCAGCGGAATTCATAGGTATCGACGGTGTGGCTCAGGTCCCCGGCCTCACCCCGCAGCGGAACGATGGCCAGCAGGACGCGGGTGATGTCGCCGTCCACCACAATGCTGTCGACGTCGGCCATATAGGCCGAGTTGGCGCTGCGCGAGAACGCGTGCCAGGTTTCCGCCGCCGCCGCCGCCGCCGCCGGGGCCGCGCACAGCCCCAGAACGATCAGTCCACCCAATAGATGTTTCACGATGATCTCCCCGGATCCCCCACAGCTATGATGCCCCGCTGAACGCCTTTGGCAAGGGCGCAGTCAGGCCGCCCGACGAAGTCCCGCCTGTGTCGCCAGCAGCGGCTCCAGCAGCCATTGCGCCAGATGTCGCACCACGGGCACGGCGACCCCGTCTCCCGTCAGATGACAGGCCGCGCTGTAGGAGCCGGGCAAACGGTAGCTGTCGGGCAGGCCCATCAGCCGCGCCGTCTCCCGCGCCGACATCAGACGGGATCGGACCCGCCCGCCTTCGACCACCAGCAGGGTCTGGCGGCTCGATCCGCCGCCCGGGGTCCGCAGGCAGCCGGCGATGTCGAACCGCACCTCGGCGCGCTGGAACCGCCCGCCCGCAGCGTCCCGCCGCGTTCGGCGGTACAGCCCCCCGACGCATTGCTCGCCCGTTCTGCGCGCGCCCTCCACCTTGGCCAGGTTCTTTGGCGACATCAGCGCCAGCAGCCGGTTCGTCTCCGCCGCCGAATGCCAGCGAACGTCCGACGGTTCGGCCTCGATCACCGAAGCCAGACTCGCGTTTGAAACGCCCGGCTCCGGCAGCCGCCACCAGACCATCCGGCCCTGCAACTCACCTGGCAGACGTTCCACCGCCCGGCGCAGGGCCGGCGGATGAAACGGCCCGTCAGCCATGGGCGCCGTCAGGGCCGGGTCCGGGGCCGCATCCTCGCGCACGCCTATCACGAACAGCCGCGGCCGGGACTGCGGTACGAAACGGTCGGCATTGATGACCAGCGCCCCGCAGCGATAGCCGGCGTCTGCGTAGGTCCGGCAGATGACCTCGAAATCCTGCCCGCCATGCGAGGTCAGGGTTCCGCAGACATTCTCCACGGCTACGATCCGCGGGGCCCGACCCTCTGCAGCCAGCGATCGGGCCAGACCCCAGAAGTCGTGAAACGTCCCTGACCGCTTGCCGCCCAGACCCGCGCCGACGCCCGCCAGCGACAGGTCCTGGCAGGGAAACGAGCCCCACATCAGGTCCGCCTTTCCGGGAAGGTCGGCGGCGGTCAGGCCCGCGATGTCGCCGACCCTCAGCGCCGCATCGCCCCAGTTGGCGCGATAGGCCGCGGCCTTGGCCGGATCGAAGTCATTGGCGAACAGGCAGCGCCAGTCTTCGCCAAGTCCGGCGCGCACCATGCCGCCGCCGGCGAAGAACTCGTAATAGCCCCCCGGCGCGGACTCTCTGACGGACGATTCGGCCATTCCGGAACGCTGACCCGGCAGGGGGCGGAAGTCCACAGACGGTCCGATCCCGGAAAAGTCTTGCGCCGCTAAAGCTTGTGAAAGGGTCGGCGTGTCATGAACGACGATCACCACGGAAACGACATGCCTTCAGTGAAGTTTGTTCTCGTCGCCGTCCTGCTCTTCGTGCTCGCCATCGCCGGCGGCGCGGAGGCTGCGACGCAGTCCCGCGAGAGCCGGGTCGAGCTGGCGCAGCGTGTTGAGCAACGCGCCGCCGCCACCAGCTTTCCCGCGCTTGAGGCTTTCGGCGAGTCCGCCCTGGAGCACCCCGGCCGGGAGGGTCTCAACCGGCTCTATCACGTCATGTGGATCACCCTGAACCAGGGCGATTTCGAGAGGGCCGAGGTCTGGAACAATCGCCTCGCCGCCGCCGCCCTGGACCGCCGGGACGCGCGGTATCAGATGATCGCCCGGCTGAACGCCCTGACCATCCGCTACGACAGCGGCGACACGGCCGCCTCGGCCGAAATGGACCAGATCGGCCGCACCACCACCGACTGGTTCGTCAAGGCGCACGCCATGCGCCTCAGCGCGCTCGCATTGATGGACAAGGATCGCATCGGCGAGGGGCTCCGGCTCCTGACCGAAGCCGACGCCGCCATTCCCGATGATGCCCCCTATGTCGACACAGCCCGGGCCGGACTTTGGGAGGTGACGGGTATCGGCCTGATGAAGTTGAACGACATCGAGGGCGCGACCACAGCCTTCCGTCGCTTCGAGATCGACTTCTCCAACCCCGCCTATCCCCGCCCCGATTTCGACGCCCTCTACAACCTGACACGCCTGTCGGTTCAGGTCGGTGATCAGGAACTGGCCAACCAGCTCTATGCCGCCCATCACCGGCTGTCCGTGCGAGCCGGGATGGAGAGCCTGATGGTCTATGACGCCAACCTGTGCGCCATGGTCGCGGACGGCGGCGGCGACTCGCGTGGCGTTCTCAACTGCCTGTCGCCCTATGGCGCCGATCTCGGCGCAGCCGACTTTCTGGCGCCGCAGATGCTGCCGTCACGCGCTCTCGCCTACGCCCGGACCGGCCAGCTCGGCCTCGCCCGCCGCGATCTGGCGGAGATCCGCCGCCGTGAGGCCGCCGGGCTGTTCCGCGAAGAGGGCTTTTCGGAAGTTCCCCGGGTCGAGGCCGCCCTGCTGTTCGCCGAGGGCCGGACGCGCGAAGCCTTCCAGCGACTGGAGGCCTATCACAAGGCCCAGGACATCCAGACCGCGCGCCGGTTCAGCGCCGGCATCGGCCAGGTCACGGGCGACATGCAGGAACAGCTGGCCGAACGCCGGCGGCAGCTCGAAACCGCGCGCACCAACACCCGGCTGCACGAGGACGTCATCAGCGCGCAGCGCTGGATCGTCGGCATAGCCGTGGTCTTCTTCCTCACGGCCGCCGGTCTGCTGGTCTGGCAGTGGCGTTCGGCCGGCCACCTGCGACTGGCCCGTCGCGCCGCCGAGGAAGCCAGCCGGTCCAAGAGCGACTTCCTCGCCAATATGAGCCACGAGATTCGCACGCCGCTGAACGGGGTGGTCGCCATGGCCGACGCCCTGGCCCGCAGCGATCTGGGCCCGCGCGAACGCGAGATGGTCGATATCGTGCGGTCCTCCAGCGACACGCTGGAGCGCCTGCTCTCGGACATCCTCGACACCGCCAAGATCGAGTCCGGCCAGATCACGATCGAGCCGGCGCCGTTCCATCTGGCCAATGTCGTGCGCGAGACAGCCGCCCTGTGGCGACCCAAGGCCGAGGAAAAGGGCGTCGTCCTGGCGATCGAGATTCCGGCGGAGGCGGAGCGGCAGGTCTATGGCGATGTGGTGCGCATCCGCCAGATCGTGACCAATCTGGTCAGCAATGCGCTGAAATTCACTGCCCAGGGCGAGGTCCGGCTCAGCATCGAGGATGTTGCCGGGGACCGCGTTCGCTTCACCGTGACGGACACCGGTGTCGGCTTTGAACCGGATCAGAAGGCCCGCATCTTCGGCCGCTTCCATCAGGCCGACGGCTCGATCACGCGCCGCTTCGGCGGCACCGGTCTGGGCCTGACCATCTCTCGCGAACTGGCCGAACTGATGGGCGGCGATCTGGACTGCGACAGCGAGCCCGGCGTCGGCTCCCGGTTCTGGTTCGAGACGCCGCTACCGCCGGCGGACGCTGCGCAGGCGGGCGAAACGCCCGTCCCCGCGAGTGGGTCCGACGCCGTTCCGCTGCGGATTCTGTTGGCCGACGATCACCCGGCCAACCGCAAGGTCATCGAGGTTCTGCTGTCGGGCGCCAGCGCCGATCTCGTCTGCGTGGCGGATGGCAGCGAGGCGCTGGAGACCTACCGGGGCGGCGGCTTCGATCTGGTCCTCATGGACATGCAGATGCCGGTGATGGACGGCCTGACCGCCACCGCCGAAATCCGCGCGTACGAGATGCAGCGCGGCTGGAGCCGCACGCCGGTCCTGATGCTGACCGCCAACGCCATGCCCGAGCATATCGAGGCCGGACGCAAGGCCGGCGCCGACGGACACCTGGCCAAGCCCGTGACCATGGCGACCCTGTTCGCGGGGATAGAGCAGGTGCTGGCGGGCGCAGCGCAGGATCAGAGCGCGGAAGCGGCCTGACCACTGGCGGCCCGCTCAATGCGGATACCGCTTGCGCCCGGCCCGGCGTCCCGGACGGCGGTCTGAATCTCTGGAAGAAAATGGCGCGCCGCCGTGGATGATACCGAGAACTATTGCGCCCTTGTCGCGGTGGTCAGCTAGCCAGACCCGCTTCGCCCGGAATCGGACGCGCTCAAGGTCTGCGATGGGTGGTGAGCGGACTCGGACCGCTGAGCGTGGTCCCGATAGGTAATGCAAAAGATCAGGAAACCGAGCGGGCCGCCGACTGCAGATTGACCCCGGGCTCGTCCCCCTGCACCCCAAGTTTTTTGGCCACCCACGCCAACGTCGGCCCCTGCAACAGACTCGAGACGATGACCACGAAGAATACGATGTTGAAGATGGTCTGGGACCCCGGAACCCCCGCCACGATAGGGAAGGTGGCCAGCACGATAGGGACCGCACCACGCAAACCGGCCCATGAGACGAACAGCTTGGCCCGCCAGTCGAATACCCGGAACGGCGCCAAGCAGATGAACACGCTCAGGGGGCGCGCCACCAGCATCAGCACCGCTGTCACGGCGAGGCCGGGACCCACCACACTGGGCAACTGGGTCGGATAGACCAGCAGTCCCAGCGTCAGGAACATGACCACTTGGGCCAGCCAAGCCAAGCCGTCCTGGAACAGCGAAATGGTGCGTCTCGCTGTATAGTCGCGGTTGCCCGCCATGAGGCCGGCCAGATAGGCCGCTAGAAAGCCGTTGCCGCCGACCACCGCCGCGAACCCGTAGCTGAACAGGGCTGCGCCGATGGACACCACAAGCGACAGGCCACTGCCGCGCAGCCGCATGCGCTTTATGAAGCTGGGCAGCAGAAATCCGACACCAATCCCCACTACGGCTCCGACGCCCATCTGCATCAGGAACGACGGGGCGAACGGCAGAAGCGAGGCTTGGGGCGTCGCCACCAGCACGAGCGCGACCCCGACAAGGAAGATGGCCATCGGATCGTTCGAGCCGGACTCCAGCTCGATCAGGCCGGTCAGGTCCTTCCTCAGCGCCCCACCCTGCCCACGAAGAATGGAGAAGACTGCGGCGGCGTCTGTAGAGGCGATGACGGCCCCCAGCAGGAACCCTTGAACGGGCGTGAAGTCCAGCAGCAGCACCGCGGCCACGCTGATGATCCCGGCGCTTATCATCACCCCGACGGTGGACAGGACAAGGGCCGGGGCCACTATGGGGCGCACCAGCTTCCAGTCGGTGTCCAGGCCGCCCGAGAAGAGGATGAAGATCAGGCACGCCACGCCGATGGTTTGGGCCAAGGCGTAATCCGAAAATACGATGCCGAACGGGCCGTCCGATCCGGCGATCATGCCCAAGGCCAGAAAGCCGATCATGGCCGGCAATCCGAAACGGCTGGACAGGCTGCCAGCCAACACCGTGGACAGCAAAAGGACTGCGACGATCAGGAAGGCATAATCGACTGGATTCATCCCTCTTCTTGAACCGGACCACACGTCCGATGACAAGGGCGCGCAGGTCAACTGACAAGGCCAGTCTACCCGAGGCGTTCAAGCCACAAGGTGTCGGGTTAGACTTCCGCTTCGGGTCGAAAGTGGTCCTTGGCATCCTGGCGCAAAGCGGACCTTAGAAAGCGGGCGTTGTCGACCCACCGGGGCATGGCGCGTGACGTCGTACGTGCGCCACCGTGGATGATGCTGAGAACTATCAGGCCACTGTGCCGCTGCCAGGATGAAAGGTCGGAAGGCTTGCTGTTCGGCAGGCAGCCAAGGGCATAGTTCGACGCGTTGCAAACCTTGGAGCAGGTTCACTCAGTCGCTGTGATCGGACGCAGGGTGAGTTCGAGACCGTCGATCATCTGACCATCCGGGCCTTGTTGCCCGATCGAAAGTCGAGCTTCACCGCCACGGCGAAGGATCATGTTCGGTTCTTGAGGCTGGCTGCCTTCATCAAAGATGCTGACTTGTAGCGAAAGCTGGTCATTCCCATCGCCCTGAATTGGAGCCAAAGAGGCGTCCATTTCGAACAGCCAGTCGAATCATGCACTGTCACCGACGCATTCGGCGCTCGGAAAGGGCAGTCGTGCACCGGCTGCCAGCTCCTCGAACTCTCTTCGATCCATTTCCAAGCAGCCTTCCGATGGGAGGCTCCGTTTGGGCAAGTTGAGGTTTCCCTGTTCGATGTCGGCGCGCGGCCCGGAATCGGCTAGCGTTAGCGGATGCCCGCACTGCTTCCCCCCTCTCGACGTCTTGTCATTCGCGCTCCGGACGACTGGCATGTTCACCTTCGCGACGGGGATATGCTTCGGTCCGTCGTCGGATACACGGCGCGCCAGTTCAGACGCGCGATCGTCATGCCGAATCTGACCCCACCGGTCACCACGACCGCCGCCGCCGAAGGCTATCGCACCCGAATCCTCAACGCGCTGGATCCTGGCGGGACGTTCGAGCCCCTGATGACCTGTTACCTGACCGACGACGCCGACCCTGACGAGATCAACCGCGGTTTCGAAACCGGGGTCTTCGCGGCCTGCAAACTCTATCCGGCCCACGCGACCACCAACGCCGACCACGGGGTGACCGACGTCCGCAGGATCTATCCCGTCCTGGAACGGATGCAGCGCCTTGGCATGCCGCTATTGCTGCACGGGGAGGTGACCGACCCGGCGATCGACATCTTTGATCGCGAGGCGGTCTTTATCGAGACGATTTTCTCCAGGATCATTGCTGACTTTCCGGCGCTCAGGGCAGTGTTCGAGCACATCACCACCGCCGATGCGGTAGCCTTCGTCGAGAGCGGCGGCCCGAATCTCGCCGCGACCATCACCCCCCATCATCTGCGCCTGAACCGGAACGCCATGTTCGCCGGAGGTCTGCGCCCGCACGCCTACTGCCTGCCAGTGGCCAAGCGCGAGCGACACCGGCTCGCCCTGCGGCGCGCGGCGACGTCAGGCTCGCCCAAATTCTTCCTCGGCACCGACTCCGCCCCGCACCTGATCGGCCAGAAGGAGTCCGCGTGTGGATGCGCCGGCATCTTCAATGCCCCTTTCGCTATCGAAAGCTATGCGGCGACGTTCGAAGAAGATGGGGCGCTCGACCGGTTGGAAGGTTTCGCCTCTGAGCACGGCCCGCGCTTCTATGGCCTGCCCCTGAACACGACTTCCATCATTCTGGAGCGCGATCCTCTGGTTGTCCCGGAACGGCTTGCGGGGACATCCGAAGGCGACCTGGTCCCTTTCCACGCCGACGAAACCCTGCCATGGCGATTCCTGGGGCCCGTCTCAGCGGGATGACAGGCCTCCGTCGCCGAGGGGCTGTCGCAGCAACGCATTTACTCTTGGCACGATCAAATGAGTCAGAATTTCCAGGTCATTGGACAGGGTGATGGGGTTTTCCGCCAATGCCGACTTCAACGCCGACTTGAGCCAGACGCTCATGCCGGGACTCTCCAGAACCCAGGCGATGCGCTCGTCGATGGCGGCCAAGGCTGCGGCGGCCCGATCGTCTTTCCCGGTCATCATAGTTCACCCCATGCCAGTTGATCTAAGGATTGCAGTCGCCGCAGGATCCGGGATCGGCTTTCGCGGCCGGAACCGGGCGCTCCAGCCAATGACCGCAGCCGGCGCAGGTCAGACGCTCGGCGCGGATCTTCACCGTGGGCCCGCCGCAGTCCGCACAGGCCAGGCCCGGCAAGCGCTCGGTCACGACGTATCCCGGTCGACCGCAGGCGGGACAGGCGCTCCGGGATCGCCGGACCAGATCCAGCGTGGCGCGCCGGATCGCCTGCATCCTGTGGGGATTGCGATGGGCCCGCATGTCGGTTTCGACCAGAGCGCTCCCTGTCAGGCCGATGACGCGTTCGATCGCTCCGTCGAGGGCGTCCCAACCGCCGATATCCTTGATCAGCGCGACATCCGGCGCCGGCGCCCGATCGATGGAGGCCGTGACGATCAGGCCATGGTCCGGAAAACCGATCCGGGCGCCGAAGGTCCGTCCCGCTTCGATCGTATTCACGATCTCGTGCGCGAAATTCGTCCTGATCCCGGCGAACTGGCCGACTAGTTCGAGTCCGGACAGACGGTCGATCAGGACCACGATCTCGCGCCCAAGGGGCAGGAACGGAATCAGAGGGTGAGGCCCGAAACTGCCTTCGCTGGCCAGACCGAAGCGCGCTTCAGGCATCAGATCGAAACCGGAGGCGATCTTTGCCCGCGCCGCGTCGAGCGGAGTCCCCCTGCGCTCGACCTCGCGGCTGAAGGTTCCAAACGCGTCGGTGTCCAGCCCGGCGGGCACCCCCACCTCGAGGCCCATGAAGCGAGCGATCACCGGCGTGATCGCCGTCTCCTTTCCATGCATCGTGGCCAAAACCGCCCGTTCGCCCGGCCATGGGGGGCCACCGTCCCGCGCCGGTAAAGGTCGCATTCTCCCCGGGGTCTCGCGGTGACGAAACGCCGCCTGGGTTGAGGATTGAGACACGGAACGCATGAGGAAACTCACTGCCAGAGCCAGGCCGCCGCGGCGGCGTAGAGGGCGATGCCGATCGTCAGGTTGAAGGGGAAGGTCACGGCCAAGGACGCGGTTACGTACACGCCGGGGTCCGCCTCGGGCGCGGCAAGCCGCATGGCGGCGGGGACCGCGATATAGGAGGCGGAGCCTGCCAGAATGGTCAGCAGGGCGGCGTTTCCAGCCTCGAGCCCGGCCATGCGCGCCAGGCCGAGGGCAATGGCGGCCGAAACCACGGGAAAGGCCAAGGCAAAGCCGATCACGGCGGGGGACATCTTGCGCCCCCCCTCCATCAGTCGCCGGGCCGCGATCAGGCCGATGTCGAGCAGGAAGAAGCACAGGGCTCCCTGGAACAGCGGCCCGACGAACACCTCCAGCTTGACCATGCCGGCCTGGCCGGAGACAAGCCCGACAACGAAGCTGCCGAGCAGCATGATCGTGGCCGCGCCGACGAACACCTCCTTGAGGATGGTCCGGCGACGTCCCGGCTCGCCGCGGCCCGCGCCGTTGAGCAGGAGCAGCGCCGTCAGGATGGCGGGCGTTTCCATGAGCGCCAGAACGGCGGCCATATAGCCGCCGGAGGTCATGCCGACCGCAGCGAGGTGCTGCTGGCCGGCGGCGAAGGTCACGACCGAGACCGACCCGTAGGTGGCCGCCAGTGCGCAGATCGTGGGCCGGTCCAGCCGCGACACCCGCTTCAGGATGATGAACGCCAGCAGCGGCATCAGGGCGCTGAGCGCCACGCCGATGGCCGCGGCGACTAGAAAGTCGCCGTTCAGGCCCGCATCGCGCGCCTCTACCCCGCCCTTGAAGCCGATGGCCAGCATCAAATACAGCGACAGCGCCTTGGACACGGGCTCGGGAATGGCGAGGTCGGAGCGCGCGAACGCCGCCGCCGCGCCGATGAAGAAGAACAGGATGGCCGGGGAAGTCAGGAGCGCAAGGCCGGACGGCAGGCCGAAGTCGGTCAATGGAGGCCTCCATCCACAGAGGCGCCGTGATGTCGCATAGCCTGAAGACATTCTGCCGGATGGACGGGGCTCATGGCCGGAGCACCATCGACAAGGACAGCACATGATCGATCCGGTCGATCGCGGGTTCGTCGAGTTGATTCAGGTATCCGATTTCCAGGGAGACGGTCTCTCGCACCGGGATCGCCACGCCGACGAACGACCGTATCCGATCGAAGCCGCCGCTGGCCCCCCAATCCGTGTCATTCATGGCGACGAAGACCTCGGCGTGTGCGACGAACGACACATCAGGGTCCCGCCCGATTGGGCGGTCGTAGCGAAGCTGCTGGCGCAGCCGCCACCCGACGTCGTCGCCCGAGCTGACGAAGCGTTGTTCCAACCGCGTGCGTGCGCTGAACGCGCCGCTGAACGCCGGGCCGATGTTCAATGAAACCTGCTGCCCGCCGCGATGCTCGGTCGTGCCGGGTTGGCCGTCCCGCTCGACACCCTGATAGTGGTAGCCGGCCCACACAGTGGCTCCCGGACTTGCCCGATAACCGACGCCCAGACGCAGGATCCGCTGTTCCATCGCCGCGTCGTCGTTGAACCTGCCCTGCACCTCCACCGATCCCAGAAGGTCGCGCCCCATTGGCGCGGTGGCGCTCACCTGCGTCCAGAACCCGGAATTCTGGTTGCTCTGCGCGACAGCGGGCGTGGCCAAAAGCGCGGTAGCCGACGTCAGCGCGATCAGCAGCAGGGGTGGAAAACAGTCGGGCGCAAGTTGGGCTTTCGGGCAGACGACTGTGGTCAATGGAGTTGCGATCTCGACGTGGCGGGGTCGCATCCCATGGCGCTCGACTTGCCCCAAGGGCCAGTTTAATGGGCTCATGCACCCTATAAGCTCTGCTAATGATCGGGTCTGATGCATCGTCTCGTGAATCTCGATCTCGATCTGCTGAGGGCGTTCGTCACAGTCGCCGACACCGGCAGTTTCACCCGCGCCGGCGTTCGCCTGGGGCGCAGCCAGCCGGCGATCAGTCTGCAAATCCGCAGGCTGGAGAATCAGGTGGGCGTCGAACTGTTCAGCCGGAACGCTCGCGACGTGATCCTGACGGCCGAGGGCCAGACCCTGCTCCCGTCCGCGAATGCTCTGCTGCGCCTCAACGACCAAATCATCGCAGGGTTGAATGAGGGCGATGTCGAGGGCGAGGTGCGCTTCGGCGCCCCTGAGGACATCGCTACAGCTTTCCTGCCGCGTATTCTCGGCGATTTCGCCCGTAGTCATCCAAGGGTCAGTCTCGCAGTCACCTGCGACTACACCGCCAATCTGCTCGACCAACTTTCGAAAGGCGCGCTGGACCTGGCGCTGATAAAGCGCGAACCAATGGGGCCCGACCTCGGCGTGCGGGTGTGGCGCGAGCCGCTGGTCTGGGTGGCCGCAGACCCCGCCTTGGCCAAGACCCCGATCATCCCGCTGATCACCGCGCCGGCCCCGGACATCTATCGCAAGCGGGCTCTGGCGGCGCTCACCGAACAGGGCGTCGCCTTTCGAATCGCCTACACCTCGCCCAGTCTCGCCGGCCAGCACGCCGCGCTCAGAGCCGGGCTGGGGGTCGGCGTATTGTCGGCGACCATGACGCCGAAGGACCTCGTCACCCTGTCGCTCGACAGTGGTCTGCCCGACCTGCACGAGACGGAGATCGCCCTGGTGCGGGCGCGCGGCTCCCGCTCCGGCGCGGCGGACCTCCTGTCCGAGCAGGTGCTGCGATCGCTGGATCGCGATCATATCGCGCTGTGATGCCTGGCATCACGACTTCTCATTGGCGTCGGACCGGCTTGATCGGCAGAGTGTCTGTGCGGCCCGGGCCCCTCTGGCGATCACTGTGATCGTGATGTCGGACCGCATCGGGTGCGCTCGATGACGGGTCCGGCTTGTTTGTCCCCTTCGAACCGACGGTCTCGGCGGCGAGCGCTCCCGTTCTGAGAAGGAGAGGCTCCATGTCTATCGTGTTGGCGCGCCGGCTGCAGGGCTTCCATGTCCTGCTGGAGATGGCGCTGAGGAACGAGCGGGCCCGCCCGGGCCCGGATGATCGCACGGTCACAAACATCAAGAAGAAGAAGCTGGCCATCAAGGACCGGCTGGCCGTCTTCGACGATCGTCGGCTGCCGTCAAGGTCGCGCTAACGCCGGGAGGGTCGGCGGCTTCCCCTGGCCGCCGACCCGATCGCTCCCCACACCAACCCGTGATCGCGGCCTAGCCAGTGATCCGAAGAGAGGCCCGATGCCCAGAACAAACAGGACCCGGCGAAGGCGAGTTCAGGTCGATCCGCACGATGTCTGGACCGCGGGCGACGTCGCTCAGATGGACGCAGTCGTCGCCGCCTGCGCTCTGGTCGCACAGGCCGACGGCTGGGTCACGGCCGATGAACGCAAGCGGATGATCGACCGGATGAGCCAGTCGCCGAGCATCCGCTTCTTCGGACTGCATGAGGTGATGGTCGGTTTCGAAGCGCTGAACATGCGGTTCGACCGCGATCCGGACGACGGCGAGGCTGCGGCGGACGCTGCGGTCTCTGTCCTCCGGGGTCAGCCGGGACCCTCGCACCTGCTTGTCGACACGGCGTGTTCGGTCGCGGAAGCGGACGGCGGTTTCGACGCCGAAGAGCGCGAGGTTATTCTGCGCCTCTGCCGGCTGCTGGACCTTGATCCCGCGCGCTACGAACTGATCTCCGGCGAGGGAGGGCGGCGATGAGGATCAGCCCGATTTCGATGCCCGTCGCCCGTGGCTTGGCGGTTCAACTCTCGCAGATGACCTGCCGAGTCGCTGCACATCGGAGTTCGCCGACGACCCGCCCCGTGGAGCCACCCGGAGCGATCACCGACGACGCGGTCACCCGCCGAGCCAGCCGTCACACGTTCGACATCCGCGCCTGATCGCGGAAACAGGGCGGAGCTTGATCCATGGAATATCCAACCGAGGACGGTATGACCAAGCCGGTCTGGATGTGGGCGGCCTTTCTCGGCTCTCGTCGTTATCCTGCGCGTGCTCGACCTGGGCGTCCCGCACAAGAAGCACCGCGAGATTGCCGTCGTCGAGAGCCGGCTGATGTCGCTGGGGTATCTGACCCTTGGCCTCAGCTTCGGCGTTTTGATCTTCGTCGGCTCGACGGTCTTCGTCGCCGACCTCATGGAGTGGGAGAAATGCCCCGCCGCCCCTCCCGGCGCGTGACCTTCGCCATCCTCGCGACGGGCGTCCATTGGTCGCTGTGGCGCACCGGCCCGGTCAAGACCGCCGCGGCTGAGCCATGACGCTGGACCCGGACGATGCTTTGATGGCGGGTTACCGTCGCTTCCGCTCGGCAGTCTGGCCGGCCCAGGCGGAGAGGTATGCTCGGCTGGCCCGACGGCGCCAGCGACCGGCGACGGCCGTCATCGCCTGCTCCGACGCCCGGATCGATCCGCAGACCATCTTCGACGCGGAGCCGGGCGAACTGTTCGTCATTCGCAATGTGGCCGGGCTGGTCCCAGAGTATGCGCCCGATGGCGGGTGTCACGGGACCAGTGCAGCGCTCGAGTATGCGGTCAAGATTCTCAAGGTCCGCCGGATCGTGGTGCTCGGGCACGCGCAATGCGATGGCATTCATGCGATGATTCATGGTCCTCTGCGGAGCGCCCCCGACTTCTTGGCGCCGTGGGTGGACATCGCCGAGCCGGTGATGTGGCCCATGCCCGAGCAGGGCTCCGGCGAGACGTTCGAGGCGGCGATCGAGGACGCCGTGCTCCGTCAGTCCCAGACCAATCTGAGGACGTTCCCGTGGATCCGGGAGGCCGAAAAGTCCGGTCAACTAGCCTTGTCGGCGTGGAAGTTCAGCATTGCCACGGGCGAACTGACGACCGTCTAGACGGAGCTATTGGGGATGATTATCGGCCGGATGAGCACAACTCATTGGCCTGCGCCGAGGAACATAGTCAGCGTGACTGGGCGGCCCGGGCCCCTCTGACGATCATGGTGATCGTGATGTCGGACCGCATCGGGTGCGCCCGATGCCGGGGTCCAGTCCTTCCAGAGTCCCCTCGTCCCGGCCAGGAGCGCGCCCTTTCAATCCAGGAGAGGCTCGATGGCGACCCGTCCGACGCGCTGGTTTAGGCGCTACAGCACCTTGATGGCGTTTGGCATTGTGACTGCCTTCTCATCGTTGGTCATGGCCTTTCGTTCGCCCCGGACCAGACCGCGCAAGGCCCGCTGATCCATAAACGGAAAACACCTTTCACACTATCCAGCGGCCACTGCGCCATCAACAGCCATTCTGGCGGCACGCCACAGACTCGAGGAACTTGTCGAATGAGGCCCACCATCCGATCCATTTTCGTCACCCTGGCTACAGGCGTGGCTCTCACCGCATGTGAACCGATTGATACTTCGGTTCTGCAGGACATCGAAAAGGCGGCGGAAACGGCCCGCACCACCGCTGACAGCCTGAACTCACGCGGTCACGAGATCCAGGGCGCCATTGCCGACCCGGTCGGGGCATTGCGCACCGCCGCCCTCGGAGCGACCTTCACCAAGACTCCAACCGCCGAGGCGAACCTGTTCGTGTTAACCGACCTGCAGACCGGCTGCCAATGGCTCGCGACCTATGGCCCGGACAACAAGGCCGTCAGTATTGCGCCGCGCACCGAGCGAAGCGGGACAGAAACCCGGCAGCTATGCCTTGTGATCGATGCCGGCGCTCCTGGGGTTGGCGAAAGACCGCAATGACGCTTTCCTCGACCCCGTCCGTATTGGGCCTCTCTTTTGGTGACGGCGGGATGAGCCGCCCCCAGGTCCCGTTCTCTGCGCCCAGTTCGCTACACCCAGACCGCCCCGGGATTTCCGGAGGATGTCTGTTTAAGTTATGCGGCGATGGGACGTCGTCCTTGTTCTCTCGCCTGCAGAGAGCCGTTCCGCTGACCCGTGTCCGGCTAACGAGATGCTGCCTCGACCGGAAACATTCAGAGAATCGCTCTTAGCGTCTAACCGAACCGATTGATCGCACCATGCCGGCCGATGCCCTGTTCCTGTTGTTAGGCCTCGTCCTGCTGATTGCGGGCGGGGATCTTCTCGTGCGCGGGGCGGTCCGGATAGCGGAGAGACTCCGTCTCTCGCCGATGCTCATCGGCCTGACGGTGGTGGGTATGGGCACCTCGACGCCCGAACTCGCCGCAAGCCTGAAGGCCAGCCTGGCCGGGTCTCCGGGCATCGCCCTCGGCAATATCGTGGGATCGAACATCGCCAACACACTCCTGATCCTCGGGGTGGCCGCCCTGATCGCACCCATCGCGGTCAATGCCCGCGCCCTGTGGCGCGATGGCGGCGTGGGCATCCTGGCGGCTCTGGCGCTGCTGGCCGCGGGTGCGACGGTGGGCCTGTCGCGCGAGGCCGGAATCGCCTTCCTGGTCCTGATGGCGGGGTACATCTACTACGCCTACCGCCAGGAGCGTCTGGGGGCCCCGCACAGCGCCGGCTATGATCGCGCCGTGGCGATGGAAGAAGTCGACCCGGCCCTGATCCCCCGCGCCCAGCCGGCGGGGCGACTGTCGGTCGCACTCCTGCTGTTCCTCGCCGGTCTCGCTCTGGTCGTAGGCGGCGGCAGTCTTCTGGTGGAGGCCGCCATCGGCATCGCCGAACAACTCGGTGTCAGCGACACCGTTATCGGACTTACGATCGTGGCGGTGGGGACGTCCCTGCCGGAACTGGTCACCTCCGCCTTGGCGGCCTGGCGCAGGCAGGGGGACATTGCCCTCGGCAATGTGCTAGGCTCCAACATCTACAACATCCTGTTCATCGGCGGCCTCACAGGGGCCGTGGCGCCCACCACTGTGCCGGCCAGCATCATGGCCTTCGACCTCTGGGTCCTGGTCGTTGTCTCTCTGGTCGTGATGGTGTTCGCCTTTACGGGCGGTCGGCTGAGCAGACGGGAAGGCTTGGTTCTCGTCGCCGCCTATGTTGCCTACGCGGCCTACACCGCCGGCCTTTTCTGAACGCGGCGGTCCTGGCCGGGTCGGTACCGTCATAACCCGGCATGCAAGCCTTGCTGTTGGCGAACGCTCTGACTTTTGAGCTGGTCTATCGGTCCTGCTTATCGGTCGCATCACCATAACGCATTGGCGTCAGGCGGATGCGCGGCGCAGTCTGCTCATGCGGCCCGGGCCCCTCTGACGATCATTGCGATCGTGATGTCGGACCGCATCGGGTGCGCTCGATGCCGGGGTCCAGACCTTCCAGAACCCTGATCCCGGCGGCGAGCGTGCCCCTCATTCAAGGAGAGGCTCGATGACGACCCGTTCGACGCGCTGGTTCAAGCGCTACAGCACCCTGATAGCCCTTGGCATTGTGACGGCATTCTCATCGCTGCTCATGTCGGTTCGCGTAGCTCGGTCCAGGTCGCGCAAGGCCCGCTGAACCTCGGCGGACCTTCCAAATCGACGGTGATCGATCCAATCACCGTCGACGACGGCGCCCAGCGGCTGAACATCCCGCTTTCGGTTTGGCGCGGATAAAGGCGGCGGGGGATCGCCACCCGTTTCGGCGTGTTGATCCTGTGTGCCAATTGCGTAGCCGTGCTACCATCCGGCCCGCATTCCTTGGCGGGCATCGCTCACCACAGCCTTATCCATCGGAGATTCGATATGCCCCTTCTGCTATGCCCCAACGACAACGCCTCAATGACAACCGTCAACCGCAGCGGCGTCGAGTTTGACATGTGTCCGACTTGTCGGGGCGTGTGGCTTGACCGCGGCGAACTGGAAAAGCTGATCGAGGATGGTGGCAGTCAAGGTGGACAGTCGCCCACGCCAACGACTTACGCGATGCGCCCACCAGAGCGTGATCACCGCAGAGATCGCGACGACGAATTCGGTCGTGACGAAGGTTACCGCAAGAAGAAGCGTCGCGACATCTTCGATATCTTTGACTGAGCAATTCGAACCGATTAACTTTTCATTGATAGGCATTGGCCACTGCTGAAAGTCGATTGAGATCAGCTGCGCTGGCCGTTCCGTGTGCGACAAGGCATCCCAGACAAGGACCAGAAGATACCGATGCGCGATGTCTTGCTTCAAATCGACACCTAACCTATGGCGAATATCGATACCTGAACACGTCAGCATGCCGACAGTTCGCCGACAGCGGCAACCCGATTATGGGCATCTACGCGGGACGTAGGCATAGATCTGCCGGAACGGCAGTTCGTCCCGTGCTCACGCTGGCGCGTGCAGCTGCTCGATCCGTTCCAGCTCGCCGCGGCCCTCAATCGCGGCCTTGGACAGGTCGTGCGTGGTCTGGAGGTTGATCCAGTACTGAGGGGATGTGCCGAAGACCTTGGCCAAGCGCAGCGCCGTATCGGCGGTGATGGACTGCTTCTCACGCACCAGGCGCTCTATACGGGCCCGGTCCTTAAGGCCCATCGCCTTGGCGAGGGCACCGGCGCTGAGATCGTAAGCGGGCAGGTAGTCTTCCCGAAGGTGCTCGCCAGGGTGCGGCGCGGGGGCCGCGAAGTTGGCGAAGTCATGCGTCGCCATCGGCGGACTTCTCTCTTTCTGGCCCGACACCCGGGCCGTTCCACCAAGCCCCCGCTCAGTGGTAATCGACGAACTCAACGTCCTCCGGACCCTGATCGGTCCATCGGAAGCAGATGCGGAACTGGTCGTTCACACTGATCGACCACTGCCCCGCCCGATCCTCCTGGAGGCGGTGCAGACGGTTTCCCGGCGGATGTTTGAGATCATCGAGCCGCGTGGCCGCATCCAGCTGGAAGAGGCTTCGCCGCACCCGCTTGAAGAGGTCCGCCGGGAAACCCTTGGGGCAGTTGCCCTCAAAGACCTCCCTAGCTTGCTTGCCCTTCCAACTGAGGATCACGGCGAGAGCCTTCCACGCACAGCTTGTAGCGAGACGTGCTACACAAGTCAAGCTTTTGTAGCGCGATTCGCTACATCGGTGACTCGCTTGGAGTCGGCCATTTCGCGTGGGCCTACGGCAGCATCAGAGCTTCAATCGAACACCTGGTCCGCATTGCGAATCCGGTGGGAGAAAGACAACGCCGGCATTCTCTAGCGCGTCCTGCATGCGTCGCATGTTGCTCGTGAGGATCGCCCCTTTCCCAGCTTCGAACCGAAGGATGGTCGAGTCGGCGACGCCGGACAGCGACGACAACTCTCTGACGCTAATCTTCAGCGCTGCACGAGCCATTCGGACTTGGCTGGGCTCCAACATGAAAGAAATTCCTTCTTGCGTGACGGAATTTCGTTGACTCACTCGCGGAAATTCGGTCGAGTGTAGGTGAAATTCCATCAAACTCCACCGTTCAGCATGTTCTGAGCGACCGGGCAGCTGCGCGGGAGGTCACGCATGCTTGGCCACCGACACGTATCGTTATCGAAGCGGAGGGGAGGGCGACGTCCTCCCGACCATCGTTTAGCCGCTGCCTTCCTCCGCAACGCCCGCACCTTCCACGCCATGGCCTGGACCAAGCATGACCGCTCAGGGGGCAGATCGGCCTACCCGAGCGCAATTGCCATAGAACTCGGCTTGAAGGCCTATCTCCTCCATCGCGGGTTCTCCGACGACTGGAACCGCATCCATCTGCGTCATGATCTGAAGAAGGTTCTCCGGTGCGCCCGGCTGGCCGGACTGCGAGACTTGCCAGTTGGGTTAGCCGACCTCGCCGCAGTCCTTGGACCGCTCTACGCCTCAGGGAATTTGCGATCCGGTTTGGTCGAGCCGGTCCTGCCGATTTCGCCCGAGGTCGCCGACAGAGTGATCAGTGGCCTTCTGGACCTCGTCGAGGCTGCCATCGGGGTCGAAGGACAGGTAGGGCCATGAGCCTTGGCTGGTTCCGATGCGGGCGAGGGCGCACGCAGGCCGCAGAACCGGACGGGCGTCGTGTTCTGGTGCGAGCGATCCAGCAACTGCCGCCCGAATGCCACGACGTCTTCGTTCTGCACCGATTCGAGGACATGCCGCTGGACGAGGTCGCAGCGCATCTCGGGATCGACCAAGCATTGGCCGAAGCGCGCCTGGCCGAGGCGCTCGTCCGGCTGTGCGGTGTGGTCGACGAGGCGGAAGCGCGGCACTCTTCTGAACGCTCGTGAGGGTCGAGGGCAGGATAGGCTTTGCGCCGGCATTGTCTGACAAGCGTTGCCGTATCGACCCTCAAAGTCCGGTGTGGAGCGGAGCCGTCCGAGCGCCTCAACCCCGCTTCGCGCCCTGCGGGCTGCGGCTGGCGCCGCAGGCGTTGACCCGCTCGTCGGGCCCCGCTGGTGGCTGGGCAAGGATCGATGGAGCGATCCGCCTTGCGAAAAGGCGGGGCCGGAGAGTTGCGATGGAGAGCTTACGAATATGCGCCGGGTTCTTGAGTGGTCAGCTTGGCGGCCATGTACGTCCAGCCGTCATCCGAGCCGCAGAGGCGGCGGCGCCGGACTCCGCCAGCCCGGCGAGTCGAGGTACGCTCACCCATACGCATCACCGACACCTGGCCCGACGACCTGCTGATCACCACGGCCGAGGTGCGGGCGGTGGAGGCTTGGCTTGGCGAGGTGCTGGACGAGGTCTTCGGTCCGCGCCTCTGAGAGGATGAGGACATGACGGACACGGCTAACCACGCAGGGGTCCAGGCCCGCGCTGCCTTGTATCTCCGGGTCTCGACCGGCCGGCAGGCGACCAGCGACCTGTCGATCCCGGACCAGCGCCGCCAGCTTGCGGCCTACTGCGAGGCCAAGGGCTGGGAGGCGGCGGTCGAGTATGTGGAGCCGGGCAACACCGCCACCGACGACCGGCGTCCATCATTCCAGTCGATGATCGAGGCGGCCCTGATCAAGCCGCCCGCCTTCGACGTGATCGTGGTGCACAGTTTCTCCCGGTTCTTCCGCGACCAGTTCCAGTTCGAATTCTATGTCCGCAAGCTGGCCAAGAACGGCGTGCGTCTGGTCTCGATCACCCAGGAGCTGGGCGACGATCCCATGAGCATGATGATGCGCCAGATCATGTCGCTCTTCGACGAGTACCAATCCCGGGAGAACGCCAAGCACACCCTTCGCGCCATGAAGGAGAACGCCCGGCAGGGCTTCTGGAACGGCGCCCGGCCGCCCATCGGCTATCGCATTGTCGCCGCCGAGCAGCGCGGGTCCAAGATCAAGAAGACGTTGGAGATCGATCCGCTTCAGGCCGAGGTCATTCGCACCATCTACCGGTGGGCGCTGACCGGTGACGGGGAGCGCGGTCCGATGGGGCTCAAGACCATCGCCACGCGGCTGAACGACCAGAACATCCGGACCCGCGATGGCGGGCGCTGGGGGATCAGCGCGGTGCATCAAATCCTGACGCGCTCGACCTACATGGGCGAGCACCGCTTCAACACTCGCGACTACCTGACCAAGAAGCCCAAGCCCGAGTCCGAGCACGCCATCATGGCCGTTCCGCCTATCGTCTCGAAAGCGGACTACGACGCCGTCAGGGCCCACCTTGCGTCCCGAAACCCGAAGTGGACGCCGCCCCGCGTTTCCAGCGGTCCGAACCTGCTCACCGGCATCTGCTTCTGCGGCGCCTGCGGCGGGGCGATGACCCTGAGAACGGGGAAGGGGAGCGCGGGCGGCCAGTATCGCTACTACGCCTGTTCGACCAAAGCACGGATCGGCTCGACCGGATGCACGGGCATGTCGGTCCCGATGGACAAACTGGACGACGCCGTCATCGGCCATCTCGAATCCCGCCTGCTCGATCCGGAGCGCCTGACGCTGTTGATGGAGCAGCTTCTGGATCGCCGGGAAGAGTGGGCCGATCAGCGGCGCAGTCACGTCGCCGAAATGCGCAAGCGCGCCACCGAGGCAGAAGCCAAGCTGAATCGACTCTATGAGGCCATCGAAAACGGGATGCTGGCCCCGGACGACCCCTCCCTCAAAGATCGCGTCGCCGAACTCTCCAGCATTCGTGATCAGGCCAGAGCCGACGCCGAGCGGATCAGTGCGTCTGTCGACCGGCTCGCGCCGACGATCACCGCCGAGTCTCTCAGTCGGTTCGCCACCGCCGCACGACGCAAGCTTCACGACCGCACCAGCGGCTACCGGCGCGATCACCTCCGGGCGCTGACACAGCGCGTGGAGGTCATCAGCAAGACCGAGGCGCGCATCATCGGCTCGCGAACCGAGCTGTTGCGAACCTTGGCATCCAGTGATGGTGGGGATTACGCCGCTATTGGCGGAGTTCGCGGTTTTGAACCGCGGTGGCGCGCCCGGAACGATTCGAACGTCCGACCCTCAGATTCGTAGTGGGAGAGCAGTTGTCCGAACATATTGCTCTAACTGGATAATATACGACGCAGTCTGCGTATGTGTAAGTGAATGTGTAAAAATCGACTGTCTCGCGCCGATCCGGCCGTGCTGGCGGATCAACACGCCAATAGCCCCGCCAATCATGAATAGGCGGGGTAAGTGCTCTCTCGAGCAGTCGGAAGCCATTGCTCCGCAATGGAAAAATGCCCCCGCAACCGTCGGGCGTCCCGCCCGACTTCGACCGTTTTCCTCCACCGTGGCTAGTCCAGGCACATACGCCACAGTTACGGCTCCGCCAGCGCGCAGATGCCGCGCTGGCTTCGGGGGTTCGCGGGTCTTCGACCACAATGCCGCTCACCCCAAAACGCTCGAAGTCGGGCGCTTCGCTCACACGCTGCCGCAGCCAATCATCACGGCGCAGATGCGCCGCGCTTCTTGGGCGGACAGCGGTGCCGACGGTTGCGGGGGGTCATACTCCTCCGTGTCGGGCCACGGACGACTTGAACGCCTATGGCGTGGGGCGTCGTTGACGCCCACCGAAGGCATTCCTTCCGCTCAGGCGGGAAGGAAGCCTCACAACAGTGCCGCCTACGGCGGCGCAGTCCGCCCCTTCTTGCTTTAGGGCGCGCCCGCCCGAAAAAGGAAGCGCCACCCTCGGTGAAGGTGGCGCAAAAATTGGCTTGGTTCAGCCGGCTACCGAGATGCGGCGCGTCTTTTTCGGGCTCTTGACCGGACAGCGCGACGGACCTCGTTGATTAGTCGGAGGTCGGCCGTGATGTGCGGATCAGATCGCCCGCTCAGCTCAAGCACTCGCGCTGAGGCGAAAACGAGTTGTTCGGTCGTACTGGCGAGGCGCATCAGACACCTTCCGACCGCTGCACGTCGAGCAAATCGCCCGTCGGTCGTCTGGTCGAAATGAACCCGGTCGTTTTCGTCGAGGTACAGCTTTCCCATGGCGGGCTCCTGATAATTTCGTGAGGACTCCGCCACTTAGGGTAACATTGATATCTAATATTGTCAATGTTTTCAAGTAGTTATAGCTTGCCTCGTCTTCTCTCTTGGCCGGGCAGCGACCTCCGTGCTTGTATTCTTGAGCGGGAAGGGGCCGCCATGCGAAAGCTTTGCATTCTGTTGTTCGGACTTGCTCTCTTCGGAGCGACTGAGGCTTGGGCGCTGGATGTGAGGTTGGCGTACTTGCCGCTTTCTCCCGAGAGTGATCGCGTTGCATGGTCCGAGAAGGGCAATGCGCGCTCCGGCGTGGTGATTCCCTCGGTATTTGGAGATGGGTTCGCTGACGACGTCACGGTCCGCCGGCACGTTGGCACACCACAGTTTCAGGTGTTGGGGTGCGGTGGTGGAGCCCTCTCAAGAACAGTCGATGTCAGGCTTCAGAGAGCGGACTTCGATCATACTCGTGTGCTGGATCAAGTCCTTCGTCGGGCCGTCATTGAGGTCTGGAGAAGCTGCCCCATTCCATATGACAACGTCTTCAGCAATCGAACCCACGACCTCGACATCGGCGGCCTACGCATTTTTCTTCCGGACGGTTCGCTGGTGTTTGAGGCCACAAGCCTCGAAGGGGACAACAAAGGCCAGCACTCGGCTCCGGGATTGCGAACATACGATCGCAAATACAATTGGCGGAGTTGGACGAACTACCCGGCTCTGGAGCGGGCGCGGGCGGCTGAAGCCGCTGCGGCCATAGAACGGGAAAGGGTAGAGCGGCTACGGTCAGAGAGGGCCTCGAACACGTTTTGGGGTTGGGTCCGCCTTATCGTTTTCGGCGCTCTGGCGCTGTGGCTTTGGTTGAAGCGCGAAACGCTCCTCTACTGGTACTACTCGCTCACCCCGCACCCCGCCGGCGCGATGGTCGACCATGCGATAACAACCGGCCAGGAACTCGACGGCAAAGCTTTCGCGCAGGCTGTACGTTCGATCTCCGGAGCCAATGAAATCGAAAAGACCGTTCGCGCCGATCAGGCTTACGCACTGGCGGCGCGCTGGCGAGAGCGGGAGGCCGCTCTGGACGCAGAAGAAGCTCGTCTCGTCGATGACGCTCGCAGGCAGGCGGCCCAGGACAACGCGTTGCTTCAGGCGCAAAAGGACCTGCTCGATGCAGCTATTGCACATGAACAGGCGCTGGCGCGCGTGGATGCTCTTCGCGAGAAGGAGGAAAGCAAATGACGGCACGGCCGCCGGCGCCCCGACGCGCACTGGAAGGACAAGTCCTGCCACCTCTGCGAGAGGATTTGGCGCTTCCGCCTGCGCCGCTCAACATCCCGCTCTTGGCGCGAATGAAATACCGCTCCGAAGAACGTCAGCTTCAGGCCTATGCACGATTGGTCGAAGCCAAGAACGCTTTGCTTGATGTGCTCCAACGCCAGCGCGAGCTGCTTGAAGCGCGCGAAATCTCGATCGTACGCATCGAGAATCTCGACAAGCTTCGCGAGATCGAGCGGCTCAAGATCGACAATCGGCTCACGCTTCTTCTGAAAGACGCTGAACTGGAAGGCCTGCGGAAGGGCGTCGAGATCGAAGAACTGCATGTCCGGCTAGCAGAGGCGAAGCGACGGCGGGCTGAGATCGAGAGCCCCGCGCCACCCGCTGAAAAGCCGACCATGGGGAAGCGTCTGGCGACCGCGTTGGAGAACCTCCGCGAGGTCGACGACGTGTTCAAGCGTCAACGGGCGGAGCTGATTGAAGCGGCGGGTGGTGAAGACAACCTCACCAACGACGAACGTCAGGAGTTGGAGAGGCTTGAAATTCTGCGACGAACGCAGGTCGAGAAACTCCATGAGGATCTTCTCTGATGGCGTTGGCCATCGGCAGAACGAAGAACCGGAAAGACATTCGGCTGACTGATGAGGTGCGCTCGCGGCACATCCATGTGCTCGGGGCGTCCGGCACGGGGAAGTCAAAACTGATTGAGGCCATGATCCGGGCCGACATCACCGCCGGGCGTGGGCTCTGTCTCATTGATCCGCACGGTACGTTGGCTGACGCGGTGACGCAGTGGTGCGCCGCGACGAAGATGGATGACTTCCGACGTATCCACGTCATCGAGCCGGGCGACCTCAATTGGTGCGCCGGGTTCAACCCCCTTCGGCTCGACAGCCAAACCGAAACGGCCGTCCGGGTGGACGCCATGGTTGCGGCCTGCGCTCAGGTTTGGGGCGGGGAGAACACCAATGCGACTCCGCTGCTCAAGAAGTGTCTGAGGGCCGTGTTCTACACGCTCGCCATTCGCAACCTTACCCTGGCCGAGGCTCCGATCCTGACCTCCAGTGAGTCGGACCTTCGACGTTCCCTGATCGCCGATCTGCCCGACCCTGTCTTTAACGCCGTCTGGCGAGACTTCGACGCCTTGTCGCGCCGGGAATTCTACGAGCAATTTTCCAGCACCAACAACCGGCTGCTGGAAGTCCTGAGCTCGCCTGTCGTGCGCCGCATCGTGGGCCAGCGCGACCGCGCGCTCGACCTGAGGGCCGTGATGGACGCGGGCGAAATCGTCATCGTCAACCTGGCCCCCAAAGGCGTCTTGTCGGCGGACAATGGACGCCTGCTGGGGACGCTGCTGACCAGCGAGCTCTTTCTTCAGGCGGTGCGCCGCGACGAGGCTACGGCGCGCCGGCGGCCGTTCACCCTCTATATCGACGAATGCTACGACTACCTCACCAGCGACATCGAGCGGATGCTCGACCAGACCCGCAAATTCGGCCTTCACCTGGTGCTCTCTCACCAGAGGCTCGGCCAACTGCGGGACCGCTCAGAGGCGATCTACAACGGCGTCATGGCGGGCGGACAGACCAAGATCGTATTCGGCGGACTGACCGACGACGACGCCGCGATCATGGCGCGGGAGGTCATGCGGACCAGCTTCAATCTGGAGCAGCCCAAACATGTTCTCGACAAGCCGGTCGTGGTCGACGAGGTGCCGTTCTGGCTGGAATCGGAGAGCGAAACCGAGACCTGGGGCACGACTCAAACGTCGAGCGACAGCTATCAGTATGGCTCATCCTCTGGCGGCTCGGAGAGCCTGAGCGAGACCTATGATCTTCAAGGCAACGTCACGGGCCGGTCGGCTTCGACGGCATCGAGCGGCGGCTCGTCCGAGGGCTGGGGATCCAGCTCCAGCGAAAGCACCAGCCAGGGCGGGGGGCGTACATCCGGCCGCTCGCAAACCTTGAAGCCCGTGCGCGTCACCATGCCGACAGCCGTCCACTCCCTGGAGGAGGCGACGCATCTGGCCATCATCAAACTGAGGGAGCTGCCGAACCGCGCCGCCATCGTCCGACGCCGGGGGAAGCCTCCGGTGCGCATCCGTACCCCGGAGATCAAACCCGCCCTGGCGTCGGAGGCCGGCGTCAATCGCTTCCTGAATCGCACGCGTACCGGCAGCCCCTATCTGTCGGTCATGGCCGAAGCGGACGCCGAAATTTCGGACCGGACGAAGACCATGGGCGTCGCTCTTCCCGAAACCACTGAGGACGAAAGCGCCTTCTGGACCGAGGCGAGCTAGGGAGGCCGTGGGGACGGTTCGCAAATCCTATCCCCGGTTTCGACGCGAGGGCGGAACGCCGCGGATCGTCCTCACCGAAGACGACTTCGCGATCCTGCTTTGCATCTACCGACACCGCTTTGTGCGGGCGGACGATCTCTATCGGCTCTTTGCGCACCGGAGCCGGGATCGACTCTCCCGGCGTCTCACCTGGCTCTATCGAAACCAGTTCCTCGATCGGCCGATCGCCCAGATCGACCGGTTCCGCGAGGGACCGACACAGGCGCTTGTCTACGGACTCGATAACGCAGGCGCACGCGTCGTTGCCGAACGGTTCGGGGTACCGACCGGCTCGGCCGACTGGCGCTCACGCAATCGAGCCTTCACCCGCGAGAATCTGGACCACACCCTCGCGGTCACGCGGTTCATGGTCGACCTCGAGTTGGCGTGTCGGGAGCGACCGGACCTTGAGCTCGTGGCGTTCGACGCCATTCTCGCCAACGCACCGGAAGCGACGCGGGCCGCGCCCCTGCCCATGCGGTGGGCGGTGCCGGTATCGTGGAGCATGGCACGCGCACAGGTGCAGATCATGCCGGACGCCATCTTCGGCTTGAAAGCTTCGCGACCCGACGGTTCGCTGGTCCAGTCCTTCGTCTTTCTGGAAGTCGACCGGGGCCGGATGACCATATCCCCGAGCGCGCAGAACATTGAGAGCGAGGCCTTTCTCTACCGCGCCACCCTGCTGAGAAAGCTCCTCGCCTATGCGGAGAGCTGGCGGCGCGATCTCCATCAAGCGCGGTTTGGCTTCCGCGCCCCGCGCGTTCTGTTCGTGACCACCACACGGGCGCGAGCGGAAGCGATCCGGGAGTGCGCTCAATCCCATGTATTGGCGCGCGGCGGCGTTCCCGCTGGCGTCTTCCTGTTCGGGTCCATTGAAGATGGAGACGATCCGTTTTTCGGACTGATCCCCTAGAAGAGGCGGTTCATGCCGCCGGACCTCACGAATTCCTGTGTCGCGGACCAACGATAGCTAGGCTGCTGCTGAGGGAATTGGGTCGAGCGAACGGGCGCTGAATGGCGGGCTCGGCGTGCCATCGATCATCACCTTCACATAGAGGTCGCGATTGGCGAGGCTGATCAGGTCGAAGACCCCAAAAGTCGGCTGAAACTCTCGCGCCATCACTTCGGCGTCCTGCGCTCCGATACGGAATGAAATCACGGTGCCGACGTTGCCGAGGACGGCGTGTCGGATGTCCGGCTCAAGCTGATGCAGGTGCTGATGGGCGAGCGTGAGACCCACGCCGTATTTGCGCATCTCCGTGAGCATGTTCACGAACGCGAGCGTGGTGAAGCTCTGGAACTCGTCGATGTAGAGAAAGAAGGGGCGGCGGCTCTCTGCCGGCGCTTCTGCCCGGCTCAAGGCGGCGAGCCCGACGGTCGAGGCGATGAAGCCCCCCAGGAGGGCCGCCCCGTCCTCGCCAAGCCGCCCCTTGGCCAGGTTCACGACAAGCGCTCCGCCCTCGTCCATGATCCTGCGGAAATGAATGTCGCGTTCGGGCGCGACCAGAACGCGATAGAGGCGCGGATCGGTCAGGAGCGCCCCCAGCTTGTTTTGGATGGGCGCGCACGCCTCGGCGCGAAGCCGATCCGGATACTGGGCGAACTCGTGCGACCAGAAGCGACGGACGACCGCGTTGCGAACACCGGCGACAATCTGTTTGCGAAACGTCTCATCGGAATAGAGCCGGAGGATGTCGGGAAGCGTCGACCCGTCCCGTTCCAGAAGCGCGTACAGGCTGTTGCGAAGCACATGCTCCATGCGCACGCCCCATGCGTCCGGCCACAGCTTCTTCAGGGCGTCGAGAAAGCCCGACGCCGCGAGCGGTATCTTGTCATCACGGACCCGGCGAAGCGGATTGTAGCCGAGCGGCTGGTGAGCGTCGGCGGCGTCCAGATAGTTGAGCCGGTCCCCAAGGACGGGACCCGCCGCATCGCGAAGGCGCTCCGCCAAATCTCCGTGCGGATCGATAAGGGCGAAGCCGCGTCCCGCCGCCAGGTCTTGTTGCGCCAACACCTCTAGGAGCGTCGATTTGCCGACGCCCGTCTTGCCGATCACATACACATGCGAGAGCCGGTCGGTCTGCCGTATGCCGAAACGTAGGCCCCGGCAATGGAAGGTCGTCTCGCCAAAGTATGAGATGGCGTATCTCGGACTGCTCGGCATCCCAACAGTCTGCGCCCTGGCCCTGGTTTGGCGCGGGGGCACTTTATGGAACGCGCTTCTGGTCCTGCGGAGGCCAGCGTATGGATTGAGCGAGCATGCGCGCCATATGGCCGTCAATGGCAGATCGAACCTTGTGGTTCAGTAATCGAAACCGACCCGCGGACCCAACGGCGCGAGGCAGTGCATCAAGCTTTCGAAAAAACGAGCTTGCCATACTGGTGAACGCCCAGTTGGACGGTTACAGCCATTAGTAGGCCGGCCACTGCATTGGTGACCAACCCGCGAGGGAGGGTGCCCAATATGATCTTGGCAATGACGGGCGATTTGAAGAATGCTTTCGCCAAATCCGACAGTCGGATAAGGTTGGGCATAATCTCAGCACTACGATCCTGCGTGTAGTCGAGAGACAGGCCTGCTCGTTGTGCGCTATTGACAAAGCTGTCAATCTTCCTGAACTCTGGTACGGCCATCGCCCGCTCTGTATAGACTACCGCCTTCTGAGCCAAAGCGTCACCTGCTACCGTTGCGTCGCGGAAGGCATCAAACACCACGAGCTTACCGCCAGCAGTTAATACTCTCCCGATCGATCGGAGCGCGCTATTCATACTATTGGCGTGGCATAGCGATTCAACGGCAAACACCAGTCCAAATGTCGTATCTTCAAATGACTCGAGGCCGTGAAAATCGTCATTTACTATTGACGCATTATTGAGTGTCGAAACTCTATTTTTCGCAGACTGGATATTGATATCATTAATATCAACTCCGATAAACTCAATATCTGGGAAACGACTAGCCAAGTATGCGATATTGAAGCCGCGCCCGCACCCGATCTCCAAGACTCTCTGCGGCTTCTCAGGTAGATTGTTAATTGACTCTTCTACCTCCTCTGCTTGCCTAAAATAGTCATTTTTAGAAAATTTCCCGTTCTTGGACAGCGCCATATGTATAGCTCCTGACCATGAATGAAACAGCGCATAGCCCCAGAAGCTTTCTCTATAGTAAGTATTAACATCCGAAACCCGAATTTTCGCCGGAGCTGTAAACTCAGGGAATAGAGACTCAATTTTTCGAATGTATGTCGGAAGATTTTCGACTTTTACTTTATTAAACATGGTCTATCCAAGATTCTGCATTATGAATGAGAAAACTCTTTTCCAACCAATAGCGGTGCCTATAAGAGAAGCGATGTAAGTTCCAGCAACTACGTATGTCTGGTGAACAGGATAAACCCAAGCATCACACTTCATCAGCTGAAGCACAGTGCCAGTTGTAATATCTTGTGGACCTGCACCGAAGGTAATCGCTAAGTCTTTTTCTGCACCGTGTTTTACACCGATATCTGCCAAAAATCTTGCCGAAACGATCTCTATATATCGTTCCTCAGAAGCGGAAATCGTCCTAAGGTAGGCAATCTGCGGAATACTAAGATTGACTATGCCGACTACAAATGTACCGAAAACACATAGATATGACAACCAGTCGTCGTTCATTCCAAATAGGTAAAATACTGCGGCTACACCCGCTAGCCACAGCAAACTAATTACTGCGTAGAATGTCGCTGCAGGTCGAAAATGCGTCTTAATCACCGCAGGCGGCAGTATCGGTTTCTCTCCAGAAACTCCCCATAAAAATAGTGGTAGTTTGAGCATAATGCTCGCACTTGTACCGAGCACTAGGGATATAAATACCAAAAACACTATCAAGATGGAGAAGGTGTAGTGCCTCAGGCTTTCTGCGTACCATCCGTGGCTCTCTAAGACGCGGAATCGCGGTATGAGGGTGTCGAGAGCGCTGGAGGCGGGGCCTATGTGATCCCAGAAATATATAGCTGATACGCTGGATAGGAAGCCTGCGAGGAAGATTATCGCTGTCGCTCTCATATGATGCCAGAAGCGTGAATGACGAGTGAGCGCACTAACAACATGGTTCCGTCGCTGGTCTGGATCCATCTCGTATAAAGATACGAGTCTGTCGTACATTCCGTACTGCTGGGACGCACCAAATACGAGGCCTGTGGTAGTCAGGAATATTCCAACACTACCTATATAAAATAACGGAGTTCTTAGATATTCAAGATAGCTTCCGCTAATCAAAGATATCAAAAATCCAACTGACCACGGAGTGATTGAAAAAATCATTATTCTGGCAAAGGAACGGATAGTCAGCCCTGAGCCAATAACCTGTTCTACCCATATTATGTTGGCAAACCTGTAGGCATCTGTCTTCGACATTGCGCAAACTCCAGGGGCGTCTGCGGGACGTCCGGTCGATCACAAGGCCACGCCAGCAGGCGTTGACCAACGTAACCTTAGCCCGCGCCAAGGAGCGACAGGCAGGTGCCCCAGCGTTGACCGTAGGCCAGGGAAACTTGGGAACACAAGGTGTGGCGAGAACCGCAGCTCGGGACCGTCGGCATGAGTCGCGGGCGATCGACCGCTTGTCTGGGGGACTACGTGCCGTTTTGACGCCCCGCTGCTCCCCGAAAATTGGACGAACAGCCCCAACCGAAGTTGGGGCTGAGTGTCAGTACGGAGCTGCGCCTACACGAAGGTAGGTCGCAGCCTCGCTCGCTAGACGAGCTGCACCGAAGATGGCTCGCTTGTCCGCATCCAGGATCGAGAGCCAACCCGAGAGGTAGGCGGCATGATCCGGCCGCGGTTCGTTCGAGATCGAGAAGTCGGCGCAAAGGAACGCCGCCCCGAGCTCCGCCACCAACTCCTCCATCGCGTAGGCATCGTCGCCGAACCGCTTGCCGAACACGCGGTCCAGGCGGTGGGCTGCGCCCGTCCAGTGCGTGAGCTCATGAAGAAGGGTGCTGTAGTAGGACTCCGTTGGCGAGCTGGTGGGCGTGCCAACGAAACGCGCGGTCGCCGGCATTCGAATGTAGTCCTCAGACGCTTGGTAGCAGGCGACCGAGCCACCTTCTCGGATCTCTGCCCCGATCTGAGCGATGGAGCGCTCAACGGCATTGATGCGCTCTACAAGCGATACCTGTAGCGGCATATCGAGCGCCCACCCGTCGACCTGTTCGGCGTTGAACACGGGCGACGCTCTGGCGACGAGACGCCCGTTCACGTCCTCGCCTTCTTCCGGCTCGTTGGTTTCGAGCTTCTTGTAGAAGACGATGGTGGACGCCTGCTCACCGCGCCGGACCTGGGCTCCGAGCGTTGCCCATTGTCGATAGGTCGCCCAGTGCCCGGAGCCGTAGCCCCGGACACAGGCTTCGGCCCAGAGCGCCACGACATTGATACCCCGGTATGTGGCTCCCGTGAGGGCATTGGTTGGCTTTCCGGCTGCCGGACCTCCGCCATGCCAGGGCATGATGAAGTCGCTGGCTCCTTGTTCGATCGCGAGGATGATCGAGTCCGTGATGGTCTCGTAAACGCTGCTTGTACTGTGTGAATGAACGGTGCTGTCCATGGTGTGGCCCTCCTTCGTGCCGGGGAAGGCCGTGGGGACACGGCGCTCTCCGGCGCGAAGGAAGTCGGGACAGCTCTGCGGACATCATCCGCGTCAGTGGCGTTTGGCGACAGGGGGCACTCTATGCGTAGGGCGCATAGGCGTCAGATCAGGCGGCGGCCTGGTACAGATACTTCTGGAAGCTGAAGAACACCCGACCGATCTCGTCGGGCTTGCCGAGGTCGGCGACAGCGTCCGCGATGGAGTTGCGATATTTGAGCCGGAGCAGAGGCGTCAGTTTTTCCTGATCGAGTTCACCCACGCCCTCGCTCACATAGTGGGCGAGCACGAAGTCGAGAAAGGTCTGCTGTTTGGCGTCGAAATGCGCACCGATAACGGGGCGCGCCAGAGCGGAACGCTCTTGGCGGGTCATGGTCGGCGCAGCATACGCGACATGGGCGAGGACATCGAACAGGTCGCTTTTCTCGGCGTCGATGATCCGCTGCATCTCGGCCATCTGCTCCTTGCCGAATCCCTTCTCAGCCAGTCCGGCGAGCAGTTTGGCGCGGGTGTCGGGCGCACTCCAGATCGCTCGGAGCTCGTCTTCGTCCTTGAAGAACTCGGGCAGTCTCCCGAACAGCATTTCCATGAACTGCTGGGCCGACATGGGCGTGCCGTCGGGATGCCAGAACGAAGTCACCATCATATGCTGGATGGTGCGGGCCTTGCCGTCGGCGAGCTTCACCTTGATCTTCTTGGACCGCTCCTTGGGATCCGGGTCGGTGTCCGGCGGCGACGCATCGTCAGGGGGTGTCGGCGCGGGGCGCGGTTCCTTGGCCTCAGGCTCAATCGGCTCGCCGTCCCATTCGGGATCACTGAAATGCTGGTGAGCTTTCACGAAGTCATAGATCGTGAAGTAGTCCTTGCCG
>NZ_DDRM01000026.1:44166-44710 GCF_002343105.1 Brevundimonas sp. UBA2416
CCGCGTGCCGCGACCGACGATCTGTTTGAACTCGATCATGGAGTTGATCGGCCGCAGCAGGACGATGTTGCGGATGTTGCGAGCATCGACGCCGGTCGAAAGCTTCTGCGACGTGGTGAGGATGGTGGGGATGGTTTTCTCGTTGTCCTGAAAATCCCGCAGCGCCTGTTCGCCGAGCGCGCCGTCGTTCGCCGTGACCCGCTGACAATAGTTCGGGTCCTTGCTCGTTTTCATCTGGTTGATGAGATCGCGGACGGCCAAGGCGTGTGCCTGGGTGGCACAGAAGACCAGCGTCTTTTCGCGCTGGTCGATCATATCCATGAACAGCTTCACCCGATGGGCTTCGCGCTCCTTGATCTCGATGATCTTGTTGAAGTCCGCTTCGACGAACCGCTTGCCGGCCTCTATCTCGCCTTCGACCAAGGTGTCGTCAGGCGTGAAGACGTACTCGTCGAGCGTCGTGGAAATCTGCTTGACCTTGAAGGGGGTCAGGAAGCCGTCGTTGATCCCTTCTTTGAGGGAGTAGGTGTAAACCGGCTCGCCG
>NZ_DDRM01000003.1:0-1315 GCF_002343105.1 Brevundimonas sp. UBA2416
GGAAGCGGCCCTGCTTGCCCTTGAGCATGTCGGCGAGCGACTTGAGCGGACGCTTGTTGGCGCCCGTGATGACGCGGCCGCGACGGCCGTTGTCGAAGAGGGCGTCGACCGATTCCTGCAGCATCCGCTTTTCGTTGCGGATGATGATGTCGGGCGCGCGCAGTTCGATCAGGCGCTTCAGGCGGTTGTTCCGGTTGATGACCCGGCGATACAGGTCGTTCAGGTCGGAGGTGGCGAAACGGCCGCCGTCCAGCGGCACCAGCGGGCGCAGCTCCGGCGGGATCACCGGCACGACCGTCAGGATCATCCACTCGGGCTTGTTGCCGCTCTCGAGGAAGGCCTCGATCAGCTTCAGGCGCTTGGAGGCCTTCTTCGCCTTCATTTCCGAAGGGCTGTCGGCCAGTTCGCCGCGGTGCTTTTCAGCCTCGGCGTGCAGGTCGATGCCGATCAGCAGGTTGCGCACGGCCTCGGCGCCGATCTCGGCGGTGAAGCCGTCATCGCCGAACTCGTCCTGGTAACGGTAGAACTCGTCTTCCGTCAGCAGCTGGTTCTGCTTCAGCGGGGTCAGGCCCGGCTCGGTGACGATGTAGTTTTCGAAGTAGAGCACGCGCTCCACGTCCTTCAGCGCCATGTCCAGCATCAGCGAGATGCGCGACGGCAGCGACTTCAGGAACCAGATGTGGGCGACCGGGGATGCCAGTTCGATATGGCCCATCCGCTCGCGGCGAACGCGGGCCAGGGTGACCTCAACGCCGCATTTCTCGCAGATAATGCCCTTGTACTTCATGCGCTTGTACTTGCCGCACAGGCATTCGTAGTCCTTGGTCGGGCCAAAGATACGGGCGCAGAACAGGCCGTCACGCTCGGGCTTGAACGTCCGGTAGTTGATGGTCTCGGGCTTCTTGATCTCGCCGAACGACCACGACCGGATCTTCTCCGGGCTGGCGAGGGCGATCTTGATCTGGTCGAAGGTCGGAGTGACCGGGACCGCGTTGAAGATGTTCAGGACTTCCTGGTTCATCTTGAGTTCCTTGCTGCGGTCGAAACCGCGTAAATTCCAGTGGCGAGTGGCTAGCGGCTACTGGCGAGTGAGAAGGGCGGAGGCGGCTGTGAATCTCTTCACTGGCCACTAGCCACTGGTCACTCGCCACTCACCCTCAGCTGTTCTCCAGCTCCACGTTCAGGCCCAGCGAGCGCATTTCCTTGACGAGCACGTTGAAGCTCTCGGGAATGCCCGCCTCGAAGCTGTCGTCGCCGCGGACGATGGCCTCGTAGACCTTGGTCCGGCCGGCCACGTCGTCGGACTTCACCGTCA
>NZ_DDRM01000003.1:1603-2084 GCF_002343105.1 Brevundimonas sp. UBA2416
TGTAGATGTAGCCGACCGTGACCGGACGCTTGAACTGCTCGCCGGTCTGGCCGTCATAGACGATCGACTGGCCGGTGCGGTCGAGACCCGCCTTCTCCAGCAGTTCCTCGATGTCGTTGATGTGCGCGCCGTCGAACACCGGGGTGGCGAACGGAACGCCCTTGGACAGGTTGCGGGCCAGCTCGACCAGGTCCTCTTCCGATTCCGGAAGCGGGGTGTCCGGGCCGTAGATGCTGGTCAGGTGATCGACCAGCGCCTTCTTCTGTCCGCCCTGTTGCCAGGCCTCCAGAAGACCCTGGATCTGCTTGCCGAGACCGGCGGCGGCCCAGCCCAGGTGGGTTTCGAAGATCTGGCCGATGTTCATGCGCGAGGGCACGCCCAGCGGGTTCAGAACGACGTCCACCGAGGTGCCGTCTTCCAGGTGCGGCATGTCCTCGATCGGCAGGATCTTGGAGATGACGCCCTTGTTCCCGTGGCGGCC
>NZ_DDRM01000003.1:2288-2746 GCF_002343105.1 Brevundimonas sp. UBA2416
GGCAGTTCGTCGCCGCGTTGCAGCTTCTCGACCTTGTCCTCGAAGCGGCGGTCGAGCGCCTTGCGGGCGTCCTCGAACTGCTTCTTCATGGCCTCCAGCTCGCCCATCGCCTTCTCGTCGTCGAGGGCGATCTGCCACCACAGGCCGCGCGACAGCTCGCCCAGCTTCTCTTCGGTGACCACGCCGCGGCCCAGGCCCTTCGGACCCGAGGTGGCGTTCTTGCCAAGGATCAGCGGCTTCAGGCGGCCGTAGACGTTGCGCTCGAGGATCTTGAGCTCGTCGTCGCGGTCCTTGCCGAGGCGCTCGATTTCCGAACGCTCGATGGCGATGGCCCGCTCGTCCTTGTCGACGCCGTGACGGTTGAAGACGCGCACGTCGACGATGGTGCCGGCGACGCCGGGCGGCAGGCGCAGGCTGGTGTCGCGGACGTCCGAAGCCTTCTCGCCGAAGATGGCGCG
>NZ_DDRM01000003.1:2899-3551 GCF_002343105.1 Brevundimonas sp. UBA2416
AGCTTCTCTTCCGGCGTCATCGGGCTTTCACCCTTCGGCGTGACCTTGCCGCACAGGATGTCGCCCGGCTGGACCTCGGCGCCGATCGCCACGATGCCGGCCTCGTCGAGGTTGCGCAGGGCTTCCTCGCCGACGTTCGGGATGTCGCGGGTGATCTCTTCCGGCCCCAGCTTGGTGTCGCGGGCCATGACCTCGAACTCCTCGATGTGGATCGAGGTGAAGACGTCGTCGCGCACGATGCGCTCCGAGATCAGGATCGAGTCTTCGAAATTGTAGCCGTTCCACGGCATGAAGGCGACGAGCGCGTTCCGGCCGAGGGCCAGTTCGCCCAGGTCCGTCGACGGGCCGTCGGCGATTACGTCGCCGACCTTCACTTCATCGCCCACGCGCACGATCGGGCGCTGGTTGATGCAGGTCGACTGGTTGGAACGCTGGAACTTGGACAGGCGATAGATGTCGACGCCCGAACGGCCGGCGTCGGCTTCGTTGGTGGCGCGAACCACGATGCGGGTGCCGTCGATCTGTTCGACGACGCCGTCACGTTTGGCGACCACGACAGCGCCGGAGTCCACGGCCACGACCGCTTCCATGCCGGTGCCGACCAGCGGCGCGTCGGACTGCACCAGCGGCACGGCCTGACGCTGCATGTTCG
>NZ_DDRM01000003.1:3695-3952 GCF_002343105.1 Brevundimonas sp. UBA2416
GTTGGCGTCGTCGTTTTCCAGGAAGGGGATCAGGGCGGCGGCGACCGAAACGACCTGTTTCGGCGACACGTCCATCATGTCCACGTCGGCGCGGATCAGCAACTGGGAGTCGCCGTTGATCCGGCCCGGGACCAGCTCCTCGACGATCATGCCGTCCTTGAGCTCGATGTTGGCCTGGGCGATCGTGTATTTCGCCTCTTCCATGGCCGAGATGTAGACCACCTCGTCCGTGGCCTTGCCGTCCTTCACGCGCCGGT
>NZ_DDRM01000003.1:4090-24879 GCF_002343105.1 Brevundimonas sp. UBA2416
GGCGTTTCGATCGGGCAGACGCGGCCATAGTGGGTCGGGTGCACGTCGCGTACCTCGAAGCCGGCACGTTCGCGGGTCAGGCCGCCAGGGCCCAGCGCGGAAACGCGGCGCTTGTGGGTGATCTCGGACAGCGGGTTGGTCTGGTCCATGAACTGCGACAGCTGCGACGAACCGAAGAACTCGCGCACGGCCGCGGCGGCCGGCTTGGCGTTGATCAGGTCGTGCGGCATCACCGTGTCGATATCGACCGAGGACATGCGCTCCTTGATGGCGCGCTCCATCCGCAGCAGGCCGACGCGGTACTGGTTTTCCAGCAGCTCGCCGACCGAACGGACCCGGCGGTTGCCGAGGTTGTCGATGTCGTCGATCTCGCCCTGGCCGTCCTTCAGGCCGACGAGGATCTGCAGCACGCGCAGGACGTCGTCCTTGCGCAGCACGCGGATTTCATCCGAGACGTCCGGGGTTTCCAGACGCATGTTCATCTTCACGCGGCCGACGGCCGACAGGTCGTAGCGCTCGCTGTCGAAGAACAGCGAGTTGAACATGGCTTCGGCGGCCTCCGGGGTCGGCGGCTCGCCCGGGCGCATCACGCGGTAGACGTCGAACAGCGCGTCCTCGCGGCCGGTGTTCTTGTCGATGCGCAGGGTGTTGCGCATGTAGGCGCCGACCGTGACGTGGTCGATGTCCAGCACGTCGATGGTGGTGAAGCCGTGGCTTTCCAGCAGTTCGATCGTCGGACCGTCCAGCTCGTCGCCGGCCTCGGCGTAGATTTCGCCGGTCTCGTAGTTCACGGCGTCGGCGGCCAGGTATTTGGTCAGCAGGGCGTCGGCGGCCAGCGACAGCGACGTGGTCGTGTCGCCCAGCTTCTTGGCCTGGCGGGCGCTGATCTTGGTGCCGGCGGCGGCGATGATCTCACCGGTGTCGGCGTCGACCAGGTCGAACTCGGGCTTCACGCCCTTCCAGCGCTCGGCCTTGTAGGGGGTGACCCAGCCTTCGCCGCGCTTCTCGTAGGGCACGGTCTCGTAGAAGGTCTTGAGGATCTCCTCGCCGTCCATGCCCAGACCCATCAGGAAGGTCGAGGCCGGCAGTTTCCGGCGGCGGTCGATGCGGACGTAGACGATATCCTTGGCGTCGAACTCGAAGTCGAGCCAGGAACCGCGGTACGGGATCACGCGAGCGGCGAACAGCAGCTTGCCCGAGCTGTGCGTCTTGCCCTTGTCGTGGTCGAAGAAGACGCCCGGCGAACGGTGCATCTGCGAGACGATGACCCGCTCGGTGCCGTTGACGACGAAGGTGCCCTTGTCGGTCATGAGCGGGATGTCGCCCATGTAGACGTCCTGCTCCTTGATGTCCTTGACCGAGCGCGCGCCGGTCTCTTCATCCGCCTCGAACACGATCAGGCGCAGCTTGACCTTCAGCGGCGCGGCATAGGTCATGTCGCGCTGGATGCATTCCTCGACGTCGTATTTCGGGTCCTCGAACTCGTAGGAGACGTATTCGAGGATGGCGCGTTCGTTGAAGTCCTTGATCGGGAAGACCGACTTGAAGACCGCCTCGATGCCCTGATCCTTGCGCGGACCGCTGCGCACTTCGCGCTGCAGGAACTGCTCATAGGAGGCGCGCTGCACCTCGATCAGGTTCGGCATCTGCACCGCTTCGGGGATCCGGCCGAACGAGTGGCGGATGCGCTTCTTGCCGGTGAAGGTCGTAGCGTGTGCGAACTGGCCGTGGGCGACGGCGACTTCGGCTTTGGACTTGGCCATTCTGTATTCCCAATACACCGCCCGGGCAGGCGGCGATCAATGCAGCAGCCACGGCTCCGCCTCTCGGGCGACCCGTGACCATCGGTTTCGACGTCCACCCTCGGGCCTTTCGGCGCCAGGACGTCTGAAATTGCAGGGCTCCCTGGGAAGGAGCGCGCCTTCGCACCGGTCGGAGGGCGACAAACCGGGCCTCGGCGCTTTCGCGCGCATCTCGTACTGAGTTAGCGGAACCGGGTCATATACTCGCTTTGACGGCGAAATAAAGACCGGTTCGGCAGTTTTCGGGATTGACCTTCGACCTGACGTGGGAGGTACCTTCAGATTGTTCGAGGTTCACGGAAAAACCAAATGTTGAATGGCGGGCGATCGGCGCATCACCGGGACGCGGAGTCGTGAGCCGCCCGGCTTTGATGCTGGCCGTGGGACTCATCCTTCTGGCCTCGGCTGCCTCGGCCCAGCAGACGCTCGAGCAGACGCCGACCACGCGCGGCCGGGTTCGGGACACCACCACCCTGCTCGCTGCACAGGACGCTGCGACCCGGGCCGGCGCCGACTGCGCGGTCTCCGCCGCCGCCCTCCGCGGCATGGACAGCTTTGGCGACCGCCAATACGAGGTCGTCTGCCGCGACGGGCCGGGCTATCTGATCATCGACGGGATCAGCCCCGCCGCACACAGCTGCCTGCTTCTGGCGAGCCAGAGTGACCGGTTCCAGCGCGGAGAGCCGTCGAGCCGCCCGGCTCCGGCCTGTGTTCTCCGCGCCAATCGAAATCCGATCCGGCATTTTGAGTCCATCGCCGCCCGGGCGGGCATGGACTGTCGGGTCGATGAGGGCCGGGTCGTCGGCCTCTCCCCGGCGGGCAACACGATCTATGAGATTGGCTGTCGCCGGGCGCCCGGGAGCTGGGTCGAAGAGGCGGCAGGCGCATGGGTCGTCACCGACTGCCTTGATATCCGGACCCGGGGCGACCTGTGCCGGTTCACCACCGAGCCGGAAGAACTCGCCGGCTTCCGCCCACGGCTGGCCGGAAGCGCCGCCGAGGCCTGCGCACCGACCCGGGTGCGCGACATGGGGCGCAATGCGGCGGGACTCACCTGGTACGAGCTGACCTGTGCGGGGGGCGCGCCTGTCGTCGTCAGCATGGACGACGGAGGCCGGGTCACGAATGTCCTTTCATGCACGGACGCGGCTCATATCGGCGACGGTTGCCGGACCGAGGTTCCCGCGCCTCAACGGTGAATGTTCGACGTCCCCGACAGACCGGATCCCAGCCGTATTCCTCAACGGTCCCGCCCCTGCTAGCGTCGCCTAATGACCCGCACCCTCCTGATCGCCGCCGCCGCCCTGTCCCTCGCCGCCTGCGCCACCGCGCAGGAGCCCGCGCCCGCCGCCACGCCCGGAGTCGGCACGCTGGAAGGCTGGGCCGCCGGCAATGCACAATATCTGGTCGTCAACGGCGCCCGCCGCGGCTGGACCACCACCGAATCGGGTTTGCAATACCGCCGCGTGGGCCGGGCCCATCCGAACGGCCGCCAGCCGGTCGCCACGGACACCGTCAAGGTCCACTACCGCGGCACCTTCGTCGACGGTCGCGAGTTCGACAGTTCGTACAGCCGCAATGAACCGGCCGAATTCCCGCTCAACCGGGTCATCCGCGGCTGGACCGAGGGCGTGGCCCTGATGCGGGAGGGCGAGACGTTCGAGTTCGTCATCCCCGCCGCGCTCGGCTACGGCGAACGCTGGGTCGGCGGCGGCGAACTGCCGCCCAGCTCCACCCTGCTGTTCACGGTGGAACTGCTGGAAGTGAAGCCGGCGTCCTGATTCTCCCCTTTCGTCATCCTCCGGCGAGCGAAGCGAGACCGGGGGACCCGGCGGCGCCGCGACGGCGGCGAAGCACTGCTGTGTCGATGATTGGCGCTCCCGACAGGTTCGCGCTCACGCGCGCCGCCGGGTCCCCCGGTCAGCGCCGCTGCGCGGCTTGCCGGAGGATGACGAAAGCAGGAGGGCTATCCCCTGTGCTGGAGCCTTCCGAAACCCGAACATGACAGCCTTTTAATGCGGCGCGTTCCTGTCCAGCTTGACCCATGCCTGCGCGCGGCGTGATCTGCGACCGCCCCCCGACCGAGAGTCTCCCGACATGATGCGCCCCGCCGTCCGCCTGTTCGTCACGTCCTGCGCCGCCGCCCTCCTCCTCGGCGCCGCGCCCTCGGTCGCACAGGTCGGCACGCCCGCTCTCGACCGCGCCCTCGTCCCCATCCCGGCCCCGCGCGACGCCCCCTACCCCGGCCTCATCACCCTGGACATGGACGCCACCGACATCGACCGGCGCATCGTCTCGGTGCGGCAGACCATTCCCGTCGCCGGCCCCGGCCCGCTGGTCCTGCTCTATCCGCAGTGGATCCCCGGCAATCACGGCCCGGTCGGCCCGGTCGATGACATCGCCGACCTCCAGATCACCGCCAATGGCCAGACCCTGCGCTGGGTCCGCAATACGGTCCGCACCAATGCCTTCCAGGTCGAGGTTCCGGCCGGCGCTTCCTCCGTCGAGGTCGCCTTCAAATGGCTGACCCCCATCGACGGCTCCCAGGGGCGGGTCGTCATCACCGACGAGATGCTCAACATCCAGTGGGAAAAGGCCATCCTCTATCCGGCCGGCTACTATTCCCGCCAGATCACGGTCCAGCCGACCCTGCGCCTGCCCGCCGGCTGGCAGTATGGGGCAGCGCTCGACACCACATCATTCCAGAACGGCTTGGCCGTCTTCGCTCCCATCACCCTGGAGCATCTGGCCGACAGCCCGGTCTTCGCCGGGGCCCATTACCGCCAGATCGACCTCGATCCGGGCGGCCGGTCGCCGGTACGGCTGAACATCGTCGCCGACGATCCCGACATGCTCGCCGCGACCGACGCGCACATCGAACTGCACCGCAATCTGGTCGATCAGGCCGACTATTTGTACGGCGCGCGCCACTTCAACCACTACGACTTCCTCGTCGCCGTCAGCGACCGCCTGGGCGGCATCGGGCTGGAGCATCACCGCTCGTCGGAGAACAGCGTCGACACCGCCTATTTCACCGCCCCGGCCTCGACCCTCGCGGACCGCGACCTGCTGGGCCACGAATACGTCCACTCCTGGAACGGCAAATGGCGTCGCCCCGCCGACCAGCTGACGCCGACACTCAACGAGCCGCTGCAGAACTCCCTGCTCTGGGTCTATGAGGGCCAGACCCAGTACTACGGCCTGGTCCTGACCGCCCGCGCCGGCCTGATGTCGAAACAGCAGGCGCTCGACATCCTCGCCAACACCGCCGCCAGCTATGCCGGGGACAACCCCGGTCGGGCATGGCGCGCCATGCAGGACACCACCAACGATCCGATCATCGCCCGGCGTCAGCCCCAGCCCTGGAGCAGCTTCCAGCGCTCCGAGGACTATTATCGCGAAGGGGCCATGATCTGGCTCGACGCCGACACCCTGATCCGGGAGCAGTCAAACGGTCGCCGGTCGCTCGATGACTTCGCCAGGGCCTTCTTCGGCGTGCAGGACGGAAACTGGGATCCGGCCCCCTACACCTTCGACGACGTGACCTCGACGCTGAACGGGGTCCAGGCCAACGACTGGGCTGCCTTCCTGCGCGCGCGGCTCGACGCCGTCGGCCCCGATGCGCAGACGCCGCTGGGCGGTCTCGAGCGCGGCGGCTACCGCCTGGCCTGGAGCACGACCCCCAATGCCTACAGCCGCGCCCTCAACGCCGAACTTGGTCGGGTCGACTTCCAGTATTCACTGGGCCTCAGCCTCAACACCTCCAACCGCGTCACCGCCGTCCGGTGGGGCTCGCCCGCCTTCGAAGCCGGCCTGACCTCGGGCTGGGACGTCGTCGCCGTCAACGGCCGCGCCGCAACCGCCGCGACGATCGCCGAGGCCATCACCGCCTCCGCCGGCAACACCACCCCGATCGAGATGATGCTGACGAAGGGCGACCGCTTCCGCACCATCCGCTTCGCGTACCACGGCGGCCTGCGCTATCCGCGCCTCGAACGCATCGCGGGAACCCCCGACCGTCTCGGCGACATTCTCGCCCCCCGCCGCCGTTGATCGTGAGGGACCCGATGATGATCCGCACCGCCGCCCTCGCCCTGCTCCTGACCTCCGCCGCCCTGCCGGCGCTGGCGCAAGTTCCGGCCTCACAAGCCGCGACGCCCCTGCCCGCCCCGACCAGCCTGCCGCACGCCTTGCCGCCGATCCCCGCGCCGCAGGACCGCGACTATCCGGGCGTCATCGGCATCCGCGTTGACCTGACCGACCTCGACCACAAGGTCATCCGCGTGCGCCAGACGGTGCCGGTCAGCGCCGGTCATCTGGTGCTGCAGTATCCGAAATTCATTCCCGGCAACCACGCCGACACCGGTCCGATCCAGCTGGTCTCCGGCGTCACCGTCACGGGCAATGGCCGGCGGATCGAATGGGTGCGCGACACCGTCGATCCCCACGCCTTCCACCTCGACATCCCGGCTGGCGTGAACGAGATCGAGGTCGCATTCGAATGGCTGACCCAGCCTGACAACGCCGTCTGGCGCGTGGTCATGACGCCCGAGATGGTCAATCTCCAGTGGGAGAAGGCCCTGCTCTATCCGGCGGGCTACAACCACGACCGCATCACCTTCGCCCCGTCCGTGGTCCTGCCGACGGGCTGGCAGTACGGCGTGGCGCTGGACACCGTCTCCCGCGAGGGCGACGTCGCGACCTTCGCCCCGATCTCTCTGGAGCATCTGGCCGACAGCCCGATGTTCGCGGGGGCCCACTACCGCCGCGTCGACATCGATCCGGGCGGCCGCTCGCCGGTGCATCTGAATCTCGTGGGCGACACCGCCGCCTCGGTGAACATCACGCCCGAGTGGGTCGCCCGCTATGAATCCCTCGTCGACCAGGCCGACCGGCTGTTCGGCGCCCGCCACTACGACCGCTATGAATTCCTGCTGGCCCTGACCTCGAAGATGGGCGGCATCGGCCTGGAGCATCACCGCTCGTCCGAGAACACCGCCGCCCCCAACTACTTCTCCAGCGCCAGCCCGTCCTACGGGACGCGCGTCCTGCTGCCGCACGAGTACGTCCACAGCTGGAACGGCAAATACCGCCGGCCGTCGGATGAATACGTCCAGAACCTCAACATCCCGACCCAGAACACCCTGATGTGGGTCTATGAGGGCCAGACCCAGTACTGGGGCGACGTCCTCACCCCCCGCTCGGGACTCGGCACGGTCGAGGAGGCCGTCGTCAACCTTGCCGGAGTGGCCGGCTTCTACGACCAGCAGCCCGGCCGCCAGTGGCGCGCCCTGCAGGACACCACCAACCACAACCTGCTCGGCTACCGCACCAGCAATCCTTGGCCGTCATGGATGCGCGGCACCGGCGACTACTACCGCGAGGCCCTGCTGATCTGGCTCGACGCCGACACCCTGATCCGCGAGGCCACCAACGAGCGCAAGTCGCTCGATGACTTCGCGAGAGCCTTCTACGGCGTCGAGGACGGCGTCTGGGAGGCCCGGCCCTATACGTTCGAGGACGTGGTCTCTCACCTGAACGCCGTCCATCCCCATGACTGGGCGACCTTCCTGCGCACACGCCTCGACGCCGTCGGCCCCGACGCCGAGGCCCCGCTGGCCGGGATCGAACGCGCCGGCTGGCGGCTGACATACGTCGACGAGCTGACGCCGCTCGAAAAGCGGATGAACAGCGGCTGGGCCAATGACTTCCAGTATTCCCTCGGCTTCAGCCTCGGCGCAGGCGGACGCATCGGCGGCGTGGTCTGGGGCAGCCCGGCCTTCGAACAGGGGCTGGGCGCCGGCTGGGATCTGGTCGCCGTCGGCGACCGCGTCGGCTCGGCCGAGGCCCTGCGCGACGCCGTCACGGCGGCAAAGGGCGGGACCGAGCCGATCGCCCTCGTGGTCAGGCGCGGCGACGAATTCCGCACCCTGTCGTTCGCGTATCACGATGGCCTGCGCTACCCGCGCCTCGTCCGCATCGAGGGAACCCGCGACCGTCTGGCCGACATCTTCGCCCCGCGGCGGCGCTGACGCGGCCTCAGTAGCCCAGATCGGAGCAGATCTGCGGCTTGGGCGTATTGCGAAGTTCCGCCGTCAGGGCCGAGCAGCGGGTCGAAGCCTCCGCCCGCGGCAAGGCCTGCAACGTCCACTTCAGGTCGCGCAGTTCGGTGCGCAGTGCGGCATGGTCCACGGTCCGGCCTCTCCGCTCCTCGCAGATCGCCATGTCGGCCTTGAGGCTGGCCAGTTCCAGGCAGGACAGCGACAGATCGGCCATGATCTGTCGCGCCTTCGGCCCCGTGATCGGTAATTCGGGGGTGGGCGGGACCGGCGGTCCGGCTGGCGGCGGCGGAGCCGGCGGCTCCCGGCCTCCAGCGAAATCTTCACAGGCGGCCAGCCCCAGCAAGGCGGCGATAGCGATGGCGGTGGTCCTGATCGGCATGGGTCCCCTCCCGTTGGCGGCTCATCCCGACACAACCGGCCCATCCTGTCCAATCCGGGCAAAAGAAAACGGGCCGGAGATCGCTCCCCGGCCCGTCCAGAACTGTCCCGAGGGACGGTCCGTTCTTACTTGACCTGCACCTTGGCGCCGGCTTCCGTCAGCTTCTTGGCGACTTCGTCGGCGGCCTGCTTGGAGACGTTCTCGACGACGTTCTGCGGAGCGCCTTCGACCAGGTCCTTGGCTTCCTTCAGACCCAGGTCCGAACGAACGCCGCGGACTTCCTTGATGACGTTGATCTTCTTGTCGCCGCCGTCGATCAGGACGACGGTGAACTCGGTCTGCTCTTCAGCAGCTTCGGCGGGCGCGCCGCCGCCGCCGCCGGCGGGCATGGCCATGGCGACCGGAGCAGCGGCGCTGACGCCCCACTTCTCTTCCAGCAGCTTGGACAGTTCGGCGGCTTCCAGAACGGTCAGTTTCGACAGGTCTTCAACGATTTTGGCGAGATCGGCCATGGTGTGTTTCCTTCGGAGGATTGGGTTTCAGTAGAGAGTTTGCAGAGATGAAAGAGGCGGGTCCGCTTACGCGGCGTCCTTGGCGGCATAGGCGCTGAACACGCGGGCCAGTTGGGACGCCGGGGCTTGCACGACGCCGGCGACCTTGGTCGCGGGAGCGTTGAGCAGGCCGAGCAGCGAGGCGCGGATCTGGTCCAGCGAGGGCAGTTTGGACAGAACGCCCACGCCCGCTGCATCCAGAACCTTGTCACCCATGAAGCCGCCGAGGACGATGAACTTGTCATTGGCCTTGGCGTATTCAGCGGTGATCTTGGCGGCCGTCACAGCATCGTCAGCGTAAGCAATGCCCACGGGACCCTTGAACAGGCCGTGGTATTCGCTGCCTTCAGCGGCGTCGAGCGCCTTGAGCGCCAGGCGGTTCTTGACCACCTTGAACGTGCCGCCGGCAGTACGCAGGCGTCCACGCAGGTCTTCCATATCCGCAACGGTCAGACCCAGGTTGTGGGTCACGACCACGGCGCCCGCGTCGGCGAAAACGCCCTTCAGCGTTTCGATCGACTCGGCTTTTTGTGCGCGGTCCATTGCGGTCTCCAGTCTGTATTCGCCGCCGGGCTTATTCCCGACGACGGATTGGCCAAAGCGCGCCGCATCGCTGCGAAGCGTTCAGGCCGGTCGTATTGTCCGAAGGAAGCTCGAACCCCGACGCCCGGATACCGGAACGTCTGGCGTCGTCTGCATCCCCATCTCCCCACGGCGTCAGAGGGCTCTCTGACATTTATGGCGCGGGTGACCCCCACGCCCCGAAGTTCTCGGACAGGACCGCCGCGGCCGAAGCTGCGACGGAAGAGGCGCGCTCTATACACGGACCCGCGCAGAACTCAAGCGGGCACTGGCGCTCGCTGCGAGCAATCCTCTTTCCGCACCGGGACCACCACACCCCTTGACCCGGCCCGCCGACGTAACATTACACTGAGTTCATAACCGGGATCGGGGGACCCCACGTGAACCAGCCGGGCTCTCCTGCCCAGGACGATCTGCTGCGCCGGGCCGCGGAGGCTCTCGCGCGCCACGATCCTCAGTCTGCCCTCGGCCTGATCGATCAGGCCGACGCCATGGGCGCGACCCACAATGGAACGCTGAACCGGGCCCTGGCCCTGCGGCTGCTCGGCGATTTCCATGGCGCGCTCATGGTGCTCGACGACGCCCTGGCGATGCAGCCGTATGATTTCGCTGCCCTGCTGGGCAAGGCGTCCATGCTGGAGAAGATCGGACAGGACCAGTCCGCCGCCGACGTCTATCGCAACGCCCTCAAGATCGCTCCGCCGCGCGAGCGCTGCCCGCCGGTCATCCAGTCCCAGATCGACCATGCCTCCGGCGTCGTCCGCCGCCACGCCGAGGCCCTGCGCGACCATATGCGCGCGGGCGTCGCCGCCCTGCGTGGCAAGGTCGACGCCGAAACGTTGGACCGGTTCGACGAGGGGCTGGAGATCTACGCCGGGCTCAAGACCGCGCCGAAGCAGGAGCCGCTCCTGCTCGACTACCCCCGCCTGCCGGCCATCCCCTTCTACGACCGCGCGCAATTCCCGTGGCTTGGGACGCTGGAGGCCGCCACCCCGGTCATCAAGGCCGAGCTGGAGGCCCTGCTGGCCGGCGGAATGGAGGATTTCGCGCCCTATATCGCCTACCCGAAGGGCGCACCGGTCAATCAGTGGGGCGAGCTGAACCATTCCCGCAAATGGAGCTCGCTCTGGCTATGGAAGGACGGCGCGCGGCAGGACGCCGTGTGCGAACGCTGCCCGCAGACCGCCGCCCTGCTCGAATCCCTGCCGATGTGCCGCCAGGACGGATTCGCACCCACCGCCGTCTTCTCGGCGCTCCAGCCCCACACCCACATTCCGGCCCACACCGGCTCATCCAACGTCCGCCTGCTGACCCACCTGCCGCTGATCCTGCCGGGTCCGGCCCGGTTCCGCGTCGGCAATACGGTGCGCGACTGGAAGATGGGCGAGGCCTGGGTCTTCGACGACACCATCGACCACGAGGCCTGGAACGACGCCGACGAGATGCGGGTCATCCTGATCTTCGACATCTGGAACCCGCACCTGTCCGAGGCAGAGCAGTCGCTGATCACGGCCATGATGCAGGCGCGGCGGAGTTTCGGGGGGGCGTAGCTGCCTGTGATGAGGGATTAGGGATTGGGGATGAGGGAACTACGCCTCCCCGACATCGGAGCCCCATGTTCCGAAACCGGACCTCAGGATCTGATCCCGGACCTCATCCCTAATCCCTAATCCCTCATCCCTCCCGTTAACCCCCCACTCACCCTGCCCCCCAACCCGATCTTCACCTTGTGACGGTTAAAACGTCCCGGAATGAGCCAGTCCCGCTTCAACGAGGACCGGCCGAAACCGTGATGTTGAAGGGGCTGCACCCATGGCGAAGACCGTTCTCGTGGTCGACGACGATCCCACCCAGCGCCGGCTCGCGCAGGCCGTGCTGGAGCGGGAGGGCTATGCCGTCGTCCACGCCGAATCCGGCGGCGAGGCCATCGACCGCCTGACCAAGGGCGGCGGCGCTGACGTCGTCCTGCTCGACATGGTCATGCCCGGCATGAGCGGCATGGAGGCCCTGGCCGAGATCCGCACCGCCGGCGTCACGACTCCCGTCATCGTCCTGACCGCCTCTGGCGGTGTGGACGCTGTGGTCAAGGCCATGCAGGCCGGGGCGCAGGACTTCTTCGTCAAACCCGTCTCCGCCGAACGCCTGCTGGTCGGCGTCTCCAACGCCCTGCAGCTGACCCGCCTGACCGCCGAAGTCGGCCGGCTCAAGAAGCACGTCTCCGGCCGCACCTCCTTCGACGATCTGGTGGGCACCAGCCCGCCGATGCGGATGGTCAAGTCGCTGGGCGCTCGCGCCGCCAAATCCTCGATCCCGGTCCTGATCACGGGCGAGAGCGGCGTCGGCAAGGAAGTCATCGCCCGCGCCCTGCACGGCGCCTCGGACCGGTCGGGCAAGCCTTTCGTGGCCGTGAACTGCGGCGCCCTGCCCGCCAACCTGATCGAGTCGATCCTGTTCGGTCATGAAAAGGGCGCCTTCACCGGCGCCCACGACAAACATCTCGGCAAATTCCAGGAGGCCAACGGCGGCACCCTGTTCCTCGACGAGATCGGCGAACTGCCACTGGACATGCAGGTCAAGCTGCTGCGCGCCCTGCAGGAGGGCGAGGTCGACCCGGTCGGCGCCAAACGCTCGGTCAAGGTCGATGTCCGCATCGTCTCGGCCACCAACCGCGACCCGGCCCAGCAGGTCCGCGCCGGCGCCTTCCGCGAGGATTTGTTCTATCGCCTCAACGTCTTTCCGATCGAGGCTCCGTCCCTGCGCGAGCGCCGCGAGGACATCCCCGCCCTGATCGACCACTTCATCGCGCGCTTCAATGTCGAGGAAGGCAAGCGCGTCGCCGGCTGTTCGGGCGAGACCCTGGCCCTGCTCACCGCCTTCGACTGGCCCGGCAACGTCCGCCAGCTGGAGAACACCGTCTATCGCGCCATCGTCCTGGCCGACGCGCCCTTCCTGCAGCCGCACGACTTCCCGGCCATTTCGGGACTGGCGGCGTCCTTCCTCCCGGCCGCAAGCGATGTAGATCGCGGCGACAGCCGCGAGACGGAGGGGGATCTGGCCACAGGCTCGAATATCGACCTGCCGCCCCTGCCCGACACCCCGATCCGCATCCTCGACGAGCGCGGTCACCTGCGCACGCTGGAAGAGATCGAACGCGACCTGATCCAGCACGCCATTGAGGTCTATGCCGGCCATATGTCCGAGATCGCCCGCCGCCTCGGCATCGGCCGCTCGACCCTCTACCGCAAGGTCCGCGAGCAGGGACTGGAAGGCATTCTCAAGGAAGTCGGCTGAGGCTTTCCGGCAACGCCACGGCGCTGCCTCGAGTGTGACCAAAAGTTCATTGGCCAGCGATCGGCCAAACCCCGAAGACGGGAGAAGGCTCGCCATGCGCTCAACCTTCGGTTTCCGCGCTGCAATGCGACGGAAATGTCGGTCGAGCACGTTGCAGGGCTAGCTTCTCCCCGGGACACGTCCGCATGCTTCTCGTCACGACCGCCCTGTCCGGCCTCATGGCCGGTCTGATCCAGACTGCGCCGACGCCCCCGCCGCAGCAGCCGCCGCAACAGCCGGCGACGCCAGCGCCCGCCGCGGAGCCGGCGCCGGCCGCGGAATCCGACCCGGAAGCCTATGAGCTCGACTCGGTGGTCACCACCGGCGCGCGCCCCCGCGGCGCGGCCAACTCCGACATCCCGCCCGATGTCGTGCTGACCGCGGAACAGATCCAGGCCTATGGCGCCTCGAACATCGCCGAACTGCTGACCTATCTGGAGCCGCTGACGCGCAGCTCGCGCGGCCGCGCCGACGGCATGCCGGTCTTCCTGGTCAACGGCCGCCGCATTTCGGGCTTCCGCGAAATCCAGGGCCTGCCGCCTGAAGCCATCGAGCGGATGGATATCCTGCCCGAGGAGGTCGCGCTCGAATACGGCTACGCCGCCGACCAGCGCGTGGTGAATTTCGTGCTGAAGGCCGATTTCCGCTCTCTCACCGGCGAGCTCTCCGGCCGCATGCCCACCCAAGGCGGCCGCACCACCACCGAGATCGAGGGCAATACCCTGAACATCTCGGGACCGATCCGCTGGTCGGTGGATGCTGAATACGAACGCTCCAGCCCGCTGTACGAGTCCGAGCGCGACATCGAGCGCGATGCAGGCGCCACCCCCTTCGACGACGTCGACGCCTTCCGCACCCTGCTGGGCCGGAGCGAGCGGTCCACCGTGCGTGGCACCTACAAGCGCGACCTCAACAACACCACCCAGGCCACCGTCAGCGCCAGCCTGGAGGATCGCTCCAGCCTCAGCTTCAGCGGCCTGCCGGGCGTCAACCTGAGGCTTTCGGCCGGCAACCCCTTCCTGACCGGGCCGGCCCCGCAGACGATCAGCCGCGTGCTGGACGCCCTGCCCCTCGGCCGCGAGACCGACAGCCTGACCGGCGGCCTCGGCGTCGTCGTCGACGGCTTCCTCGGCGACGACTGGCGCTGGACCCTCAGCGGCAACTACGACCGCGTCGAAACCGACACCCTCAGCGGCCGGGGCTTCGCCAACGTCGGTCCGTTCCAGGCGCGCCTCGACGCCAACGACCCGACGGCCAACCCGTTCGGCATCCTGTCACCGTCTGACTTCGTCCGCCTCCCCGACGACACCGCCAACTCCGTGTCCCAGGTCCTGTCGACCGAACTGGTTCTGAACGGCGACGTCTACGACCTGCCCGCCGGCGGGATCAGCTCCACCTTCCGGATCGGCGCCGACACCCGGTCGCTGGATTCCACCAGCTTCCGCTCGGGCCTGACCACCGAACGCTCCCAGTCGCGCGACCGCCTCAACAGCCAGGCCAGCTTCAGCATTCCCATCGCCAGTCGCCGCCGCGATGTCCTGACCTCAATCGGCGACCTGTCGGCCAATTTCAACGCCGGATATGAGGAGCTGTCGGACTTCGGCGGCCTGACCACCCTCGGCTTCGGCGTCAACTGGTCGCCCATCGAGCCGCTGTCGCTCAACGTCAGCTACACCGACGAGCACGGCGCCCCGTCGATCTCGCAGCTCAACGACCCGACCGTCTCCACCTTCAACGTCCCGGTGTTCGACTTCGCCACCAACCAGACGGTGCTGGTCACCCGCACCGACGGCGGCAATCCGAACCTGAACTCGGACAACCGTCAGGTCTGGAAGGCCGGCTTCAATCTCAAGCCCTGGTCCGAGACCGACTTCCGGGTCAGCTCGACCTGGACGTACAGCCTGACCGAAGACGCCATCGCCGCCTTCCCGACCCTGACACCGGGTCTTGAGGCCGCCCTCCCCGGCCGCTTCACCCGCGATGCCGGCGGCAATCTGATTTCTTTCGACGCCCGCCCGCTGAATTTCGAGCGGTTCGAGCGTCAGGACATCCGCACGGGCTTCAACTACTCCCGCGCGTTCGGCGCGCCCAATCCGGCCGCGGCGCCCCTGCCCGGCGCCCCCGGCAGCGCCCGTCCGCCCATGGGCGGCGGCATGCCGATGCGGATCGAAATGCGCAGCGAGGGCGGCGGTCCCCCGCCCGGCGGCGGCGGCGGCCAGATGCGGATGGGCGGCGGACGCGGCATGGGCGGCATGCAGCCCGGTCAGGGCCGCTTCAACCTGTCGATCTACCATACGTATCGTCTGCAGGATGAGATCGTCATCGCCGCCGGCCTGCCCGTCCTCGACCTGCTGGACGGCGCCGCCACCGGCGCGCGCGGCGGTACGTCCCGCAACGAAATCCAGGCCCAGGGCGGCGTCTTCCGCAACGGCATGGGCGCCTTCGTCAACGCCAACTGGCGCGAGGGCACCCGCGTCGACGGCGGAACCGGCCCGGACCTGAATTTCGCGGATCAGGCCACGGTCAATCTGAACGTCTTCATCGACCTGAACTCCCAGGCCTCATGGGTGGCCAAATTCCCGTGGCTGAAAGGCTCGCGGGTCAATTTCGGGGTCCAGAACCTGTTCGACACCCGGCCCGAGGTCACCTCCAGCGCCGGCGGCGACGTGCCCCTGAACTATCAGCCCGACTACCTCGACCCCCAGGGCCGGGTCGTCAGCCTGACGTTCCGCAAGATCCTCTTCTAGGGAGTAGGCATTAGGAATTAGGGATCAGGAAGAGTGAGCTGGCGGAGGCACACGCGGCGCTCCTAATTCACATTTCCTAATTCCTACTGCCTACTCCCTCTTCTTCCCCCACCGCCGCTTCGGCTCCTCCCCCTTCGCCTTGGCCGCGATCTCCTTCAGCTTGCGGCCCTGCATGGCCGACAGGGCCTGCCCCGGCGCGCCCAGTTCCGGGTCGCCGAAGGCGCGGCCGTGAGTCTTCACCCGCTCGGACACCGAGTCGAGAAACTCCCCCTCCCATTCGGACAGCGAAACGCCCGCCTTCTCTGCCGAGCGGCGGGCGCGTCTGAGGGCGTTCAGGGCCGCCCGCTGGGCCGCCTTGCGCTGGGCTTCGAAGGGGTTGGCGGGCGGTTTGCGCTTCAAGGCAGGGATGAGGGAACAGGGATGAGGGATTAGTCGATGATCGGCCAAGACTGCCCCTCATCCCTAATCCCTAATCCCTAATCCCTCATCCCTGAAAGTCAGATCTCGCCGAGCGCCGAGAGGTACAGATCGAGGATCGCATCCTCCTCCTGCCGCTTGGCCTTGTCCTGCTTGCGGATGCGGATGACCTTGCGCAGGATTTTCACGTCATAGCCCTCGCCCTTGGCCTCGGCGAAGACCTCCTTCATGTCGGCCATGACCGCGGCCTTGTCTTCCTCGAGCCGCTCGAGGCGCTCGATGACGGTGCGCAGACGGCCCTGGGCGGCGGACGTCAGGACGTCGGGCGAGGAATCGAAGGAAGCGTCGTCAGCCAAGGGAGAACTCCGGGAAAAATCACGCCCTCAAACAGGCCGAAGGCCGTCAGGGCAAACAAACGTGTGGGACGCTAACCACGCCAAAGCGCGCGACTCAACGATCGCTGGGGGCAGACGCGAAAAAGGCTGCGGACAAGTCCGCAGCCTTTGGAATTTCGAACCGCGCCGTGAGGCGTGGAGAGACCTTAGCCCTGCTTCGCCTTGAAGCGCGGGTCGGTCTTGTTGATCACATAGACGACGCCCTTGCGGCGAACGACCTTGCAGTCGCGGTGGCGACCCTTGAGCGACTTGAGCGAGCTGCGGACCTTCATGGTCGTCGTCCTGAGGCAAAACAAAACAGAAAAGCCGCGGGACGAACCTGCGGCGGAGCGGTGCGTATAGAGAGGCTTCCGGGAATCGTCAACCGGGCACTGAAGGGCGTCCGCAAGGCGGGAGTGGCCAGAGGTCCGGTATGGGTGGTTAGCGGACATTGGATGCAGCCCAACATCGACCTCAGACGCTTTGGAGCGTCTTTCCAGGATGGACACTCAACAATCCCGCCGTCTGTAGGTGGACCACTGAAACCCCGGTTCCAGGGTTCAAGTCATAGACCGTGATCGTCGCGACAAGCTGCTTTGCCAGGGCTTTTATAATGGCTGACCCCAAGCCATACGCGGCATCCACCCTGCCGTTCTGCATCCCAATGCCATCGTCGCAGACCGACAGCGCCCAGCCGTCGTTCTCGGATTGATAGTCCACCAGGACGCTACCAGTCCCTCCGTTCGGGAAGGCATATTTCAGTGCGTTGATGACGAGCTCGGTAACGACAAGGCCGATGCTTACGGACATTTCTCCAGGCATAGCCCCATCGTCGCCCGTGACCTGGATGTGGATGCGTTCGCTGTCATGGGTCATGGACGCCCCGATGCTCTCGCAAATCCCCTCAAGATAGGGGCGAATAACCACCTCATTCGTTGATGAAGACGCCAACTGCCGCTGGAGAGAGGCAACGGACATGATCCGCTGGTGTGCCGCTTGGAGGTGGACGCGGCCCTCCTCCGACGTGACGGATCTTGCGTCCTGGAGCAGCAGGCTCGCGATGATCTGGAGGCTGTTTGCGACCCGGTGCTGGATTTCGCCGAGAAGCACTTCCTTGTCGTGAATGAGGTCAGCCCTGCACTTGGCGCAGGCGCGCGCCTCTGTCTCGTCGATCACAGTCACCAGAACACGCAGCTGCGTCGGTTCCGCAAAGGACAGGCGTTGGGACTTTAGGACCAGATTCTGGACTGTGCCGGTGGGGCCGGCCAAATCCAACTCGAGGCCCTGAAAGTCCACACCCCCGGTCATCGACAGGGCAAGGGCGGATCGGAGGTCCGGACGGTCCCATTCGCCTTGGTTCAAGCTGAACAACGACTGTCCTACGACGTCCTCCGGTCCTCGTCCGAAGGCTGACAGGAAGGAGTCGCTTGCAGCGACAATCTCCCTATCGGAGTCGAGCAGCAGGAGTGGCGCCTTTGATGCGGCGATGACCGCGAGTGCCAAGGCCTTGGCCGCATCTTCAGATAGAGGATTGGTCGCCATTGCAGCCCCCCGCAGAGCCAAGGCTGGCTTGCGCATAGCGCAACGCCCAGGCCCAGCCAGTCGGCTAACGACGATCACGTACCATGGTTCCGCTCAGGCCGCGAGTTCGTAGCAACGGCTCTGCAATGAGAAGCAGTGCGAAACAGTCCGGGCGACGACCAATGCGATATTGCCGAGCCGTACATTCCGTCCGCAAGGGTCGAAAGCGGTCCTTCGGAATGTCCGCAGTTCACCCGTATTCAAGCAGCGAGCGACCGGGTCGCGAGCGCTGGCGCCACCAAGACTCTGGAGGCCTGGCCTCCGAGTTGAACGGAGGGTCTACGGCGTTGCACCGCCGTCGCGTCGCCCCTCCGCCACCAGGCCATAGGTATCGGGTCTCAGAGCTGACGCCGTTGTGCGCCCCGACCTCTCAAATATTCCATGAAATTGAGGGTTAACGACGCAAAACAGGGAAATCGCCCGCGCAACGGACGCTCGCCGCGCGACTGCCCGCGGCCCTACAGCCAGGCCGTCGCCGGTGTTTGCACCATGCCGAGCAGAATGCCCGTCACCTGCACGCCGCTGCCGTCCTCGGTGACGATGCGGAATGCCTGACGGCTCAGCGGCTCCGGATCAGGCCGCGCCATCGCCCAGCCCTCGAACAGCCGGGCCGTGATCGCCCAGTCCCCCAGAACCGCGACGTTGAAATGCCGGTCATCGGCGCGGATGCGCACCATCAGCGCCTCGACGTCTCGCCTGGCGCCCTCGACGACCTGAACGAATTTGCCGTCCGGCAGCGCAAGGGCGCCGGTGATCCGGTCCCGAAGGTTGTTCTTCACCGAGATCCGGAAAATCCCGTCGAGCCCTGCATCGTCATTGTGATCGATCCGGGACTCGCTCCGATAGACCAGCCTGCACAGGTCTTTCGCCATTTTTACCGCCTTGAGGCGCAACGCCCCGACCGCCGGAACCCTTCACCGACCCGCAGGTTGCGAGCCGCCAGGCCGCGAGCGGCCCCGCGGATCCCCGCGGCCCGCTTTGGCCCCGGTATTGCAGCAAGGCCTGTCGCCTCGCGCACTTGTTATGACGGGGCGGCCCCAGGGGACTCTACAGCTATCGGCATGCGTATCAGCCTTCGACTCATCCTCATCGCCTCCGTCGCCGCCTGCGCGCCCATATTGCCGGAGGCGCCGCCGGTCGCCCCGACCTCCGACGCCGCCGCGCCGGCCGCCGCACCGGCCGCGCCGACGCCTCCCGCTCCCGTCCCCGCGGCGCCCGCGCCCGTCGTGGTCGACCAGGCCGGGTTCGACGGCTGGAAGCAGGGCTTCCTCAACCGCCATGGCGGCGCCCGCCGCGCCGAATACGAGCGCGAACTCGCGGGCCTGACCCCGGACCCTTCCGTCATCCGCCTCGATCGCAACCAGCCCGAGTTCAGCCGCCCTGCCGGGGCCTATGTCCAGTCGGCTGCCTCGGCGACCCGCATCGCCCAGGGCCGCGCCCGCACCGACCGCGTGCCGTGGGAGGTGACCCAGCGCTACGGCGTCCCCACCGAAATCCTCGTCTCCATCTGGGGCAATGAGAGCGCCTTCGGGGCCATCCAGGGCGACTATGACGTCATCCGCTCCCTCGCCACCCTTGCCTATGAAGGTCGCCGCCGCGACTGGGCCGAGGGCGAACTGAAGAATGCGCTCGACATCGTCGTCGACGGCCGCCGCGACCGCGCGGGTCTGAAGGGCAGCTGGGCCGGGGCCATGGGCCAGACCCAGTTCATGCCCGACGCCTATCTGCGCCTCGGCGTCGACCAGACCGGCGACGGCAAGGTCGACATCTGGGGCTCGGATGCTGACGCCCTCGCCTCGGCCGCCAATCTGCTGGCCCGCGCCGGCTGGAAGCCCGGCCAGACCTGGGGCTATGAGGTCATCCTCCCCGCGGGCTTCGACTACGCCGAGGCTGAAGGCCCGCGCCAGCCCTGGCGCTACTGGGCCCAGCGCGGCGTCAGCCTCGCCCGCGGCGGGGCTCCCAACGCCGCCGAAGCGCAGGAAGAAGCGGTCATCCTCCTGCCCCAGGGGGCCCGCGGCCCGGCCTTCCTGGCCCTGCCGAACCATTATGTGATCCGCCGCTACAACAACTCGGTCAGCTACGCCCTCGCCATCGGCCTCACCGCCGACGGCATCGCCGGACGGCCCGGTCTGGTCGCCTCCTGGCCCAACGACGCCCCCCTGTCCCGCGACCAGCGCATCGGCGCCCAGGCCGCCCTGACCCGGCTCGGCTTCGACACCCAGGGCATCGACGGCGTCGTCGGCGCCAACACCCGCGCCGCCCTGCGCCGCTGGCAGGTCGCCAACGGCCGGCTGGCCGACGGCTATCTGACGGCCGATCTCGCGGATGAGCTGATACGCCGGGCGGGTTGATTCAGACGTCCGGCAACAGTGTCTTCTCGCCCCTGATCTTCCGACCCCTTTGCGCCCCCGACTCTCCCTTTCCGGCCCTCGACAGAACGCCGTCGCCACCGCTCCCGGTGACCTGCGACCAAATCTGACGCGCCCCCGTGCATACTGCTCAAAGTCGCTCTCCGCCGGTCTTTGACAGCTTGAACCCCGACAGATGACCCGCCGCCCAGGGCCCGGTCCCGCCGTATCGGGCCCTCGGTCGCCCCGACCGTCGGACAGTGCGAATTTTTTCGGCCGGCGATGAACACTTTGAACCCTCCAGGACTGCAGCCGGCGTTGTGAACCGGCCCGGCCTTCGGTAGGCGTTTTGAATCACAACCCGGAACCGCCATGTCCCGCCAGACCGACCGCTTCGAAGGCACGTCCAACTACATCGCTACCGATGACCTGAGGATCGCGGTCAACGCCGCCGTCGCCCTCGAACGCCCCCTGCTGATCAAGGGCGAGCCCGGCACGCGCAAGACCATGCTCCCCGAGCAGGTCGCCGCCGCACTCGGGCTGCCGCTGCTGCAGTGGCACATCAAGTCGACCACCAAGGCGCAGGAGGGCCTCCACGAATACGTGGTGTGCGCGC
>NZ_DDRM01000030.1:0-859 GCF_002343105.1 Brevundimonas sp. UBA2416
CATCGCCGTGGTCCAGCCGCACCGGTTCACCCGACTGGAATCCCTGATGGAGGAGTTCTCGACCTGCTTCTCCGACGCCGACGCGGTGTTCGTGGCCGATGTCTATGCGGCCGGTGAGACGCCGATCGAGGGGGTGGACAAGATGGCCCTGGTCGAGGGCATCCGCCGCTTCGGGCACCGTTCGGTGCAGCCGCTGGAGAGCGTCGAGGCCCTGCCGGGCGTGATCGCGGCCGAGGCGAAGGACGGCGATCTGGTGGTGCTGCTGGGGGCGGGGGACATCACCCAGTGGGCCTATGCGTTGCCGGGGCAGCTGGAGGCTCTCGCTTGATCACGAGCAGCGACCTTGCTGGGGTTTATGATCGCATCGGTCACCTTCTGGGCCTCCGAGATCACGAACGTCCTGTGTCGGCCAGCGATATCCACGGCCAGTATGATCGCTTCTATGTCGGATCGGGCGAGCATGGCGGGGCCCCCTATGTGCTCGGCTACCTTGAGCGGGGAATAGAGCCCCGACACCCCGTCGCCTCGCTCGATGACCTGTCTGCGGCTGTCCAGCTAAGGGTGCCTGGCTATTCGGCCATGAAGGGCACGCGCGGCAAGTGGATTTGGCACGCCGAACTGGCACCATTCACATGGTTCCGAGTTGGTGGCCGAGCAGATGCGTTGTTCATCCCCGCTGACGCCGATGATTTGGCTGAAATGCTCAAGCGGTTGCCCTCCGATGTGCCGGTGACCGTGCTCGGCGTGGGCTCCAACGTCATCGTCCGCGACGGCGGGGTCGAGGGGGTGGTGATCCGGCTGGCTGGGCGGCCCTTCGCAGGCATCACGACCGACGGCGACACGATCACCGCCGGCGCCG
>NZ_DDRM01000030.1:947-8042 GCF_002343105.1 Brevundimonas sp. UBA2416
GCGACACGATCACCGCCGGCGCCGGCGCGCTGGATTCCATGGTGGCGAGGGCCTCGGCCAAGGCCGGGCTGGGCGGGCTGGAGTTCTATGCCGGCATTCCGGGGACCATCGGTGGGGCCCTGACCATGAACGCCGGCTGCTACGGCGCCGAGACCAAGGACATTCTGGTGTCGGCCCGGGGGCTGACGCGGTCGGGCGAGCGGGTGGACTATGCGCTGGCCGATTTCGGCTACACCTATCGCCACTCCGAGGCGCCCGCCGACATCATCTGGATCGAGGCCACCTTCCGTGGGACTCCCGACGATCCTGAGGCTGTCGCCGCCCGCATCGCCGAGATCACCTCGCGCCGCGAACTGACCCAGCCGATCCGGGAAAAGACCGGGGGCTCGACCTTCAAGAACCCGCCGGGCCATTCGTCGTGGAAACTGGTCGATGAGGCGGGCTGGCGCGGGAAACTGTTCAGGGCGACCGGCGGCGGAGCCATGTTCAGTGAATTGCACAGCAATTTCATGATCAATCCCGGAGAGGCGACGGCGGCGGATATCGAGGGTCTCGGAGATGCCGTGCGCGCCGACGTTCAAAGTAAACTGAACGTAAACCTGGAATGGGAGATCAAGAGGATCGGCCGCCCGCTCTGAGTTGATCCTGCCATGACCCGCCCGTTCGCAGACCTGCACGTCGCCGTCCTGATGGGCGGGCTGTCGTCCGAACGGCAAGTGTCACTGTCGTCCGGCAAGGGCTGCGCCGACGCGCTCGAAGGGCAGGTGGCGAAGGTCAGCCGGGTCGACGCCGGGCGCGACCTGGCCCAGGTGCTGGCCGAACTGAAGCCCGATGTCGTCTTCAACGCCCTGCACGGCGAATGGGGTGAGGACGGATGCGTCCAGGGCGTGCTGGAGACGCTGGGCATTCCCTATACCCACTCGGGCGTGCTCGCCTCGGCCCTGGCCATGGACAAGGAGAAGTCCAAGGCGGTGCTGAAGGCGGCCGGCGTCGTGGTTCCGGGGGGCGGGCTGTTCGACCGGCATGTGGTGTCGCGGACCCACGTCATCCCGCCGCCCTATGTGCTCAAGCCTAACGCCGAGGGGTCGTCAGTCGGCGTCTATCTGGTGCGCGAGGGCGAGCCGCCTTGCCCGGCGCCGGGCGAGGCGAGCTGGACCTATGGCGAACAGGTGATGGTCGAGCCCTTCATCGCCGGCAAGGAGCTGGCGGTCACGGTTCTTGGGGAGAAGTCCGGGCCGCGGGCCCTGACCATCACCGACATCACCCCGGCCAAGGGCTTCTATGACTATGAGGCCAAATACGCCCCGGGCGGCTCCAGCCATGTGCTGCCGGCGGTTCTGCCGCCGCATGTGTTCGAGGCGGCGCTGCGGGAATCCGAGCTGGCGCATACCGCCATGGGCTGCCGCGGCGTCTCGCGATCCGACTTTCGTTATGACGATGTTAAGGACGAACTGGTCCTTCTGGAGGTCAATACCCAGCCCGGCATGACCCCGACCTCGCTCAGTCCAGAGCAGGCCGCCCATGTGGGGATGGACTACAAAGCCTTGGTACGGTGGATGGTGGAGGACGCCTCATGCCCGCGGTAGTTCGCGGCGGTCGGCGACAGAGTTCGAACCAGCCTGCAAAACGCGGCGCGGCTCCCAAATCCCAGGGACGCGGCCGCGTGCCGCGCAACGCCCAGGCCACGCCCGGGAAGATGGCGGCGCTGGGCCGGCTGGATCTGTCGCCCCGCGCAGTCGTGATCTCCATCGCCGCCGGCGCCCTGCTGCTGGCCGGCGTTCTGGCGACGGGCGCGCGGGCCGAGCGGATCGGCGCCTCGATCGGCCAGGGCATCGACGGAATGACCGCCGGGATGGGCCTGAAGCTGGAGAAGGTCTTCATCGAGGGCGAGAGCCCCGAGGCGACGCGGGCCATCCAGCAGGCCGTGCAGCTTTCCGCCCACCAGCCCATGACCTCCATCGATCTCGACGCCGTGCGTGAACGGGTCGAACAGATCGGCTGGGTCAAGTCTGCGCGGGTCGTGCGCCTGTTGCCCGACACCCTGATCGTCCACGTCATCGAACATGACCGGTTGGCCGTCTGGCAGACCGGCGGCGTGAACCAGGTCATCGACAGTCATGGGCAGGTCATCGCCGGGGCCGACGCCGGCCGCTATCCGAACCTGCCTCTGGTGGTCGGCAAGGGCGCCGAACAGGCGGCCTCCGAAGTCCTGCCCCTGATCGCCCAGCGCCCGCGCCTCGCGAGCCGGGTCGAGGCCCTGGTGCGGGTCGACGAGCGCCGCTGGGACCTGCGGCTCAAGGACGGCAGCCTGATCCAGCTGCCTGCCTCCAACCAGGAGGCGGCGCTGATCCAGCTGGACGCGCTGGACCAGCGCGAGCGGCTGCTGGAGCTGGGCTTCGCCCGCATTGACCTTAGAACGCCCGAGGAGGTCGCCGTCCGGCCCTCCGCCGGCGAAGCGTAGAGCGGGGACGACGTATGACCGGACGGTCTGTGGACAAGTCTGTGGATAGCACGGGCCAGAAGGCGGGCAGGGCGCCCGTGGTCGCCGCGCTCGACCTCGGCCAGTCCAAGGTCGCCTGTTTCATCATGAAGGCCGACGGCGTGCGCCACGCCGACCGCACCATCCGTGTCGCGGGAGCCGGCCACGTCCAGTCGCGCGGCGTGCGCGGCGGCGGCATCGTCAATATGGACGAGGCGGCCCAGGCCATCGGTCACGCCGTCGAACGCGCCGAGCGGGCCGCGGGCTCGCCGGTCTCGGGCGTCGTCGTGACCACGGCCATCGGCCAGATGGCCAGTCATCGCGTTCAGGCCCGGGTCTCGCTGGGCGCCACGCCGGTCGGGGACGCCGACCTGGCGCGGGCCATCGGCATGGCGCTGGCGCAGATCAGACTGCCCAACCGTCGGCCGATCCATGTGTTGCCCATCGCCTGGTCGGTGGACGGGGCGAGGGGGGTGCACGATCCGCGCTCGATGAAGGGGCATTCGCTGGGACTGGACCTGCTGGTCGTCTCCATGGCCGAGAGCGCCTTCAACGGCCTGAGCCACTGTCTGGAACTGGCCCACCTCGATCTTCAGGGGGTGGCGGCGGCGCCGGTGGTGTCGTCGCTGGCGGCGCTGGAAGACGACGAGATGGACCTGGGCTGTGTCTGTATCGACATGGGCGGCGGCTCGACCTCTGCGGCGGTCTGGGGCGGGCGGTCGCTGCTGCACATCGAATCGCTGAGCGTCGGCGGCGATCACGTAACCGCCGACATCGCCCGGGGCCTGTCGACGTCGCGGGCCGGGGCCGAGCGGCTGAAGACCCTGCACGGCTCGGCCATGGCCAACGCCCATGAGGATCGCGAGATGCTGGAGGCCCCGCCGCGCGGCGAGGACGCCTCGGCCGGCCCGATCTTCGTCCAGCGCGCCATGCTCAAGACCGTCATCGCCCCGCGGGTCGAGGAGACGCTGGAGCTTCTCCGGGATCGGTTGCGCAACGCCGGCGTGGGCCTGGAGCCCGGTGCGGGCCTGGTGCTGACCGGCGGGGCCAGCCAGCTGAACGGCGTGCGCGAGCTGGCCATCCGGGTGTTCGACCGGCCCGTGCGGCTGGGCAAGCCCCAGCGCGCGCCCCACCTGGCCGACGCCGCCTCGGGTCCCGCCTTCTGCTCGGCGGCCGGCGTATTGCTTCGCGCCGCCTATGGGCCGCGCGAAGCCGTTTCCGCCCGCAAGCTGATGTCCCGCCAGATCTCGGCCGCCGACGCGCCCCGCGTCCATCGCGGCGGGATTGTGGCCCGCGCGGCGGGCTGGCTGCGCGAGAATCTCTGACCCACGCCCGCCCGGCGCAAGATGCCGCCGGAAAATTTCCCCGACGTGGCGAGACTGTGTCCGGATTGTAACAACCGCGGGCCGGATTGGTCGCCAAGAGGCCACAATCCCTTGCCGTTGCCGGCTTTGCTGCTAGCGTGAAGGTCCGAAGCAGAATCCGTCGTCCGGCGGGCGCTGCGTATTGCATCCACAACGGTTGGGGCCCAATCACCATGCTTCTCAAGCGCAAGTACCTCTTTGGCACGACGATCCTCGCGGGCGTCATGGCCGTCACGGCTCCGGCCTTCGCCCAGGACCAGCTCCCGGGCGTCAACGTTCAGGGTCGGTCCGACTCGCAGGCGACCGAGATCGACGAAGTCGTCGTCACCGGTTCGCGCATCCGTCGTGACCCGACCAACGCCCCGACCCCGCTCATCCAGGTGACGCGTGAAGCGCTGCTGAGCACCGGTCAGTCGACGGTCGTCGACTACCTGGCCACCATCCCCGCCCTGTCGAACTCGCTGGTTCCCTCGGACACGACCGGCTCGAACCTGAACGACGGTGGTCTGTCCTTCGCCAACCTGCGCTCGCTCGGCACCGGCCGGACGCTGACCCTGGTTGACGGCCGTCGCCACGTCGGCTCCTCTGCGGGCAACCTGGCTGTCGACGTCGACACCATCCCGCGTCTGCTGATCGAGAACATCGAAATCGTCACCGGCGGCGCCTCGTCGGTTTACGGCGCCGACGCCGTCTCCGGCGTGCTGAACTTCCAGCTGCGTCGCGACTTCGAAGGCATGGAAATCGACGCCAACTACGGCATGATCAACCAGGACGGTCAGGCCAACAAGCGCATCTCCGCCCTGATCGGCACCAACCTGTTTGACGACCGTCTGAACCTGTATGCCTTCGCTGAATACGAAGACATCGACATGGTCGAGAGCATGGACATCGACTGGCTCCGCGCCGCCCATGCCTTCGTCGGTATCGACGCCGACCCGACCAACGCGCCGTACGACGGCATGCTCGACAACCAGGTGTTCAGCGGCGTTCGCACCCTGTCGCGTCCGCGCTGGGGTCAGACCACGCTCGCCAACTCGCAGCGCCCCAGCCCGCTGACGGATCCCGATGTGCCGCTGGCCAGCTGTACCGCTCTGACCAGCGCCAACTGCTACAGCCTGGATCCCACCAAGACCTATTGGTATGAAGGCTCCACCGCCCGTCTGGCCAACTTCGGCCAGCGCATCGGCAATGTCGGCTCGAACCGGACGCTGAACATCGGTGGCGACGGTGAAAACCCGAACAACTTCGGCCAGGAAACCCGCGTTCCGGAATCGACCTCGCAGCGTTACCAGGTCGGCGCCAACTTCGCGGTCACCGACAACATCGACCTGTCGGTCGAGTACAAGTACATCACCGAAGACACCTTCGACATCTCGCAGCCGACCTTCTTCGACATCTTCCTGCACCAAACTCCGGGTACGTCCGGTGCCAACCCGCAATGGACCAACCAAATCCGCGCAGTCTCGCAGTTCGACCTGCGCTATTCGGACAACGCCTTCCTGCCGCAAAACGTGAAGGACGCCATCACGGCGAACATGGTCCAGAACTGGACCGCCAACGCCAACGCGGAAGGCACCGCAGCTGGTGCGGCGGTCTCGCGTCAGTGGGCCCGTCACTCGATGTTCGGCCCGCAACGCAGCCAGGACAACACGCGTGAAATCGAGCGCTACGTCCTGGCCCTGAGCGGCGACCTGGATCAGGTCGGCTTCATCAAGAACATCGACTGGGATCTGTCCTGGACCTCGGGCGAAGCCACCAACATCAACTTCGAGCGCGGTGTTGACGTCCAACGCTTCGCCCTCGCCGCTGACGCAGTCGTGGACGCCGCCGGTATCGTGAACGGCCGGCCGGGCGAAATCGTCTGCCGCGCACGTCGGATCGCGGCCCAGAACCTTCTGACACCGGGCTTCGGGGACCTCGACGACTATGTGCGTGGCAACTTCCCAGGCGGCAACGCTGCCCTGTCCAACGCCGAGTTCGCCGCCGCGGTGAACCAGTGCCAGCCGCTGAACGTGTTCGGCGACGGCAACCAGAGCCAGGCGGCCCTGGACTATGTCGATGCGGTCATCAACGTCTCGCACGTCAACCAGCAGGATCAGGGCCTGGCGGTCATCTCCGGCCAGCTCTGGGACTTCTGGGGCGCCGGCGAGATCGGCATGGCCATCGGCGCTGAATACCGCCGGGAGTTCACCGAAGGTCTCGGCCGCACGCGCAGCACCGGCGATCGCCTGCTGTTCATGAACACCGGCGCCGACTTCGCCGCCGCCGAATACGAGTCGAAGGAATGGTTCGCCGAACTTTCGATCCCGCTGTTCCGTGACAGCTGGTTGGGCGAGTACGCCGAACTCAGCGGTTCCTACCGTTCGTTCGACTACACCACCGCCGGTGAGGGCGACGTCTACGGCATCAACCTGGTCTGGCGTCCGATCCAGGACATCGCGTTCAAGACCAGCTTCAACACCTCGTTCCGCGCGCCCAACCTGTCGGAAAACTTCGCTCCCGCCAGCCAGACGTTCGCCAACGCCTTCGTTGACGCCTGCACCACCCTGCAGATCGCCGCGCAGAACCCCGAAGTCCGGGCCAACCGGATCGCCAACTGTACGGCTCTGGCCACGGCCGCCGGCTTCTCCTTCGACTTCGCCGGCGCCACCGCGACCAACCTGGACGACTTCAACCCGATCTACACCTCCGGCATCGCCGGCGTGATCCGGGGCAACGTCGACCTGACGCCGGAAGAGTCGGAAAGCTTCACCGTCTCGGCCGTGCTGCAGCCCCGCTGGTTCCCGAACCTCAGCATCATTCTCGACTACTACGAGATTGAACTGTCGCGGGTGATCGTGTTCCCGAACGCGCCTGCCCTTGCGGCCGCCTGCGTCAGCGGCGCCTCGCTGAACCCCGACGCCTGTGGCTCGGTGTTCCGCAACAACCCGACCATCCCGTTCGGCGTCGGCGCTCCCGCCGGCGACCCGATCGGCGGCTTCATCCAGCAGCCGGTCAACCTGGCGGCCCTGACCACCCGTGGTCTGGACTTCTCGGCCCGTTACTCGCTGGACACCGAAGAAGTGTTCGGCCGCAACTGGGGTCGCTTCGACTACCGCGTCGGTGGTCTGTGGCTGATCGAGCAGGAGAACTTCACCAACGTCGCCGATCCGACCGACGGTACGGAAGTGGGAAGCACGATCTTCTTCCCGCGTGTCCGCCTGACGTCGTCGCTGACCTGGTCGCCGAACGACATCTGGAGCGTCAACTGGA
>NZ_DDRM01000030.1:8161-8510 GCF_002343105.1 Brevundimonas sp. UBA2416
ACGACATCTGGAGCGTCAACTGGAGCGTGGACTGGCAGACTGCCCAGGACAGCACCAACTTCCGCGACAACCTCGGCAACCTCGACACGCGTCCGTTCAACACCTACGACACCGGCAACTTCGCCCGTCACGACTTCACGGTGCGCTGGAACGCCGCGGACGACCTCTCGGTCCGCATGGGTGTGGTCAACGCGTTCGATGCCGAACAGCGCCCCTACCTCGGTGGTGGTCTGATCAGCAGCCAGGACCCCTACGGCACGCGCTTCTTCGTGGGCCTGAACTATCGCCCCTGGTAAGACCCGGAGGCATCAAGACGGAAAGGGCGGCTCGAAAGAGCCGCCCTTTTTCC
>NZ_DDRM01000030.1:8659-8811 GCF_002343105.1 Brevundimonas sp. UBA2416
GCTCGAAAGAGCCGCCCTTTTTCGTTGGTCCACACACTGAAATTTGCGCTCAAGGTTAACGAAATTCGTGGCCTCGGGCGCGACTCACCCTATCCGGTAACACTCTCTTAAGCAGATCGGGCGCTTCCTTAACGCGCTCATAACCAATGCGA
>NZ_DDRM01000038.1:0-173 GCF_002343105.1 Brevundimonas sp. UBA2416
GGCATCCACCTGATCAAGTTCTGGTTCTCGGTCAGCCAGTTGGAACAGCGCCGCCGCTTCAAGGAACGGAAGGTCCATCCGCTCAAGCAGTGGAAACTCTCCCCGGTGGATCTCGCCAGCCTCGACAAGTGGGACGACTACACCCGCGCCAAGGAGGCGATGTTCTTCCACAC
>NZ_DDRM01000038.1:199-10874 GCF_002343105.1 Brevundimonas sp. UBA2416
GGTCAGTCGCAAGGAGCAGCGTCGCCGCTTCAAGGAACGCGAGGTACACCCGCTCAAACAGTGGAAGCTGTCGCCGATCGACCTGGCCTCGCTCGACAAGTGGGATGACTATACCAAGGCCAAGGAAGCGATGTTCTTCCACACCGATACCGCCGACAGCCCGTGGACGGTGGTGAAGTCAGATGACAAGAAGCGCGCCCGGCTCAACGCGATGCGCTACATCCTGCATTCCCTGCCCTACAAGGATAAGGATGTGCAGCGCATCGGCAGGGTTGACGACCTTCTTGTCGGTCGCGCCAACATTATTCATGAACGCGGCGAATACGGGGTCGTCAGCGGCCATGACGATTAGCCCGCTCCGGCCGTCGTCCACGAAACCGGGCATGCGCCGGCAAGTCAGGTCGACCGCATCCCGTCGATCGAAGGCAGGGCCTTCAAGGCATCCCGAGGCTCTGTCGGCCAAAATGGCGTGGCGGTAGGGCCAGCCGAGCTGGTTGGAGACGCTCGCGGCGCAGGGATGGGTTCCCGGGCCCTGCCTGCCCCGGGCGGAGACGGGTTGTCGTTGGACTGACAGCACCCTGTGAAGCAACCCGCCTTCGCTCGGTCCGCCTCCTAGCGGCCCCGGCGCTCGAACAGGTCCGCCAGCGCCTTCAACCGCGTCTTGTTGAGCCCCGTCGCCTTGCCCGAAGCCTCATTGAGAACCCGGGCGAGTTCCGCCGAACCACGTCGGTCGGTGCGGCCGCCCCGACGCCATTGATCTATCCCGGCCCGGACCTGCGTGGCGAGTTCCGCCTCAATGCCGCCTGCCCGGCCGAGTTGGTCGAGATAGGCGCCCGCCACGTCGGGGCTGTCGGCCCAGGTGATGCGCGTCTGGGTCTGGGGATTGACCGTCGCCGCCGTCACGGCCTCGGCCGCGGCGATCTCGGCCGCGGACAGATGTTCGCTCGGAACCAGGCGCAGCACGTCGAGGCCGCGAACGATCTCGCTCGAATAGATCCGGCCGTTGAGCCAGTAGGCCGACCACGACCCACCGACATACAGGCGGTTGGCATCGATCGGACCGCGATCAAAGTAGGCGATCTCGACCGGCCTGGCGGGATCGGTGAAGTCCATGATCGAGACGCCGCCCTGGTACCAGGCCTGGACCATCAGGTCGCGGCCCGGGACCGGAATGATCGTCCCGTTGTGAGCGACGCAGTTCTCGGTCGCGCCCTGGGCGCTCGGCAGCTTGTGGAAGCTCTTGCCCGCGAGCGTCCGGTTCTCGATGGTCGCGACCATATTGGCGCCCCAGGTCGCGGGGTTCGTGGCCTGGCAACGGGCGCCGATGCCGCCGCCCCACTCATCGGTGAAGACGACCTTGTCGCCGGCGTTGTTGAAGGTGGCCGAGTGCCAATAGGCCATGTCCGGATCGAAGATGTCCGAGGTCCGGCGCGGATTTTCCGGATCGGAGATGTCCAGCAGGATGCCGTTGCCGCTGCACGCGCCGGCCGCCAGCCCGATTTCGGGGAAGACGGTGATGTCGTGGCACTGGTTGGTCTGGGCGGTGTTCTGGGTCGCGATTCCGGCCCGGCCGCCGCGCCACAGACCGGCGACACGGCCGGTCTGGCTGTCGGCGAAGATGCGCGGGCGGTTGACGATCGCGGCATCCTGCGGCCGGTCCAGTTCCACCTTGATCACATCGATCGAGAACAGGGCGGTCTCGGGGTTCTGATCCGGCTGGCCGTCAGTGCAGATGGACAGCTCCGCCGCGCCGCGCACGTCCGCCGTGCCCGAGTTGTAGACATAGAGGACATTGGCGTCCGTCGGATGCGGGACCAGCGTGTGGGTATGCGATCCGCGGCAGGTCTGGACGGCGGCGATCTGGCGCGGCGCGTTGAGGTCGCTGATGTCAAAGATGCGCAGGCCGCGGAACCGCTGGCTGGTCACGTCATCCTCGTTCGTCGCGGAGCCGCAGTTCAAACGGCCACGGTTCTCCTCGACCGACATGAACAACAGGTCGCCGTGGACCGAGACGTCGCCCTGGCCACCGGGGCAAACCACCGACATGACCAGCCGCGGCGCGCCGTCACCGGAGACATCGTAGGCATTGAAGCCGTTGAAATTGCCGACGAACAGGCGGCCATTCGACATCGCGAGGTCTGTGTTGGCCCTGCCCAGCGGACTGAAATTGGGATTGCCGTTCGCCCGGGCCATCATCGCCTCGCCCTCTTCCCGGCTGGTCGGCGGCGAGAAGCCGATGTCAGGGTCCGCGAACCCCGGGGCCATGCCGACGGAGTGCTCCAGAACCATCCCGGACGCCAGCTGGCCGGCGTCGGCGAGACCGGGCGACAGGGTGCTGCGGCCGTCGGCCCGGATCACTTGGACATCGCCTGGTCCCGTTGCCTGCGCCAGGGCTCCGTTGGCCCCCAGCAGGACGCCGAGAACGGCGACGGTGGAAAGCAGGGTGCTGCGAACGTTCATGGCCGCTCCTTCGGGAAGGGGTTCAGAGGTCAGACAAAAGGGACTGCATGCGCAGAATTTCCGCCGACTGGTCGCCCACGACGGAGGTGGTGAAGTCGGACAGCATTGTATCTTCCGCTGCGCCCGGCTGGGCCATCAGGGCGTCGACCATATCGAGCGCGCCCTGATGGTGGCGGATCATGCCTTCGAGAAACAGGCGGTCAAAAGCCGGCCCGCTCGCGGCCGCGAGCGCCTGCATCTGCGCCGGCGACAGCATGCCGGGCATGATCGGCGTATCGGAAGGCGGCATGGCGTGGCCCGCATGGGCCGAATGATCCATACCGGCGTGACCGCCGCCCATGTCCGGCATCTCCAGCGGAAGGCCGCGATCGGACAACCAGCCGCGCATCAGGGCGATCTCGGCCTCCTGACTTTGCGCAATCCGCTGGCCCAGTCGCCGCACGGTCGGGTGGGTTCCCCGCGTCTGCAGAAATTCGACCATCTCCACCGCCTGGGCGTGGTGGACGATCATGTGCTGCATGAAGGCGACGTCGTCGGCCGTAAAGCTGGTGCGGCCGAGTGCGGCCGCCTCCGCGGCGCTGATCACGCGCGACGGAGCGCCGGGCGCGCCGGGATTGAAGATCGGGGGTGTCTGCGGACTCGCCGCGATCCCGATCAGTCCGGCCAGAAAAAGTCCCGCCGCTGCGCCTGCGACCAATACCCTAGCCCCCGGCGCCGACGACGGTGAACTTGCCGTCGCGCTCCTGGCCGATGAACCAGTTCATCGTCTGACCGCTGGCGAACTTGACGCTATAGGTCTCTACCTTGCCATCGGGCGTGTCCTGGGCGCTGACAAAGGTCATGGTCTCGATCGCTCCGAGCGCCTGGAGTGCGGGCGACATTCCGGCGATCTGGGCGTTGCAGGCGTCCAGCAGGGACTGAGCCATCAGGGCGGCGAGGCAGGTTCCCTGGGCGGCCTCATCGATGATCCGGGTCAGTTGCGGCGCATACTGGCCTTCCTGGGCCATCGCCGGAAACGCCATCAGGCCCGCCGCTGCCACGCCGGCCAACATCATACGGATACGCATGCAATTCTCCTCAGGGGATCCCACCCGGTTCGGTGAACCATGGCCCAGCCGGACGGGCGTCACAACCTGCCGCCGCGTGACAAAGAGTTCATGCTTCTGAGCGTCGCTTGCGACGGAAGCCGCCGCGCTCAGGTCTTCCGTCCGAACCAGCCCGTGCGGCCGGGCGGCGGCGGCGAGGGCTGGACCGGCGCCGGCTCCGCGGCGTGCGGCGCGGACGCCGGGGCGCTTTCCACCGGCCGCTGGCGGATGACCAGATTGCGGATTTCGGTCATGTCCTCCATGGCGAATTTCACGCCCTCGCGGCCGAGCCCGGAGTCCTTCACTCCGCCATACGGCATGTTGTCGACACGATAGCTGGGCACGTCGCCGATCAGGATGCCGCCGACCTCCAGCACGTCCCAGGCCCGCATGGCCTTGTGGATGTCGCGGCTGAAGATGCCCGCCTGCAGGCCGAACCTGGAATCGTTCACCTCCGCGAGGGCCGCCTCGAAATCCGCGAAGCGGGACAGGATGGCGACCGGGCCGAAGGCCTCCTCCTCCCGGATCTTCAGGCCGCGCCCGACGCCTTCCAGCAGGGTCGCGTCCAGCATGGCGCCAGTGCGGTTGCCGCCGCACAGAACGGTCGCTCCGGCGGCGCGGGCCTCATTGATCCAGGCCTCGAGCCGGCTCGCCTCCTTCTCGTCGATCATCGGACCGATGAAGGTGGTCTCCTCACGCGGATCGCCGCAGATCAGGGCCTTCGCCTTCTTCACCAGCAGGTCGCGCATCGGACCAAAGATGTCGTCGTGGATCAGGATGCGCTGCACTCCGATGCAGGACTGGCCCGACTGGTAGAAGGCGCCGAAGATGATCCGCTCGGCGGCGTCCTCCAGATCGCTGTCGCTGTCGACGATAACGGCGGCATTTCCGCCCAGTTCGAGCACCACCTTCTTCTTGCCGGACTTCGCCTTCAGCGCCCAGCCCACCTCGGGCGAGCCGGTGAAGGACAGCAGCTTGAGGCGATCATCGGTGGTGAACAGGTCCGAGCCGTCGCGCGTCGCCGGCAGGATGGAGAAGGCCCCCTTCGGGAGATCGGTCTCGGCCAGCACCTCGCCGATGATCAGCGCGCCCAGCGGCGTGCGCGAAGCCGGCTTCATCACGAACGGGCAGCCGACCGCCAGCGCCGGCGCGATCTTGTGCGCCGCCAGGTTGAGCGGGAAGTTGAACGGGGAGATGAAGGAACACGGCCCGATCGGCACCCGCTTCCACATCCCCTGATAACCCCGGGCGCGGGCCGAGATGTCCAGCGGCTGGACCTCGCCGGTCATGCGCACCGACTCCTCCGCCGCGATGCGGAAGGTGTCGATCAGCCGGGTCACCTCGCCGCGCGAATCCTTGATCGGCTTCCCGGCCTCGATGCACAGGGCGTAGGCCAGTTCGTCGGCCCGCTCCTGAAAGCGTTTGACGCAGTGGGCCAGCACCGCCTGCCGCTCATAGGCCGCCATCCGGGCCATGGGCTCCGTCGCCTTGACCGCCTCGCCGATGGCACGGTCGATCATCGTGGCGTCAGCCATTGCCACGCGCGTCGCCACCTTGCCCGAATACTTGTCGGTCACCTCCAGTTCCTGGTTGGGCGAGATCGCCTCATTGGCCAGGTAGAGCGGATAGGAGGCTTTCAGGGACGGCATGGGACGGCTCCGGCGGGGGGACTGGAGATTAAACCGGCAAGGCCGCGCTGAGTTCGCGGACATCCTTGTTGAGGATGCGATCATTGTCGGCGTAGTCGATGGGCACCTCGACCACATGAACCCCCGGCGTATCAAGGCACTGTTTCAACAGGGCCGGCATACTCTCTGCCGAGGTCACCCGATGCCCTTGGGCCCCGTAGCTCTCGGCGTATTTGACGAAGTCGGGGTTGCCATAGGTCAGGCCCCAGTCCTGGAAACTCATATTGGCCTGTTTCCAGCGGATCATGCCGTAGCTGTTGTCGTTCAGGATCAGCACCACGAGGTTCAACTTCAGCCTGACGGCGGTCTCCAACTCCTGGCTGTTCATCATGAAGCCGCCGTCGCCGCAGACGGCCATGACCTTGCGGTCGGGGAAGACCATGCTCGACGCCATCGCAGACGGCAGGCCCGCCCCCATGGTTGCCAGCGCATTGTCGACCAGGAAAGTATTGGGCATGTGGGCCGGATAGCTGCGCGTGAACCAGATCTTGTAGACGCCATTGTCGAGGCACAGGATTCCGTCCGACGGCATCACCTTGCGGACCTGGTCCACGAGGTACTGCGGATAGACCGGGCAGCGCAGGTCGCCAACGGCCGCCGCAGTGTGATCCAGCTCCGCCCGGTGCGCCCGGACCATGGGATCGAAGCTCCAGTGCGGCTGGGCCGACAGGCTCTCCTTGATCTGCCAGATGGCGTTGGCGATATCCCCGACCACCTCGATCTGCGGGAAATAGACCGGATCGACCTCGGCCGTGCGGAAGCCGATATGGATGACGTCGCAGCCGCCCGGCTTCATGAAGAAGGGCGGCTTCTCGATCACGTCATGGCCGACGTTGATGATGACGTCCGCGGCCTCGATGACCCGGTGCACGAAGTCGCCGGAGGACAGCGCCGCGCAGCCCAGGTATTTCGGGTTCCGCTCGTCGATCACCCCCTTGCCCAGCTGGGTGGTGATGTAGGGAATACCGGTCTTTTCAACGAGTTCGGTCAGCATCCGGCTGGTCAGCTTGCGGTTGGCGCCGGCGCCGATGATCAGCAGCGGCGACTTCGCCCGGGCGATACGGTCGACGGCTATGCGGATCGACTTGTCGTCGGCCACGGGGCGCCGGACCTGGCTGGCGACGATGACCGGCGACGTCGTCTGTTCGTGGGCAATGTCCTCCGGGAACTCCAGATGGGTCGCGCCCGGCTTCTCCTCCTGGGCCAGCCGCACCGCCTCGCGCACCCTCGCCGGGATGTTGTCGGCCGAGGCCAGCTGGTGGGTGAATTTGGTGATCGGCCGCATCATGTCGACGACGTCGAGAATCTGGAACCGGCCCTGTTTCGACGACTTGATCGGCTTCTGGCCGGTGATCATCAGCATCGGCATCCCGCCCAGCTGGGCGTAGGCCGCGGCGGTCACCAGATTGGTCGCGCCGGGCCCCAGGGTCGCCAGACAGACCCCGGCCTTGCCCGTGTGCCGTCCGTAGGTGGCCGCCATGAAGCCGGCCCCCTGCTCATGCCGGGTCAGGATGAGCTTGATTTTGCTGCTGCGCGACAGGCTGTCGAGGAAGTCGAGGTTCTCCTCGCCGGGAACGCCGAAGACATATTCGCAGCCCTCCTCCTCCAGACAGGCGACAAACAGATCCGAGGCCTTGGTCATCGTCTTTTCCAATACGGGAGCGGCGACCGTCACGGCGACGGGCGGTGCGGAGGGGGAATGCGGTACTGGATCGGCGGGTTCAGACGCAGCGGCCGGTCGGACGGTCGCGGACGGACGCCGACGGCGGCCCAGCAGGGCGAAGAGCGCGATGAGGGCGGCGCCGGCCGCAATTGCGCCGGCGACCAGCGGCTGGCTGACCGCAGACAGGATCGCGTCCTGTAACGATGCCTCGGTCATTACGCCCGGCCCCCACTCGCGCGGCACCTTGAACCGGAACGCTGTTTCTTGTCACGCGAGGTCGCGCCTCGCGATAGTCCGCTCGATCAGGCGCCCGGCACGCGAAGGCCCCGCGCCGCCTCGGTCAGGGCGGCCTGCTCGGTCGGCGAGTCGGCAAAGGCCCTCATCCCGTTGCGATACGCGGTCGTCGCCGCCGCGCTGTCGCCCAGCACCATCCGGGCCCGCATCAGCCGCACCCAGCCGTCGCGATCGCGGGGCGACGCCCTGAGCCGCTCTTCAAGGCCGCTGACCATGCCCTGGATCATGGCCTGCTGATCGGCCGGGGCCATATTCTGGGCCTCCGCGATCTGGGCCGCTGTCGGACCCGGAATGCCGGGCGGGACCGCTGCCGCGGCGGGTGCTCCCGCTGGCGCCGGACGCAGACGGCCCGAAATGTTCTGTCCCCGCTCGCGCGCCAGATCCTCGACAAAGGCCCGGACCTCGGCTGCCCAGGGCGCGCCCGGCGGGGCGGAGTTGATCAGGTCGATCCAGGCCGTCATCGCCGCTTCCCGCTCGCCGCGCTGATCCATCTCCACGGCCACGAAATAGCGCGCGCGGGGGTCCTGCGGGTCGGCGCGCAGGGCACCCCGGAAGGCCGTCAGAGCGGGCGGTGTCACCTGCCCTCCCCCGGCCTGCACCAGCGCCTCGCCCTGGGCCGAGAAATGCTCGGCGTTGGTCGGCTCCAGCGTCGCCGCCCGGCCATAGGCCTCGGCCGCCTCGGCGAACCGGCCCGTCTGGAAATAGGACCAGCCGAGCATCCGCCAGCCGTCGACATCTTCGGGCGTCTGGCGAAGCTGGGTCTCCAGCTGGACGATCATGGCCTGGACGTCCGTGCCGTCATGCGCCGCATCAGCCGGGGTCGCCGCCATGGCTGTGCTGCGCGCTCCGGCGCCCGGAAGATCGGGCCGGCCCAGCAGGGCGTAAAGCCCGGCGCCGCCCAGGGCGACGACGGCCGCCAGTCCCAGCGCCAGCCGGATCAGGGCCTTTTCGCCCAACGGCCGGCCGGTCGGCTTGGTCTCCACCCCTTCAGCCAGCGCCCGGCGCTCGACCTCCAGACGCAGGGCCGCGATGTCCTCGGGCGGCGCTGTTCCGGCCTCGGCCTGACGGTCCAGATCGGCCAGCTGCGCCTTCAGCACCTCTGCGGAGGTCGTCCGCCGGTCCAGAACTCCGCCCGGCCGGATCAGCGGTATGGCCAGGCCGACCACGGCCAGGGCGATCATCAGGGTCAGGACAATCCAGAGGATCATGACGCGTCATCGACTTTCAGTATGCCGGCGAGCGCACTTCGCTCCTCGGCCGACAAGGGGGTGGGATCGGCCGCGCCGGTCCGGTTGCGACGGCGCAGATACAGGGCCAGCCCCAACCCTCCGGGGATCAGCACCAGCAGGGGCGCGCTCCACAGCAGGATGGTCTGCACATCGAGCGGCGGCTTGAGCAGCACGAAATTGCCGTAACGGGCGACGATATAGGCCATCACCTCTTCATTGGTGTCTCCGGCGGTCAGCCGCTCGCGCACGATAGCCCTCAGGTCGGCGGCGAGCGGGGCGTCGGAGTCGTCGATCGACTGGTTCTGGCAGACGACGCAGCGCAGTTCCTGACTGATCTCCCGCGCCCTTGCCTCAAGCGCCGGGTCAGTCAGTTGCTCCTCCGGCAGGACCGCCGCGACGGGTCCGGCGACCAGCAGGGCGCAGAACAGTCCGAGGACGAAGCGTCTCATGTCTCGCGCTCCAGCCGGTCCATCATGGGCTGCAGGGTCTCAGTCCAGACCTCCGGCGTGATCGGACCGACGTGGCGGTAGCGAACCCGACCATGGCCGTCGATGACGAAGGTCTCGGGGGCGCCCGTGACGCCGAAATCGATGCCGGTGCGGCCGTTCGGGTCCGACCCGATCAGGGTGTAGGGATTGCCCCGCTGCGCCAGCCATTCCGCACCGGCCGAGGGCTCATCCTTCCAGTCCAGTCCGTGAATGGTCACGCCCTGCGCCTGGAGCCGCAGCAGCATCGGATGCTCGATGACGCAGGCGACGCACCAGGAGGCGAAGACGTTGAGCAGCACCGGCTTGCCGGTGAAATCCGTGGACGCCAGCCCCACGGTGTCCTCGGGCGTCAGGCCCGGCAGATCGAAGGTCGGGATCGGCCGGTCGATCAACATGGACGGCAGGATACTGGGATCGCGGCGCAGACCCAGACCGAGGGCCGCGGCGACCATCAGGAACAGCAGGATCGGAACGATGAAGGCCAGCCGTCTCATGTCGCCGCCTCCGTGGCCTTGACCGGCGCCGCCTTGCGGGCGGGCATGGCCAGCCGCGTCCGCCGGTCCGACAGCGACAGCACGCCGCCGAAGGCCATGATCATGGTCCCGCCCCAGATCCAGCCGACCAGCGGATGCCACCAGAGCCGGACCGTCGCCGCTCCGGGCGTCGCGCTCTCACCCACGGAAATATAGAGATTGCCCATCGCCTCGCCGCGGATGCCCGCCTCGGTCGTCTGGGTCTGACTGGACGGATAGAAGCGCTTCTCCGACACCATCAGGAACGGCTGCCCCCTGCCCTCGACACGGAAGCGCGCCTGATCCGCCTGATAGTTCGGGCCCCTGCCCGGCCCCAGCGCATCCAGCGTGATCTGTCGACCAGCGAACTCGATGGTCTGGCCCGGGTTCATGGTCACGACCTCGCTGTCCGTCCAGGCCGTGATCGCCGTGACGCCGATCGTGGTGACGCCAAGCCCGGCGTGTGCGACCGCCACCGCCCAGAAGGCCAGCGGCGTGGTGCGGATCAGCCGCCCGGTTTCGGCGCCCTTCCGGCCGATCCCCCAACGTCGCGCCAGCAGCATGAAGGCCGCCACGATCAGCCAGACACCCAGTGCAATCCCCAGCGCGGCCCCGACGTCGGCGATCCCGAACACCGCGACCCCTGCGGCCGCCGCGACGACCGAGACGCCGATCGGCCAGCGCAGCCGCATCAGCACAGCGCGTGCGGTATCGCGCTTCCAGTTCAGCATCGGCCCGAACGCAACCAGCACCAGCAACGGAATGAACAGCGGCACGAAGGTCAGATTATAGTACGGCGGGCCCACCGAAATCTTGTCGCCGCTCAGGACGTCGATGAACACCGGATAGAAGGTGCCAAGGAACACCGTCGCGGTGGCCGCCAGCAGGAACAGGTTGTTCAGGGTGATCCCGGCCTCGCGCGACAGCGGCGAAAACATGGCCCCGGTCCGCATCGCCGGCGCCCGCCAGGCGTAGAGACCCAGCGCAGAACCGGTGGCGATGAGGATGAAGACCAGGATGTAGGCCCCACGCTCGGGATCCACCGCAAAGGCATGGACGCTGGTCAGAACCCCCGACCGCACAAGGAAGGTGCCGATCATGCTCAGCGAGAAGGTCATGATCGCCAGCAGGATGGTCCAGCTGATCAGGGCGCCCCGCTTTTCCAGGACCAGAGCCGAATGGAGCAAGGCCGTGCCCATCAGCCAGGGCATCAGCGAGGCGTTTTCGACAGGATCCCAGAACCACCAGCCGCCCCA
>NZ_DDRM01000038.1:11029-31705 GCF_002343105.1 Brevundimonas sp. UBA2416
AGCTCGTAGTAGGCCCACCAGCTGCCCAGGGCGATGCCGACGGTCAGCGATATCCAGGCCGACAGCACCCAAGGCCGCACCCACCGCGCCCAGGCCGCATCCACCCGCCCCTCAATCAGGGCCGCAACGGCAAAGGAGAAGGCGACCGAAAAGCCGACATAGCCGAGGTAGAGGAGCGGCGGATGCATCACCAGGCCGGGGTCCTGCAGCAGCGGGTTCAGCTCGGTTCCGTCGAGCGGGATCGGGCTCAGCCGCGAGAACGGATTGGAGGTGAACAGACAGAAGCCGATGAAGGCCGCGCTCAGCATCCCCTGCACCGCCAGCACCCGCGCTTGCAGCGTCTCACGCAGCGTGCCGCCGAAGTAAGCGATCGCCCCGCCGTGCAGGGCAAGGATCAACACCCACAGCAGCATGGAGCCTTCATGGCTGCCCCAGGTCGCGGCGAACCGGTAGGCCAGCGGCTGGGTGCTGTGACTGTGTTTGGCGACCAGTTCGATGGAGAAGTCCATCGTCAAATAGGCCGTGGCGAGGGCTCCGAAGGCCAGAGCCACGAAGAACATCTGCAGCAGGGCGGAGGCGCGTCCGAGGGACATCAGAACGGAATCGCCACGGTGGGCGCCCAGCAAGGGAGCCAGCCCCTGGATCAGTCCGAGCATGAAGGCGAGGATCAGAGCCAGTTGGCCGATTTCCGCGCTCATTCAATATGCTCCGCCACCCGACCTGTACTGTAGCGAGGAGCACACCTATGGTAAAGCTGCGCGGGGGGACGGACCGGTGCGGCATGACAGGCCGTGTGCGGTCCAGGCGCGGTACGGGGGGACGTGGTGGAGGGGGTCCATCGGATCGCCATCTTGGGCTCTGGGCCCGCCGGCCTGAGTGCGGCCGCGCACGCGGCTGCCCGCGGCGTGAGCCACATCCTGCTCGAGAAATCGGACCATCTGTCGGACACCATCTTCCGCTACCAGCGTGGCAAGCACATCATGGCCACGCCCAGCCAGCTGGTCGTGCGCGCCGACGTCAGTTTCGAGCCCGGCAAGCGCGAGACCATCCTCGACACCTGGTCCAGCGAGGCGGCGAAGCACAAGGTCAACGTCCGCTACCACGCCGAGGTGAAGTCCATCACCGGCGCCAAGGGCAACTTCAGCATCGCCCTGTCTGACGGCTCCGTGGTCCGCGCCGAGACGATCGTTCTGGCCATCGGCACCCAGGGCAATCCCAACCTGATGTCCTGCGAAGGGGGCGGGCTGTCCCATGTCCAGTACCAGCTCGACGACCCCGCCGAATATGTCGACGAGCACATCTGCGTCGTCGGCGGAGGTGACGCCGGCATAGAGAACGCTCTCGGCCTGATCGCCGACCGGGCCCAGGGTAATACAGTGACCCTGGTCAACCGCGGCGCCGACTTCGCCCGGGCCAAGGAAGCCAACGCCAAGGCCCTGCTCGCCGCCCAGGAAGCCGGCCACATCACCTTGCTGACCACCGCCGAGACGACCCTGATCGAGCCGGGCTGGATCACCGTCGATACCCCGGAAGGGGCGACGCGATTCCAGTGCGATCGCGTCATCGCCCGACTGGGTTCGGCGCCCCCGCGCAAGTTCGTGGAATCGATCGGGCTGGAGTTCACCAGCGCCGCCCGCGAAGCCTTTCCCAAACTGTCGCCGACGTTCGAAAGCACCGTGCCGGGCGTCTATGTCATCGGAGCCCTGGCAGGCTATCCGCTGATCAAACACTGCATCAACCAGGGCTATGACGTCGTCGAGTACATCGGCGGCGCTGTTGATCTGAAACCCGCCGACGAGCCGATTCTCGAGGCCCGCCTCAAGGGTCTGCCCGGCAACCGGTCCGTCGCCCAGTGGCTGGAGTTCCTGCGTCAGGAAATCGAGATCCTGCGCGGGCTGTCGCCGCTGCAGATGCGCGAGTTCCTGCTGGATTCCGAGGTGCGCGCCTATTCGTCGGGCGACATCATCTTCAAGCGCAACTCGATCGGCTCATCCTTGTTCGGGATCGCCTCCGGATCGGTCGAGGTCGAGGTCGGCAGCGGCAAGAAGCGGATGACGGTGCCGATCCCGCGTGGGTCAATCGTCGGCGAGGTCGGTCTGATCTCCGGCCGTCCGCGCGGCGCCACGGTGCGGGCGGCGGAGCCCAGCATCCTGCTGGAAATTCCGCGTATGGCCGCCCTGCGCCTGATGGCCTCGGTCAAGGAGGCGCGCGACACCGTCAACCGCATCACCACCGAACGCCAGCTGCTGCAGATGTTCGGCTCGGGCCTGACGCCCGCAGATCTGACCGATGTGCTCGAAACGGCGGAAATCCGTCAGGTGAAGACCGGCGAAGCGATCATCCGCGAGGGCGAGGACGGCTACGACATCTTTGTCGTCCGCTCGGGCAGTATGGTGGTCGAGAAGGAGATCGGCGGAAAGCCGGTCTTCCTGTCCTATCTCCCGGCCGGCTCCTACGTCGGCGAAATGGCCCTGGTCGATGGCGGCCGGCGCAGCGCCACGGTCCAGGCCGCGATTCGCTCCGAAGTGGTCAGGCTGGACGGCGACCGCTTCCGCGCCCTGCTGAAGCGCAAGCCCGAACTGGAGGAGAAACTCCGCGCCGACATGGCCGACCGCCGCAAGGTCAACGGCTATATCGAGGAGCAGAAGGGCAAGTTCGGGGACGTCGTCGACATGTACAGCGCCGTGGCCGACTTCCTCGTCGACCAGGGCATTGGCGAGGCGACGGACGTCCTGCTGATCGACGAGACGCTCTGCATCGGCTGCGACAACTGTGAAAAGGCCTGCGCCGACGTCCACGACGGCCTGTCGCGTCTCGACCGCGAGGCGGGCCGGACCTACGCCCACCTGCACGTCCCGACCTCGTGCCGGCACTGCGAGCATCCGTATTGCATGACCGACTGTCCGCCCAATGCGATCCACCGCGGGCCGGACGGCGAGGTCTTCATCGACGAGACCTGCATCGGCTGCGGCAACTGCCAGCGGAACTGCCCCTATGACGTGATCCGCATGGACTCGCGGCCGCCGAAGAAGCCGGACCTGATCTCCTGGATGCTGTTCGGGGCCGGACCCGGCCCCGGCGAACCCGACAAGGCCTGGCGCGCGAAGAACAAGCCCAAGGGCGCGGAGCCGCCCAAGGTCGCGATCAAATGCGACATGTGCATCGGCAAGTCAGGCGGACCGGCCTGCGTACGCGCCTGTCCGACCGGAGCCGCGATCCGGGTCTCGCCCGAAGAGTTCCTCACCGTCAAACGCATGAACAGGGGCGAATAGACCCTTGGCGCAGACAGCGAAAACAGGCGAACGCTCCAACCCCGCCCAGCACGACGGTTTCCTGGGATACCGGAATTTTCGCTGGCTCTGGCGGGCCGGCGCCCTGTGCGTGATCGCCATCGCCGGCTACTTCCTGATCGATGCCGAACCCCGTCCGAACGGCGGCAGCGCCTATGGCTATGCTGCGGGCACGATCGCGGCGCTACTGGTGCTGTGGCTGACACTGCTGGGCCTGCGAAAGCGGGCGATCACCTCTGGAAACTGGTCGCTGAAGGCCTGGGTCTCGGCCCATGTCTATCTGGGGCTGGCCGTCATGGTCGTCTCCACCCTGCATTCGGGATTCCAGTTCGGCTGGAACATCCACACCCTGGCCTATGCCCTGATGGTGCTGGTCGTCGGGTCCGGCCTGTTCGGCATCACCGTCTACGCCATCCTGCCGCGCTACCTCAGCCGCAACCGCGGGGAGACGACCCAGAAGCAGATGCTGGAGACCCTCAAGACGCTGGACCGCCAGATCAACGAGGCCGCCCAGCCGCTGTCGGAGGCGCAGGCGCGGGTGGTGCAGATGTCGCTGGATGAAAGTCGGGTCGGCGGGCATCTCTGGCGACGCCTTTCCGGCGGCCGGGGCGGTTGCGGCAACCGCCGGGCCCTGTCGCGGCTGAACGGCCTGCGTCGTCAGGCGACAGACGTCGAACTGCAGTTGCTGGACCGGATGGAGGAATTGCTTCAGCGGAAGGCCGCCGCCCTGTCCCAGGTGCGCCGGCACCTACAAATCCGCGCCTGGCTGAGCGTCTGGCTGGCCGTGCACGTGCCCGCCACCATCGCGCTCATCGCCGCGATCACCGCCCATGTCTTCAGCGTCTTCATCTACTGGTGATGGCACGATGACCCTTGTTCTTCGTCAGGTCACACGCCGCGTCAGCGGGGCCGAAATCGTTCGGGAAAAGGTCCTGCCGACCGACGTCGCGCGCATCGGACGCGGCGCGGACTGCGAGATCCGCCTGCCCGACCTGGCGGTCAGCCTGCATCACGCCACCCTGACCCTGTCCGGCCCCGGACAGGTCAGCGTTGTTTCCGCCGGGCGCGAGCCGTTCGGCGTCGACGGCAAGTTCGTCACCCGGACGGATATCGACGTCGGCCGCGCGCCGCGTCTGACCTTCGGCGATCACATCCTGACCCCGTCGATGGGCGACGGCGGCCGCATCCTGATCACCCTCGCCGCAGCCGAACCGGCCGAGGGGGAATCTTCGTCGGGCGTGCCCGCCGGCGGCGTCATCCCCAAGGCCCGCATCTTCGGCCGCCGTCGCATCGCCTGGACCCTCGGCCTCGGCATCGTCGCCCTCTGCCTGATCTGGCCGTTGGCGGCCTTCCATGGCCACCTCACAGCGCGGATCGATCCGGACCAGCAGTGGTCGAGCGGCCCCCTGTCCTCGGTCCACGCCTTCCTCGAGGACGACTGCCAGGCCTGTCACCAGGAGGCCTTCGTCGCGGTGACCGACGCCTCGTGCAAGACATGCCACGCCGGCGATCAAACCCCCGCCATGATGGCCGCCGCGGCGACGTCCGTGCGCCGCGCGGGATCGCCGGACACGCTGTCATTCGTCAGGGACCACGCCCCGCGCGGCCGCATCCTCTGGGGAACCCCGCCGCCCGCCGGCTTCACCGGACAGGCCACTGCCTTTTTCCGCCGCACCTTCAACATCCCCGAGCAGCGCTGTGCCAGCTGTCACGTCGAGCACGTCGCCAATCCGGTCGCCGGCCGTCCGCCCGAGCCGATCCCGACCCTGACTCCGACCCAGACCTGCATCGAGTGCCACACGGGACTGACCCACCGGCTGAAGGACACGGATCTCGCCGACGCGCCGTCGTGGGCCCGCCATCCGAATTTCCGCCCCACCCTGCCCGGCCCCGCCGGTCCGACGCGGGTGTCGCTGGACAGCCGCCCGCGGGAGGCGTCTGGCCTGACCTTTCCGCATGACCTCCACCTGTCGCCCGGCGGCGGCCCGGCCCGCATGGCCCAGACGCTGGGCGGGCGCGGCTATGGCGCCGCCCTGACCTGCGCCAGCTGCCACCGTCCAGACGCTGACCAGACGGGTTTCGAGCCGGTCCAGATGGAGCGCGACTGCGCCAGCTGTCACTCCCTGTCGTTCGCCACCCCGGGCGGCGTGCGCCAGTTGCCGCACGGCGAGCCGGGCCAGGTGGTCGCCGCCTTACTGGCCTGGCAGGGCCGCGGCCCCGTCGCCGGCGCCCCGACTGCTCGTCGGCGTCCGGGAGAGGCCGGCGAAGGCGGACCGGGCATCGGCGGCTCGCCCGCCGGCGCCAGTGCTGTGAACACAGTGGGCGGCGCCTTCGGCCCGCGCGGGGCTTGCTTCGACTGCCACACCATTTTCCGGACGCCGACCATCCGGTTCACGCCGGTGCGCCTGCCCGGCGACTTCCTCAGTCGCGGGGCCTTCGATCACAGCGTCCGCGAGCACCGGGTCGACCGACAGGGCCAGCCGTCCTGCAACCAGTGCCATGCCGCCGCTACGTCGGGATCAGCGACCGACCTGCTGCTGCCGTCGGTCAGCGAATGCGTCGAATGCCACGGTCAGACCACGGCTCAATCGCCGACGCCGGCGCCGGCGGATTGCGAGACCTGCCACAGCTTCCACGAGCCTTCGCATCCGACGGTGCGGCCGCCGCGCCCGAACTTCAGCGCCCGGCCTCGCACCCTGGCGGCGGTTCAGACCACGCCATAGGCCAGCATCGCCTCGGCGACCTTCTTGAAGCCCGCGATATTGGCGCCGCGCACATAGTCGATGCGCCGGGTCCCGGCCACGCCGCCGTATTCGACGCAGCGCTGGTGAATGCCGCGCATGATGTCGACCAGATGCTGCTGGAGCTCGGCCTCCTTCCAGGCGATCCGCCCGGAATTCTGGCTCATCTCCAGACCGGACACGGCCACCCCGCCCGCATTGGCGGCCTTGCCCGGCGCATACAGGATGCCGGCGGCCTTGAAGACATGCACGCCCTCCAGATCGGTCGGCATGTTCGCGCCCTCCGACACCGCCATACAGCCGTTGGCCACAAGGGTCCGGGCGTCCGCGCCGTTCAGCTCGTTCTGGGTCGCACAGGGCAAGACGACATGGCAGGGCACCGCCCACGGTCGCTGGCCGTCGTGATAGGTCGCGCTTCGGAACTCGGTGACATAGTCCGAAATCCGGCCGCGCCGCCTGGTCTTGTGTGCCTTGACCCAATCGATCTTCGCCTGGTCGATGCCGTCCGGATCGTGGATGAAGCCCTGTGAATCCGACAGGGTCAGCACCTTGCCGCCCAGCTGCACGATCTTCTCCGCGGCATGGGTCGCGACATTGCCCGAGCCCGAGATCACGGCCGTCTTGCCCGCCACCTCCTGGCCGATGTGACCCAGCATTTCCTTCAGGAAGTACACGGCCCCGTAGCCGGTCGCCTCGGTGCGGATCAGGCTGCCGCCATAGGACAGGCCCTTGCCGGTGAGCACGCCGGTGAACTGGTTGGTGATCCGCTTGTACTGGCCGAACATATAGCCGATCTCGCGGCCCCCGACGCCGATGTCGCCGGCCGGGACGTCGATGTCCGCGCCGACGTGACGGTAGAGCTCGGTCATGAACGACTGGCAGAACCGCATCACCTCGTGATCCGACTTGCCCTTCGGATTGAAGTTCGAACCGCCCTTGCCGCCGCCCATCGGCAGGCCCGTCAGGCTGTTCTTGAACGTCTGCTCGAACGCGAGGAATTTGAGCACGCTCTCGGTCACGCTGGGATGGAAGCGGATGCCACCCTTGTAGGGACCGATGGCGTTGTTGTTCTGCACCCGCCAGCCGCGCTGGACGCGGATATTGCCCTTGTCGTCCTCCCAGCAGACCCGGAAGCTGATCACCCGGTCCGGCTCGGCGATGCGGCGCAGGATCTGGTAGTGGTGGTACTCTTCCTTGTCCTTGATGAAGTCGAAGATGTCTTCGGCCACCTCCTGAACGGCCTGGACGAACTCGTCCTGACCGGGATTCCGCTTCTTCACGCCCTCGATGAACCGGGGCAGGTCGACGTGGTCCGAGACGGCCATGGCCGTTCCTCTCTGTCAGATCATGGGATCGGGTCCAGCGGGGAGCCATGGCCGCAACTGCTGCTGCTCGGTCCGTTTGGACCGCCGGGGCTCTGGATCGGGCCGCTCGATTCGCATCCGACGCTCGGCTCGATGGCATCGGGATCGGGTCCGCGTGCGCCGAAGAAGGCCGCGTCGCCGGCGTCGAGACCCGCGGACAGAACATCCCCCGGGCCTGAATCCGTATTCGATGTCGGCGCTGCCCTAAGCAGGGCGCTGAGCCGGGCCGACGCCTCGTCGGACAGGTCGAAGGGTCCGAACGTCCCGCCGTTCCATGCGAACATCGCCTGACCGGGACGTTCGACGATGACGGTCGAGCCTCCGCTGGTGATGTCGATTGCGCCGGGCGTGTCAAAGCCGGCCCCGCGCGGTCCGGGACCGCGCAGGACGATGAGGGTGGCGTCATCCGGCGAGCCGGCGAACGGCGGCAGGCCGGGATGGCCCTCCAGTACGAACAGGGCGTCGGGGCCGACGACCGCCTCCACCACGGTCCCGCGCACTCCGATCGAGGAGACGGGCGTGCGTACGGCGCCTGCCCGGGCGCCGCTGCGGCCCGAGACGAAACGAAATGCCCCGCGCGCGACCGAGGCGGATGCGCCGGCGGCGTTGCGGTCCGTATCGATTACGAAGCGGTCAATGGTCACGCGGGCATTCGAACCGACCGTGAAGATCGACTGGTCCCGCAGCAATATCTGCAACTGGCTCTGCGCGCCGCTGACGAAGACATCGCCCGTGCGGACCTGCCCCCTGAGGGCTGCGGGCCGAAGCGCGCTCTCGCCCACGGGTTGGGTGCGGACGCTGTTGCGGATCGCGGCGTTGACGCCGACGGCCTGTTGGGCCTGGGCGACCGAAGCGACGGACATGACGCAGACCAGGGCGGCCGCGGCGGTGAGGGTGCGAACGGAGTTCATGACCATCTCTCCTAGTTGGCCGCGCCGAAGCGCCACGTCAGGCGCAGTTCAGCGCCCCAGCTGTCGTAGTCAGCGAGCGGCGCCCGGGATTCCCGCGCGCCGTAAGTCAACGCGCCCTCGAGCCCCACATCCTGCCGCCAGTCGCCCGTCGCGCCGGCAGCCGTAAAGGCGCTGATCGGAGCCCCGACCGCCACGCGCGCCCAGCTGCGGGTATCCTCGCGCACCGGCGCGCCAAGACCGATGAAGACCGGGTCTGGCGCGTCATACTCAAGCCACTGCATGCCTCCGGAGATCGCCAGATACTGGCCGCGGCGGGTGCTGGTGTCATAGCGCGCCTGGACGCCCGGACCGGAGTAGCCGAAAGGCTCATAGTTGGCCTGCTTGTCCTGCCAGCCGACCGAGACTCCCACGCTGCTGCGTACGTTCAGTCGGTGAGTCAGGCCGAGGTTGACGTCATAGCGCCAGCCGTCCCGGTCGCCGCCGATGATCAGGGCCACGGCGTCCACAGCCGGCTCGTCGAAGGTCTGGCTCACCGCTTCGCCCGACACGGAGAATGTCGTGGCGTTGCTGGTCCGCCAGCGGGCCTGCGCCTTGACCCCGACTTCCCGCATATAGGGGTCATCAAGAAGATCAAGCGCCCGCGCCACAGCGCTGACATTCCATGAGTTCAATCGTCCGGTGTAGGACAGGCCGGCTTCCACGTCCCCCCGCCGCACATTCCCGTCGATGCCGTCGAAGGTCGAGCGCTCATAGCCGCCGATGGAGCCGAACGCGGCATAGCCCGAGGCGCCATCGAGGTCGTGCGCGACATTCAGGCGGGCGGTGAAAGCGGCGGCCCCGCCCTCTTCGCTGACCGGCGGTGTGATGAGGGAGTCGAACTGGGTCGTCAGGGCGCCGGCGGCGTCCTCCTCCCAGGTCAGGGCGGCCGACGCACTGCCGCTGAACCGGGTCGTTGACCGACTGCGTTCGATCCGCGCGCGATACCGGGTCGCCTCGGCCCGCTGCAGCGGCGTCAGCGTCACCGGCTCAAGCAGGTCAAGCTGGTCGCGAGCCCCCTGAAGATCATCCAGTCGGAACAGGACGACGGCGTACATCAACCGGGCGCTATGGCGGTTCGGGTCAGCAATCAGCACACGCTCCAGCGCGCCCGCCGCCCCGTTGAGATCGCCCGCATCCGCCGCGCGCCGCGCGTAGTCGAGATTGAGATCCACATCGTCCGGCGCCGCCAGCACGGCGTCAAAATCCTGGGCCGCTACCCCCTCAACCGTGACCGCGGACAAGCCGACAACAGCGGAAAGCAACAAGCCGGCCCGAAAGATCGAGGCGGAACGGTACGCTGGACGCTTCATGGAATCCCCCCGACCGCTTGCAGAATGTCGGGGATAGTCTATCCCCCAACAGCGGGACGGTCAGGCTAACATCGTTCCGCGAGAAGCGCATGAACTAATCGAACAGTGCTTTTTTCGAGTGAGGCGGACGCATGGGGGCGGAGCCGGAGACAGAGCGGCTGAAGGAAATCGGGTCGCGCCTGGCGCGCTCCAGCCTGTCGCTTACGCGATACATTGCTACGGCCGGTCCGGGCCTGATCGTCGCCCTTTTCCTCGTGATCCTGCACAATTTCCCGCCCCCGTTCGTCGGGAGCATCAGCAATCTGGTTTTTGACACCTACCAGCGCGCCTACCCCCGTCCCTATGAGGACGCCGGTGTCCGGGTCGTCGATATCGATGACGAGAGCATTCGCCGCCTCGGCCAGTGGCCATGGCCGCGAACAGACGCTGTTCGCCTGACGGACGCCCTCACAAATGCAGGCGCGGCCGCGATCGCCTTCGATGTCGTCTTCTCGGAGCCGGACCGAACCTCTCCAGCCCGCGCGGTGGAGATCCTGCGGCAGAACCCTGAGGCCCGGGGCGACTATTCCGAAATCGCGGCCCTGACTGACCATGACGAACTGCTGGGTCAGGCCATGGCGCGCGGCCCGACCGTCACGGGCTATTTCCTGACGGCGGAAGCCAACGCTCAGCGCCCTGTCGAACACGCCGGGGTCGCTGTTTCCGGCACACCGCCGCTTGACGTCCTTCGGGAGTACAAGGGCGCCATTGTCAGCCTGCCGGTCATCGGCGAACGCGCGTCAGGGGCCGGCTCCGTCAGCCTCGACGCCGGCCGGGACGACATCATTCGGGCGGTGCCGCTCATCGCCAATTTCAACGGCCAGATCGTTCCGTCGCTCTCACTGGAAGCGCTCCGGGTCGCCCAGGGCGCCGGCGCCGTTCTGGTGCGCAGCAGCGACGGCAGCGGCGAGTGGGGCGGAGGCGACGTGACAACCGTGCTCGCCGTCAAGACCGGTGACCTGCAGGTCCCGACCACCGACATCGGCGAACTGTGGATGCACTACACAGCGCCCCATCCCGATCGGATCGTGCCGGCCTGGCGCATCCTTGAGGGCGATCTGCCCGAGGCCGAAATGCGACGGCTGTTCGAGGGCCAGATCGTCTTCATCGGCACCGGCGCGATCGGCCTTCGGGACATCCGCTCGACACCGATCCAGGCCGGCGAACTCGGCGTCGTCATCCACGCCCAGGCCGCCGAACAGATGATCCTCGGCAAATTCCTCACGCGGCCGGACTGGGCGTCGGGCGCCGAGCGGATGCTGATGGTGATGCTCTGCCTTCTCATCGCGCTTTCCGCGCCCGCCCTGGGCGCCTTGCGGGGCGGCGTGCTGGCCATGCTCGCGCTCGGCGGGGTGCTGGCCGGGTCGTGGTTCGCGTTCAGGAACAGCGGCCTGCTGCTGGAGCCCATCTTCCCGGCGCTGGGTGTCGTCTCCGTCTACATCGCCATCACCGCCGTCTCCTTCTACCGCGAGGAGCGGGCGCGGAGTCACATCCACAACGCCTTCGACCGGTATCTGTCGCCCGAGCTGGTCGACCGGATCGCCCGCGATCCAGGCCAACTGGAACTGGGGGGCGAGGTCCGTCAGATGACCGTGCTGTTCAGCGATGTGCGGGGCTTCTCGCGCATTTCCGAACGCTTCGGTCCGCAGGAACTGATCGGCTTTCTGATCAATCTGCTGACGCCGATGACGGACGTGCTACTGGCGCGGAAGGCGACCATCGACAAATACATCGGCGACGCCGTCCTCGCGTTCTGGAACGCACCGCTGGACGATCCCGATCACGAGCAGAATGCGGCGTATGCGGCGTTGGAGATGCTGGAGACCGTCAAGCGGCTGAACACCGACCGCGCCGACGATTCCGCCTGGCCGGGTCAGGTGGCGATCGGCATCGGACTGAACACGGGCCCATGCTGCGTCGGCAATATGGGCTCGCGCCAGCGCCTCAGCTATTCGTTGATCGGCGACACGGTGAACCTGGCCTCGCGGCTGGAGAGCCTGACCAAGGCCTATGCCGTGAACATCCTGGTCGGCGAGGATCTCGCCGCCCGCCTCCCAGGCTTCGCCCTGGTCGAGCTGGACGTCATCCGGGTCATCGGTCGTGACGCGCCCGAGCGGATCTTCGTCCTGATGGGACCGCCGGAAATGTCGTCGGACCCGGCCTTCATTGAAACCGCCGCTCGCATGACCGCGGTGCTTGAGGCCTACCGGTCGCGGGACTGGGCCGCCGCCGAGACCGCGCTGGAGACGCTGCGCGGCGCGGGTACGCTGCCGGGGCTGGAAGGCGTCGCGGCCATCTACGCCACGCGTGTTGCGGACTTCCGCCAGGCGCCGCCGCCCGATGACTGGGACGGGGTCAGCCAGGCGCTGGAGAAATAGGGGCGACATGACTTTGAACGGGGGGACAGCGTCATGTTGATCGTTCAGATCACCGACATCCACATCGGCTTCGATCAGAAGAGCCGGTTCGAGATGAACAAGAAGCGTTTTCGCCAGACGGTCCAGGCGGTGAAGAAGCTTGAACCAAAGCCCGATCTGGTCGTGATCACCGGCGATATCGCCGACAAAGGCGATGTCGCGTCCTACGAATGGTTTCGACAGGAAATACAACAGCTTTCCCTGCCCATCCTGATGTGCATGGGCAATCATGACTCGCGGGCCAGTTTCAGTCAGGTCTTCCCCGATACGGCTCAGGAGGACGGCTTCATCCAGTATGTGGTCGACGACCACCCCCTGCGGATCGTGGTGGTGGACACCCTGGAGGAAGGCCGCCATGGCGGCGGCTTCTGCGAGAAGCGGGCGGCCTGGCTGGAGGCCCGTCTGGCCGAGGCGCCACACCGGCCAACCCTTCTGATCCTGCATCACCCGCCCATCGACACCGGCATCGAGTGGATGACGATCGGCCCGGCCGAACCCTGGGTGCAGCGGTTCACCGACGTGGTCTCACGCCACGGTCAGGTCGTCGGGGCCCTGTGCGGCCACGTCCACCGCACCATTGTCACCTCATGGGCCGGCACGACCCTGACCGTCTGTCCGTCCACCGCCCCTCAGGTGGTCCTGGACCTCAAGCCGATGAACCTGGAGCGTCCGGACAAGCGGCCGATGATCGCCGAGGCGCCGCCGTCGTTCGGCATTCACCGCTGGAACGGCCGCGGGTTGGTCAGCCATTTCACGGCGGTCCAGCGCTACAAGGTCCTCGCCCGCTATACGCACAAGATGCAGGCCTTCATGAAGCATCTCGCGCAGGAACGCGCCGGGACGGCCGGACCACACCACCACTGAGCTTTCCGGCTACTGCCCGCCGGCGGCCGCCAGCCAGCCGTCCAGCGACGGTCGGTCGCTGACCCGGTACAGCTCGCCGCGATAGTCCAGGAACAGCCGCTCCATTTCGCGCCGGTTGAAAGGCCGCGAGCCCAGGCGGCCGAAGACGGCGATCTGGTGCCCCGTCTCGTCCACGCCCCGATCCCGGTCCAGCCCTTTGGACAGGGCCAGCGCCGGCGACGGCGTTCGCGCCCAGGCGATCAGCTCGGGCCGCGGCTCCGGCGAGAAGCCGTAGAAATTCCGCTGGCTGTCAGGGCTGGTCAGTTGCAGCACCTTCAGCCCGTTCCGACCGTCGGCGACATAGGCGAACAGGCTGGCGTTGGTCGAGGCCACGACGACGTCCTCCGCATCGTTCAACTGCCCGTCCAGCGTCACCCGCTGCTGCAGGCGCGGCTGACGCGGGTTGGTCACATTGATGATGACCAGTCCCTCGCCCTTGGCGGCGACATAGGCATAGGTCCGCGCGACATAGAGACGACGCGCATCACCGAGCGGCACCACGGCCCCCTCGACCACCCGCGGGGCGTCCAGCTTCGTCACATCCAGAACCCGCATCCCCTGGGCGTCCGTCACGAACAGATAGCGGAACTGCAGCGCAGACGCCCGGACGTCGTCCAGCCGCACCGTGGTGACGTGCCGGGGCCTTAGCGGGTCATCGAGATCAACCACCACCAGACCGGCCCGGGCGGCGATATAGGCGATATGGCCGGCCAGCGTGATGTGCCGCGCTCCATCCAGCACCCCGCCGGGGTTCCAGGTCGCGGCACGGCGCAGGTTGTTGTTGCGCGGATCGCCGTCGGCCAGGGTATCGACATTGACCAGGATCAGCCCCTCGCGCGCATCGGTCACGACCGCATAGCTGTAGATCGGGTGGAAGGCCTGTTCCTGGTTGGCGGTCCGCATCTCGGCCGTGTTGCGCGTCGGGGCGATGGGCTGGTTGGTCGGCAGGGCCATGCAGGTGGCGTTGCCGGACGCGACATGGGTGTCATTGCCCAGCGGCGAGAAGGGTGCGGTCAGGATGCGGTCCGAGACGCCCTTGTTGCCGATCGATGCCACGTCATAGACCCGGAATCCGCCCCGGCCCTCCGCGACGAACATATACTCCCCGCGCAGCTGCAGGCAGCGCGCCTCGCCGCCCGTGCTCTGGAGGGTGTTGGCGATCTCCTCGACCGATCGCGTATCGCCGCTGCCGCCGGCTTCCATGTCGAAGGCTTCGCCGCGGGTCCAGTTGATCAGCTCGCGACCGTTGCGCTCCACGTGCTGGGCGAAGAAGTCGGGATAGGCATAGCGCTGCAGATAGGAGCCAAACACCGCCTGCGGCTCGTCCCACTCGGTCACCCGCACCGCCTCGATGCCGGTCGCGAGCCCGACCCAGGCATGCATGCCGACGAAGTTGACAGAGTTGGTCCCCAGCATCAGCAGCTGGGCGATGATGGCGTTGTTGTCCTCGGCCTCCGAGACGTGACAGTCGCTGCAGGTCTTGGTCTCGGTCGTGCGGACGGTGTGCGGGAAATGCGGGGCGAAGGCCTGGCTCGAGAAGCCGACCGCCGAGATCGGCGGCTGCTGCACATAGATCCGTTCGCGGTTGATGTTGGTGGACGACAGGACCAGGGCCGACGACGACCGGGCCGGGGCGATCACCCCGCCGCGCGTGGTCTGGTGGCGACCCAGCTGGAACATGTCGTCGCGCGCCACCTGCGGATTGTAGGTGGCGTAGTTGCGGGTCGTGCCACCCTCGGCGCGATGGCTGGTCGCCTGCCAATTGGCCTCGACCGGCAGGTGGCAACCGCCGCAGGACGGCGTCCAGGACGTATGGCAGCTGTAGCAGGCCATCTCCTCGTCATCGTGGGCGAGGTCCGTCGTCGCCACGCCGGGTCCCCACGAGAAGGCCGCCAGACCCGGCCGCGACACCGACATCAGCTTGGCTCGCGCCGCCGCCGGGTTGAACTCGGGACTGGCGCGGTCAACGGCGTCGCGCACCAGATCGACCTCCCACTCCAAGGTCGGATCGACGATCGAGCGCTGGATCAGCACCCGGCGATTGTCGCGCTCGATCCATTCGAAACGACGCTGGCCGTCGGAGTTGCGCAGCAGTGTCAGGTCCGTGCCCGCGGGCGGCGCCGCGGGGCCGGAGGTCCGCAGCGTCGGCAGGGCCCGCGAGGTGCCATGGCAGTCCTTGCAGCCGATCTCCACCGCCGCGGCCACCTCGCCCATGATCAGGCCCGAGCCGTGGCTGTCCTGCGAGAAGTGGCAGTCGGCGCACTGCAGGCCCTTCTCGGCGTGGATATCCATCATGTGGACGGTGCGGCCCGGATTGGTCCCCGGCGGGACGAACTGGCCCTCCCCTTCCCGGCGCCAGCGCTCGGGATCATCAGGCGAAACGATGCCGCCCTCGGCGTCCAGCAGATTGCCCTCGCGATCGCGCCTGAACACGCCGCGGAAATTCCAGCCGTGGCCGTGATAGTCGGCGAACTGGGTGTCGCGCAGGGTCGGGTTCAGGTCGTTGACCGCGCGCAGGAAGTCCAGATCGGCCCAGTTGCCGCGCGGCGCGGCGCCCTCGGGGTTGCGGTCCAGAACCGCGCGGATCTCCTCGGCGGTCGGATAGCGCTGGCGCTCGGGCCACATGGTCGGCGCGTCGGACTCATAGTCCCACATCGTGTAGCCGAGGTAGCTGTTCAGGAACATGTTCGGCTGGTGCATGTGGCAGTTCATGCACTGCGACGTCGGGATGGCGCGGGTGAAGGCGTGGCGGATCGGATGGCCCGATTCCTCGCGATTGATGGTCGGGTCCGCCGTCGCCGTCCGGCCGTCCCGCCCGAACTGCGAATAGCCCAGACTGTGCCGCGGCTCGCGGTCATTGGCATAGACCACATGGCACGACGTACAGCCGGAGGAGCGATAGTCGCCCGGCTGGTCATTGGTGCCCATGAACCAGGTGTAGGGATCGTTCAGGCGGGTCTTGTGGATGTTCAGCACCGGCACGGCGATGCGCAGGCCGGTGCCCGGCCCACGCGACGACTGGCGAATGTCCGGGCGGCCCGGCTCCTCCAGCCGCTGGATCTGGCCGGTCGGGCTGGGCAGGCCGATCTCGGGGAACTGGGTGGCGATGTTGCGCCCGCCGCGCTCGAACACCCGGAAGATGTCGCCGGGCGGCGTCACCTGCCAGGTCGGGATGGGATAGAGCACCGGCAGGGCGCCTCGCCGCTGCTCGTCCAGCGTCACTGTTCCGGGCGGATTGCCCGGCGACAGCAGCCGCGCCGCCTGGCCATCCGGTGTGTAGGCCTCGCCGATGATGTAGTTCTTGTAGGGCAGGATGCCGTTGTTGTACGACGCGCCGCCGAAGAACATGGCGCCTGTCGCCATCAGGGATCGTTCTGCTCTTTCAATCAGTTCCATGTGACAGTTACCACAGGACTGACGAGCAACGCGATAATCACCGGGATTCACAAAGCGAATGAACTCCGGAGCCTCGCGGTTCAGCAGCGTATAGGTCCGCTCCGGATTGGCCGAACTGGGGAAATGCCAGCTTCCCGGATAGCGAGGCAGAACGTGAGCTCTGTCTCGTATTGCACTGTATTCTGTTGACTCTCTGCTTGCTCCCGTGGGGGACATGGCCGTGGCGTCGCCGCCATGGCAATCGACGCAGCCCAGCACGACGGCTGGCGAGGCGTGCATGCTCGCGGCGTCCACCGGACTGTGGCAACTGACGCAGCCGACACTCTTGGCGGCGGCCTGTTCGGGGGTCTGGCTGAACGGTGCCGGCGCGGCGGCGACATAGACCCGGGCGACGGGCGCCTCATCATCGTCGGCGATCACGGCGGCCGGAGACCAGGCGACGACAACCATCAGGGCGGACAGCGCCCCGATCACCAGTCGTTTGCCCCCCCAGGTCCTCATCCGCCCCTCAGAATGTAAGAACAGCGTTCAATAGAACGGAATAGAAGCGATCGTCACGATTCGTCGCCTGAAACAGGTCGCCGAAGCCGTCGCCGGGCTCGAACACCGCTGCGGAGGCCCGCAGGACGACGTTCTGTGTCATCAGCGGTCGCCAGATGGCCGAGACCGAAACATCGAACCCCAGCTCCTTCGGAATTGACCCTTCCTGACGCAGCGCCTGGACCACCGCCGTGTCCGCGAACCACAGGTGATTGGCGTTGGCGCTGACCCTCAGCTGGGGCGTCAGGTCCAGATCGGTCCCGAAGCCGACCAGAATGGTGCCGGGGTTGTTGAAATTGGACTGCCCCTCCTCCTTGGACGAGCGCAGCGAGTTCAGCACCGCATTGCGGCCGTTGACGCCGATGGCGCGACCGCCGCCGGCGAAGGGAATGGACTGGCGGATCCAGTAGCTGGTGTCGGCCCCGGCAAACTGCGGGTTCTCGAAGATGGCGTCGAACCCCTCCTCGACATCGTCATAGGGGTCCGGATCGCCTGAGGCATACAGGCCCGAGGCGCGGAACCGCATCCAGTCAAGGTCGATCGACGGCTCGACCGCGAGGAACCAGGCGCGGATGTCCGCGGGCTGGCCCGTGAACATACTGTTCCGGTCCTCGCCGAGCGCGGCATAGGCCGAGGCCGTCAGATTGAGCCGTCCGATCCGGCCGTCGGCGTTGTAGCCCAGATAGGCGACGTCATAGTCCCTGCCCCGCAGGTCGCCGAGCAGCGCCGGCCGGGCCGGGAAGCCGTTGTCGTCGATATGGATATCGTCCCGCTCGCGGTTGCGGTTGTAGATCACCGTCCACTGCGAGGTCATGCCCGGGACCGGCAGATCCTGCCGATACAGGTTGGCGACGAAGATCTGATCGTCGCGGATGGACTGGGTGATATCGTTCAGCCCCGAGTTGGTGTCCTTTTCCAGCCGGGCGAAGACGCCGAAATTGTACTGGTAGCGGTTGTTGTCGCGATTGCCGAAGAAGCGCACGCCCAGCTGGTTGTCCTGGAACAGGAAGCCCCGGAAGTCCGAGGTGAAAGGCTGGATGCCGACCCGGACAGAGTCGAAATCATAGCGCTCCGACACATTGCGCAGGTGGTAGTCGAAAAAGGCTTCCTGCACGCCGAGGAAGGAATCCTGCCGGTCAGGGCTTTTCGACGGCCGTACCGACAGGATGCGCCGCTCCGGCACGCTGACATCGCTGTAGTTGAAGGCCAGGGTCAGGCGGGCCTCGTAGTCCGGCGGCTTGAACGCCGTCGATCCCTTGATCACCGAGACCGAGGCCACCAGAGTCTGCGACAGGATCAGGCTGTTGGAGCGACCGAAGACGTCGAGACTGTTCGGGTCCTGCGTCGTCTGCACACCGACCGGGAGCGGCAGGGATCGCGGCTCGATCACCGTATCCGATACGCCGGCGACCACCACGAACAGGTCGTCTCGACCCGGCAACGGGCGATCGCCCTTGAGTGTGTTCTGATTGTAGGGGTCGAACCAGCGTTCGTTGACGCCGACGGCCTCGATCACCCGCCAGCGATCGGGGAGCGGCAGATGGTCGGTCGGAAACGCTTCGGGCGGCGGCGCGCGCACCGCGCCGGGATTGGCCTGGATGATGGCCTCGGGGTAGTTCTCGACCCGCCCCGGACGGCGGCGGATGGGCGCGTCCGGGTCGAGCTGCGGCGTCGGCTCAGCCTCGCGGGACGGCTGCGGCACGGCGGGCTGGATGACCAGCGGCAGGCCTTGCGCAGCGGCTTCAGATGCCGAGAGGCACCCGAGGCTCACAACGATCAGGGCGGGCCATGCCACCTTCATCACGGCGCACTGCAGACATTCTGTTGCGAGGAATCCAGGAAGGGCGCGAACGGACAGCTGACATAACGCAGCCGGGTCGAGCCGCCAGGATGGGTGACGACGATCTGGTCTGACCGGATCGCGGCGGGGGCCTGGCTGATGCCGCCGACGCGCAGGGCGGCGTTCTGGAGGCCGAGGAAGGAGATCATGTCGTCCTGGTCGATGCCGTCCCCGGACACGCCGATCGCCCCGATGAGCTGGGTCCCGCGATAGATCGGCACCCCGCCCGGGAAGATCTGCAGGCCGTTCTGCAACCGGTTCCGGCCCGGCGCGGCGTCCGGCAAGGCGGTACAGCGCGCCGCGGTGTCAGGGCCGAGCCCGCTGACGAAACCGACGTGCTGTCCGAGATTGCCCAGGATCAACGCCGTCTGCAGCCCGGTCGAGAAGGGGCTCCACATCGCGATCGGCCGCGACAGTGGACCGCTGGTCGGGCCCACCTCGCCATCGGGGAAATAGGGGCGCGCCAGATTGCCGATACCGCGCACGCTGAACGCGGTCTGCCCCGTCAGGGCTGCAGGCAGGGACAGGAAGGTCCGGGTCTGACCGACAAAGGCGTTCACGTCTGCTGATGGATCGCCGGACAGGTCCGACGCGGCGGCGGAGTTGGACAGGAAGCTGGCGGTCCTGGCCTTCTGCACGGCCACGTCGATGCCGAACAGCGGGGCGTCCGGCGACCGGACCAGCCCCAGGGTCACGCCATGGGTATCGACCACCGCGATCGAGACCTGGGCGCGACTGTCCAGCGGACGACGGATCTGGGCGCGCGCCCGGCTCATGATGCTGAACGCCTCTTCCAGCACGGCGCGCGTCTCGGCAGCGGTCAGCGGCGAACCGACCGAGGCCCCGTCGGTGCCGGCCTGCACCGGATAGCGGGGGCCGCCCGAACCGTCGGTCAGGATGAAGGCGTCGACATTGTTGAACTCGCCCGCCGTCGCCTTGCGCACGCCGGAGGCCTCGGTTCCGTAGGCCTGGCCCGCGAGGACGCCCGGTCCGGCGTAATAGCCGGTTACGGGGGTAAAGGCGCCGGTCCCCACCGGCAGGGTTCCAAAGGCTGGTGCAGACGCTGGAGTGCTCAGCAGGGTGGCGGTGGTGGCGTCGCTGTAGCGCAGGGTCGTTCCGTCCACTGCGACCCTGTCTGCAACGATGTCCACGGCCGGTGCCAAACTCGTCCCCGCCGCCAATGCAATGTGTTCTTCTATATCAATATCGACGTCCAGAACGTTGATATCAAACCCATAATCGCTCTCGGCAATCACGCCGACTCCGCCGACCAGCACTCCGTTCTTGTAGAGCGGGAAACCGCCGGGATCGGCCGCCAGACCGAGCGGCGACCGTTTGGGTCCGATCAGGGCGGACGGTCCACCGCCGGCGACGAAACGGCTTGAAATGTCCGAACAGGGCAACTGGCTGAACTGCACCCCGAACAGCGGCCCGCTTTCGAGACCGGCCGTCGAGGGGGCCGGAGGGAAATGCTGCTGCACGATCATACTGGCCGTGCGGCTGGAAAAGGCGTTGCCGCCGGACGACAGGTAGGCCCCGGTCACAGCCTTGGCGATCGCGCCCGCCGCCGCCGGTGCGACCACGCCCTGCAGATCCACATCGGCCGTTGCGCCCGGACGCAGGGTGATCGTCGCCGGCGCGCCGGTCATGGAATAGACCGCCAGCACATTGCCCACCCGGTCGGTCACCGCGATCACTGCGGGACGCGAGCGTGCGCGCGCCTCGGCCACGGCACGGGCCAGCACCCCTTCGACATCCGCCACGGAGAGGGCCTCGGCCGCCGGAACCGCATAGAGGGCGCCGCCACCGCCGCCGCCGCCGCCGCCGCCACCACCACTGCCACCGCCACCGCTACCGCCGCTGGACGAGCCTCCCCCTCCGCCGCA
>NZ_DDRM01000047.1:0-27506 GCF_002343105.1 Brevundimonas sp. UBA2416
GCCGGATCGGCCCGCCGCTGCGCTATCAGGGTCCGATGCAGACGATTGGCCAGTCGATCCAGGAAGTCTGGGACTGGGCGGCGGCGGGGGCGGCGGGCGGCTTCGTCTCGACGCCGGTCGACTGGGCCAAATGGATCGCGGTGCAGCTGGCGCGCGGCGAACTGCCGGACGGGACGCGCCTGTATTCGGAAGCGCGGGCCAATGAGATGTGGCGGCCCAATATCATCGTCGGGAGTTCGGCGGGACCGACGGAGACCCTGCCGGGGCGGGCCATCGCCTCGACCTATGCGACGGGCTGGCAGGTGCAGGACTATCGGGGGGAACGGGTCATTACCCACGGCGGAGGCGCCCCCGGCTACGTCTCGGGAACGATGCTGATTCCCGGCCGCAATGCCGGCTTCAGCTTCTTCACCAATGCCGAGGAGAGTTTCCTGACCCGCGCCCTGCGCAGCGGCATCACCGACATCATCATGGGCAAGACCGGCTTCGACTGGATCGCAGACGGCCAGCGGCTGCAGCGCGAGGGCGACGCGCGGTCGATCGCGGCGGCGGCGGAGATCGACGCCAAACAGGCGGCGGGCGCGCCGCCGTCCCTGCCGCTGGCGGCCTATGCCGGAACCTGGCGCGATCCCTGGTACGGCGACATCACCATCCAGGCGCGGGACCTCCAGCTCTGGCTGAGCTTCAGCCGGACGCCGGCCTTGCAGGGGCCGGTCGAGGCCTATGACGGGGATACGCTGCGCACGCGGTTCCCGGACCGGCGCGAAGAGGATGTATTCATCACCTTCACGCTGGAGAACGGACGGCCCGTGTCAGCGACGATGAAGGCGGTCAGTCCGGATGCGGACTTCAGCTACGACTACCACGACCTGCGGCTGACGAAGGTCTGAGGCGCCCCTACTGCGCCGGACGGGATCGGCTGGCTTCGAGAATCGGCATGGCGGCTTCGGTCGGGATGTAGATGACCTCGCGGCCCGGCTTGCCGGCGGTTTCTTCCAGCATGTGGATGTAGGACCAGCGCAGGTAGTTCTCGGGGCCGCCGAGGCTTTCGGCCATGATGCGGTTGGCCTCGTTGGTGCCGCGGGCGCGGGCGACCTCGGCCTGGGCGGTCAGCTGGGCCGAGTCGAGGGCGGCCTGGGCCTCGAGCACGCGGATACGGCGGTCCTGCACGGCCTGCTCATAGGCGGCCTTGCCCTGCATCTGCTTGGAATAGACATTGTAGGTCGGCATGCCGATCATGACGATGGCGAGGACGATGACGACCGCGATGACCGAGCCGATGGTGATGCTGACGCCGCGCATGAGAGCCTCCTGACAGGGCGGGACCGCCCCGCGGCGCCAGACTCGCGGTCGGGGCGGTCGGGGTCAAGCGTCGGAGGCGTGACGATTCAGCGCCGGTCGCGCGGACGAGGATCCAGCAGCAGGCCGGACACGGTCGCGGCCAGCAGGCGCGGGGCCAGCGGCAGGCGCGCCACCTTGCCCAGCACATGGTCGCGAACCCACGGCAGCACGCGGCCGTCCGCCTGGTAGAAGGGGGTGAAGCCGAGGCTGAGCGCCTGATACAGCCGCACATGCCAGCGGCGCGCGGCGGCATAGGCGGAAAGGGCCGTGGGCAGGTCGCGATGACGGATCAGGGCGTCAGCCAGGGCCTGGGCGTCGAGCAGGCCCATATTGACCCCCTGCCCCAGCTGCGGACTGGTGGAGTGCGCCGCGTCGCCGATCACCGCCAGCCGATCCGCCACCGGGCGGCCGATGGTCTGGTGGCCATAGGAGGCCAGGGTCATCCGCTCGCGGTCGGTGATGGCGTCCATGACCGGCGTCAGCTCCGGCCACAGGCGAAGGCAGTGTTCCTTCCAGACATCCAGCCCCCGCGCGTGCCACTCGGGCCAGATCTCGGTTTTCAGGCTCCAGAAGAAGGTCGCCAGCGGAGCCGTCTCGCCCGGCCGGACGCCGCAGGGCAGAACGCCGAGCATGCGGCTGGCCCCCAGATAGACCTGCTGCAGTGCCGCTGGATCGAAGGGCGCTCCCGGCCAGGGAACGGTGGTCCACAGAGCCCCCCAGGCGAGGTCGGTTCGCTCACCCCCCATCCGGGCCGAGATCGCTGACCGCGCGCCGGAGGCGTCGATGACGAGACTGAAGGGCGCGCTGCGGCCGCCGGTACTGTCGATCAGCCGGCCACCGTCGGCGGCGACGATCTCGCGGTCGGTCTCAAAGCCTACGCCGGCCTCGACGCAGGCTTCGAACAGGATAGCGAACAGGGCGGCGCGATGGATGCCGACGGCCTGACGCGGGCGCTTCAGGTCGCTGTAGCGGACGTCGAGGACGACCCGTCCGCGGCGGGCCTCGCGGCCGAAGATGTGGTCAATGTGCTGGCCATGGGCTTCGATCTGCGCCGTGAGGCCAAGCCGGTCCAGCACATCCAGACCCGTGGGCTGGAGCATCAGGCCGGCGCCGATGGGGCGGGGCGTGTCGAAACGCTCGTGGACGACGACGCCCCGCCCCTGCCGGGCCAGCATAAGGGCGACGGCCAGGCCGGCCGGACCGGCGCCGACGATGGCGATGTCGTCGGGGCGAGTCAGGCGGCGCGACAGCGGCGGAATGCCCAGCGTCCCCCGCGGTGGCTTCTTCCCGGTCCTGGCGCGCGGCTTTCGGACCTTCGGAGCCGCCTCTTCCGTCACGCCGGGACGAGTTCGATCAGATCAAGGTTCGACTCGACCTGGGGCCAGGGAATGACGAGGCGCCAGCGGCTGTCGCTGATCCGCTCCAGCACGGCGACGAGATCGCGGTCGGGACGCTGGCCGTAGGAGTTGGCGGGAGGTTCGGAGGCGAGGGCCATGGAGCCGAGCATGACCATCTCGCGGTCGTTCTCGGGGAACAGCAGGCCTGACGGGCGCTGGCTTCCGGTCAGTTTGGAGAATTTCAGACCGCGCGGCGTCTGTTCGATGCGGCAGGCGAACCAGCCGTAGACGACATAGCCGAGGCTGTCCTCGCCCCCCTGTGAGCCCAGTTTGACGGTGCGGCAACGATAGTCGCCGGTCGGGGGCGTGACGGGCGCGCGGGCGGCGCGGGGGTCGATCAGGTCGCCGAGGGACGCCAGGTCGCCGGAGCCGCGCTGGCGACGGGCCTGCTGCAGGGCGAGGGACCAGGCGGCGTCGCGGCGGCTGTACCGGTCACGGTCAGAAGCGGTGATGATGCCGCGCCAGTCGCGCAAGGCGACCGGTCCGCCGGAGGAGCCGGACCCGCCCGGCGGGGGCGGAGGCGGCGGAGGGGGCGTGGATGCGCAGGCGGCGAGGACGAGGCTCGCCAGCACAATCAGGGCCGAAGGCCGGGACAGGCGGGACATGGGCGCTCCGGAACAGTCTGGCCCTTCTTGGGCCAGTCAAGCGCGGTTCCGTCAAGCGTGCGCGCGTCGCAGGCGGATCAGTCCTCGGCGGCGGGCGCCTCGACCTTGCGGCGGGGCGCGCGGCGCTTGGGCGCGGCGGCCTCTTCCGGCGCATCGACGGACTCAGGCGCGGTGGCGGCCGGAGCGGGGGCGGTCGAGCGGGTCAGGAAGCCCGGCAGGGCCGAGGGTCCGTCGTCGGCGGCCACGCCGGCGTCGCGACGAGGCTTGCGCTCGGGGCGTTCGGCGCGGGCCGGACGCTCCGCGCGTTCGGGGGCTTCGGCCCGAACTTCCGGGGCTTCGTCAGATTGCGCGGCCGGGGCGTCGCCCTCGGCGCGAGGCTCGCCGCCCTCGCGTTCGAAGCGGGCGCTGCGTTCCAGCTGGCGGCGCTCCCAGCGTTCGCGGCGGGTCTCGCGGCGGCTGCCGTCGGCGTTGAAGCCGCCCTCGCCTTCGGCGCGGGGCTCACGGGGTTCACGCGGCTCGCGGTCCTGACGCGGCTGGTCGTCGCGGTCACGCCATTCGCGGCGGGTCTGTTCGCCCTGACGATCGTTCTGGCGATCGTTCGGGCGGTCGTTCTGGCGTTCCTCGGCTTCGCGCTGGCGCGCCTCGATCTGGGCGAGACGGTCAGCCTCGACCTTTTCAGCGGCCATGATGGCGGCGGCCTGGGCGCCGGTCTCGTCCTCGAAATCGATGTCGAAGCCCTGGCCGGCCAGTTCGCGCTGGGCGATCTCGGACACGGGACGCGAGGGCTGCAGGGCGCGCAGGACGCGGAAATAGTGTTCGGCGTGCTGGGTGTAGTTCTCGGCCAGGACGCGGTCGCCGGCGGCCGAGGCGTCGCGCGCCAGCTGCATGTAGCGCTCATAGACGGTCTGGGCGTTGCCGCGGACCTTGATGTTCTCGGGGCCCTGGGAGTCCCACGAACGGTTCGGATTGGTGGCGTTGGCGTTGTTGTTTCCGCCGCCGCTGCCGGGCTTCCTGTTGCGTCCGCGCTGACGCTTCATGCCCTTGAAATCTCTCATCGGACGCTACCGTGCTTTTTATGAGGGACGGGCCGGCGCGCGAGATGCCGCCTGATGCCGTCCGTGTCGTTGTTCCGCTTCGGGCGGGGCCGATCCCCGCTGGCGATGTGTCGGAAAACCGTTGTCAGCCCGTGGTCCGCCGGGCGACTGGCCCGACCGTCACTGTCCCGGGCGCGCGTGAATGGGCCTGAAGCGGTCCAAGGCGTGCGTTTTGGGTGGGAGACAGGCGAAGACTTAGCGCGGCATGGGGCCGTTTCCAAGGGGTTTGTTTGGAGCCGCCTACATCTTCGGAATGGGATTGGTCCTCGGGTCCGGGCCGTTGGTAATGACGCGGTCGCGGTCGGACAGGTCCTTGACGATGATGACGTGCTCGAAGCCCGCCGCCTCGAAGAGGGCCTTGACCTGGGGGCCCTGGTGCCAGCCGATCTCAACGGCGAAGATGCCATCGGGGCGGAGGATGCGGCGGATTTCGGGGGCCAGCTCGCGATAGGCGGTCAGGCCGTCCGGGCCGCCGTCCAGCGCCAGAAGCGGGTCATGATCGCGGACCTCGGGGTCGAGGCCGGGGATGTCGCCGGACGGGATGTAGGGCGGGTTGGAGACGACCAGATCGAAGCTGGCGTCGCCGAAGCCGGCGGCCCATTCGGTGCGCAGGAAGGTCGCGCGGTTGTCGAGTTCGAGGTTGGTGGCGTTCTCCTTGGCCACGGCCAGGGCCTCGAAGGAGATGTCGGTGCCGACGCCGCGCGCGCCGAACCGCTCGGCCAGGGTCGCCAGCAGGATGGCGCCGGAGCCGGTGCCGAGGTCGATCATCTCGAAGGCCTTGTGCGGCGGGAAGGCCAGCATGACGACGTCGAGGATGGCCTCGGTGTCGGGGCGGGGGCTGAGGACGTCGGGGGTGACGTTCAGCATGATCTTCCAGAAGCCCTTCTTGCCGAGGATGCGCGAGACGGGCTCGCGGCGCAGGCGGCGTTCGACGAAGGCGTCCAAGGCGGCCTGCTGGTCTGCGGTCACGACGCGGTAGGGGTCGGTCAGGATGTCGGTGCGGGTGGCGCCGGTGGCGACCTCGAGCAGAAGGCGGGCGTCGATCGAGGGGCTGTCGATGCGGCCGGCCTTGAGCGTCGCGGTCGCGGCCTTCCAGGCGGTCACCAGAGTTTGGGTCATGTCATCTCCACGCGGTCGCCGACGCGCACCATTCCGCCCGCCGCGAGGGTCGCATACAGGCCGCACCAGCGGTGGCCATACTGTTCGAACAGCGCCGGGACCAGATCGAAATCGCGTTCGGCGGTGTCAGGATCCACATGGGTGGCGGCGCAGCGGACGATGGGTTTGACCCCGCGCAGGCGGGCGTCGCCGAGGGTCAGGTCGCGGTCGGCGCCGTCGTTCTCGCTCCAGGCGGGCCAGCCCTCGACCCAGACATTGGCGCGGAAGCGGCGCGGATCGATCGGGCGGCCGATGCGGGCCTCGAAGTCGCGGACGCTGGCGAGGTTGAGCAGGGAGATGCGGCCGAGCGGGTGATCCATGAAGCGGTGGTCGAGGCCCTCGGCGGAGACCAACCGGAGGGGGCCCGAGACGGCGTCGCCGAGGACGGCGGCGAGCCAGGATTCGAAGGCGGCGCGGCTGTCGGGATCGTCGACGGCCACGGAAATGTCGGTCTGGCCCGCGGCGGCGGCGTGGAGAGTGCGCGCGGTCTCGTCCCAGCGGGTGCGGACGCCGGCGACCTCGGCGGTCCTCATCAGGACGGTGAATTTCTGCTTGGGCAGATGTTCCGGCGCGGCGCGATCGAAGCCGGAGGGGCCGTCCTCGACCGCGAACATCCGGTCGCCGGGGAACCAGCCGCCGGTCGGGAGGTCGACGGCGTCGAGGGGTTCGGGCGTGAAGCCCTTGACCGGGTGACGCCAAAGGGCGGTCACCACGCCGTCAGCAGCGGGAATTCGCGTCTCGGCCATGGTGTTTGGTGCCGGAGCATGGCCCCCTGTGCAAGCGGCGGAACACAGCTGCCGGAGGAGCCGTTGTGGCCGGGATGCAGGGACGATCGAAAAAGGGCGGAGCGATCGGCCCGTGGACCATGATGGGGGCGATCGCCGGCGGGCTGGCGGCCGGCGCCGGGGCCGCGCACCTGATCTATACGCGCGGGCACAAATTCGGACTGGAGCTGCGCAAGGAGCGACCCGAGCCCCTGCCTCCTAAGCCACCGACGCCTGAGGATTTCGAGGCGAAGGAGCCCGGCCGGGGCCGTCTGGCGCAGCGGCCGGAGCATATTCCGCACAAGGGCTGGACCGACATCTTCTGGCGGCTGGGGGTGTCCTATTTCGGCGACCGGATCGGCTTCCTCTCCGGCGGCGTGACCTTCTTCGTCATGCTGTCGCTGTTCCCGACGCTGGCGGCCTTCGTGACCCTGTACGGCCTGTTCGCCGACCCGGCGGACGCCTGGGCCCGGCTGCAGTTCCTCTATTCCTTCCTGCCCTCGGGCGTGGCCCGGTTCCTCGGCGACGAGATGCAGCGGCTGGCGGAAAACACCACCACCACCCTGACCTTCACCCTGGTCTGGACCCTGGCCCTGTCGCTGTGGACCGCCAACGGGGCGATCAAGGTGCTCTTCTACGGGCTGAACGTCGCCTATCACGAGGTCGAGCGGCGCAATATCGTCCGCTACAACCTGATGTGCATGGGGTTCACGGTGTCCGGTCTGCTCGCCGTGCTGGTCTCCGCGGGGCTGGTGGTGGGCGTTCCGGTGGTGCTCGGCGTGCTCGGTCTCGCCGATGAATGGGCCCATCTGGCGCCGCTGCGCTGGCCGGTGCTGCTGCTGGTCTATGTCGCGATCCTGACGGTCATCTATCGCCATGGACCGTGCCGTCAGAAGGCGCGGCTGCGCTGGCTGACGCCCGGCGCCATCTTCGCCGCCCTGCTGAGCCTGGCCCTGTCGCTGATCTTCAGCTGGTATCTGCAGACCTTCGTGCGCACGGCCTACTACGGCCCGCTGGCGGCGATGATGGGCTTCCTGCTGTGGACCTGGCTGACGGTGCAGATCGTGCTGATGGGCGCTGAGCTGAACGCCGAGATCGAGCACCAGACGGCGATGGACACCACGACCGGCGAGGAACGGGCGATCGGCGAGCGCGGGGCGGTCGTGGCGGACACGGTGGGGCCGAAGCGGGGGTCGCCGGCGGCGCTGGCGTTCACGCTGAAGCATGCGGAGGCGTTGTCGGACCGGTTGTTGAGGAGAAGAATCCGGAAGGGGTGAAGCCGCCGCTTCTCCCTCCCCCGAAGTGGGGAGGGTGGTCGCGAAGCGACCGGGTGGGGAACGCCGGTCCCGCACGGACGGCGCCCGGCTTCAGACTTCCCCACCCGGGCCCCGCTACGCTTCGCCGTCCCTCCCCACTTCGGGGGAGGGAGAACGCGTTTCCTTATCCAAACTCCGCTTCCAGATCGGCGAGGCGCGCGGCCTGATCTTCGGCGATGAGCGCGTTCAGCAACGGATCGATGTCGCCCTCGAGGATCTGCGGCAGGCTGTGCAGGGTCAGGCCGATGCGGTGGTCGGTGACGCGGCCTTGCGGGAAATTATAGGTGCGGATGCGTTCCGAGCGGTCGCCCGAGCCGACCTGGGATTTGCGTGAGTCGGAGCGGGCGTCGTCCTTGGCCTGGCGCTGCATGTCGTAGAGGCGGACGCGCAGGTTCTTCATCGCCTTGTCGCGGTTCACGTGCTGCGACTTCTCCGAGGAGGTCACCACGATCCCGGACGGGAAGTGGGTGATGCGCACGGCGGAATCGGTCTTGTTGACGTGCTGGCCGCCCGAGCCCGAGGCGCGGAAGGTGTCGATGCGGATGTCCTTGTCCTGGATGTCGATCTCGACATCCTCGACCTCGGGCAGGACGGCGACAGTGGCGGCCGAGGTGTGGATGCGGCCGCCGGCCTCGGTGGTCGGGACGCGCTGGACGCGGTGGACGCCGCTCTCGAACTTGAGCCGGCCGAAGACGCCGTCGCCGGTGACGGTGGCGATGATCTCCTTGTAGCCGCCGGCGTCGCCCTCGGTCGCCGAGTCCAGCTCGACCTTCCAGCCGCGGGTGGAGGCGTAGCGCGAGTACATGCGGAACAGGTCGCCCGCGAACAGGGCCGCCTCGTCGCCGCCGGTGCCAGCGCGGACTTCCAGCACGGCCGAGGCGTTCTCGTCAGCGTCGCGCGGGGCCAGCAGCAGGGCCACGTCCCGCTCCATGTCGGGCAGGGTTTCCTTGAGGGTCTGCAGCTCGTCGGCGGCCATCTCGGCCATTTCAGGATCCGACGCCATGACCTCCAGATCGGCCATCTCGGCCCGCGTCTTCGCCAGCGCCATGACGGCGTCGGCGATGGGCTTCATCTCCGCATGCTCTTTCGAGAGGCGGACGATCTCCTGACCGTCGCTGGCCGCGCCCATGCGCGCCTCCACCTGGTGGAAGCGATCGAGCACCTGATCGAGCCGGGCCTGGGGCAGTCGCAAGGGGGAAGCGCCTCTTCAAAACGGGAGGCGGTGTTTACTCCGACGGACGCGGCCCTGTCGATGCGGCGCGGCGATGGCGTGATCGTGACCGGGCGTCACAAGGCCGTCAGGCCGGTTTCGCAAGGCGGGCCGGGACCCTAGCTGGACGGTGGAACTGGAGGGCGCATGTTTGATGGAACGCTGACAAGGACACGGGACGAAGGGGCCGATCTGGTCAGGCTGAGGCGGTTGTACGACGGCCTGCTGGACCCGCGTCCGACGGAGATTTCAGCGGAGGCGCGCGGCGATCTGGAAGCCATGGCGCGGATTTTCGACCTCGACGGCGACCGGCCGCCGGCAGAGGTATGGCGCGACCTGCGCGCGGTGCTGACGCGACAGGCGGTCCCGGCCCATCAGGCGGACGACGGTCAGATCCCGACCACGTCGCCGCTGACCATCATGGTGGTCGAGGATGATCCGCTCATGGCGGCGGACCTGATGGATGTGCTGGTCGAGGCGGGTCACGGCGTGGTCGGTCCCTTTTCGGACCCGGCGGCCGCAACGACGGCGGCGGGTCTGCACGCGGTCGATCTTGCGCTGGTCGACATCAACCTGATCGGAGAGGGAGACGGCGTCGCCCTGGCCCGGACGCTGACGGAGACCTGGGGCGTGCCGGTGATGTTCCTGTCGGGCGACGTGGCCGCTGCAGCGCGCCATGCGCGGCTGGCGACGGCCCTCGTGCTCAAGCCCTACGGTCGCCGGGACGTACTGACGGCGATCGCGCGGGCGGTCGACCGCGGCGCGGTCGCGGCCTGACCGCGCAACCAATATTCTGACAAAGCTTTGCTTTCGATGGGCCACGGTGTTTCAGATCGACTGAATGGAAACCTTCCTGCTGTTTTTCGTGGTCGGAGCCCTGGCCCAGTCGGTCGATGGGGCGCTGGGCATGGCCTATGGGGTGATCTCGTCCTCGGTGCTGCTGGCGCTCGGCGTGCCGCCGGCCATGGCGTCGGCCAGCGTGCATGGAGCGGAGGTCTTCACCACCGCGGCCTCGGCGGGCAGCCACGTCTGGCACAAGAATGTCGACTGGAGGCTGCTGACGCCGCTGGCGCTGGCCGGGGTGATCGGCGGCTGCATCGGCGCCTATGTCCTGACCGGGATCCAGGGCGACGTCATCAAGCCCTTCATCGTCGCCTATCTGGCGGTGATCGGCGCCTACATCGTCTGGCGCGCCGGCCATGACATCAAGCCCCGGCGCCTGCCGTCATGGCTTATGGCGCCGACAGGGGCGGTCGGCGGCTTCCTCGACGCGGTGGGCGGCGGCGGGTGGGGGCCTACGGTGTCATCGACCCTGGTCGCGGCGGGACAGGAGCCGCGGCGCGCGATCGGGACCGTCAACACGGCCGAGTTCTTTCTGACGGTCGCCATCAGCGCGACCTTCGTCTGGGCCCTGATCACGGGTCACTGGGCCGAGGCGGGCGCGCTCGAGCATCATGCGGCCGCGGTGGGCGGACTGGTCGCGGGGGGCCTGCTCGCGGCGCCGTTCGCGGGCATCATCACCAAACGGGTGCCGAGAAAGGTGCTGACCTATGCGGTCGGCATTCTGCTGCTGGCCCTGGCGTCGTTCCAGGGGTTGCAGCTGGCGGGCGTGCTGGGTTGATCAGCCCGGCCGGGTTTCGGCAAAGCTGGGGCGAGCCTCCAGCGCGGCCTGAAGCGCGACCAGTCCGGGTCGGCCGGTCGCGAGGTCGAAGTCGGGATGCCGGAAGCCGATCCACGTCACGGCGACGCCGGCGGTGATGACGCCCATGTCCAGCCGGGCCGGATCGGGACGCGCGGCCTCCAGCGCATCGAGGGCGCGGCCCATGTTCGTGGTCCAGCGGGCGATCCATGACGGCGACCGCTCGTCCTCCGGCCGACGCAGCTCGAGCAGCAGTTTGACGCCCATCTCCAGCGCCTGGTTGCCCAGGGTCTCAAGCCGGCGGACCCGCAGCCGCTCCGCCCCGTCGGCGGGCAGCAGGCGTGGGCCGTCGCCCAGGGCGTCGAGATAGTCGCAGATCACCGGACTGTCGTTGAGCGGCAGGCCGTCCTCAGCGATCAGTGTTGGCACCTGCACGACCGGATTGGACGCCAGTAATTCCGGGGCGTTGGCGTAGGGATCGACCGCGATCTCCTCGATCCGGCCGATCAGCCCCTTCTCGCGGGCCACGATCCGGCATTTGCGGGCGAAGGGGGACGGGGCGGTGATGTAGAGTTTCATGCTCACTCGGCGGCGACGAGGGGTTTGACTTCTGCGGCCTTGCGCGCGGCGTCCAGTTCGGCGGCCTTGGCTTCGACCAGTTCGACGATGTGGTCGACCATGCCGTCGTTGTGCTGTTTGTGGGCCATCCTGCCGTTGACATAGACCATGCCCGAGCCGGCCCCGCCGCCCGTGAAGCCGACGTCCGTGTACAGAGCTTCGCCCGGACCGTTGACGACGCAGCCGATGATCGACAGCGACATGGGCGTGGTCACATGGGCCAGCCGCTCCTCGAGAATGCCTACGGTCTCGATGACGTTGAAGCCCTGACGCGCGCAGGAGGGGCAGGCGATGATGTTGACGCCGCGGTGGCGCAGGCCGAGCGATTTGAGGATGTCGAACCCGACCTTGATCTCCTCCACCGGGTCGGCGGCGAGGCTGACCCGGATGGTGTCGCCGATGCCGGCCCAGAGCATGTTGCCCAGCCCGATGGCGGACTTGATCGTGCCCGAACGCAGGGGGCCGGCTTCGGTCACGCCGAGGTGCAGGGGGCAGTCGATGGCCTCGGCCAGCTGCTGGTAGGCGGCGACGGTCAGGAAGGGGTCGGACGCCTTCACCGAGATCTTGAACTCGTGGAAGTCGTGGTCCTGCAGGATGCGGGCGTGGTTGAGAGCGGACTCGACCATGGCCTCGGGGCAGGGCTCGCCGTACTTCTCGAGCAGCTCCTTCTCGAGCGAGCCGGCGTTGACGCCGATGCGCATGGAGCAGCCGTGGTCGCGCGCGGCCTGGATGACGTCGCGGATGCGATCGGCCGAGCCGATATTGCCGGGATTGATGCGCAGGCAGGCGGCGCCGGCCTGGGCGGCCTCGATGCCGCGCTTGTAGTGAAAATGGATGTCGGCGACGAGCGGGACGCGGGACTCGCGGGCGATGGTCCGGAAGGCGACCGTCGAGGCCTCGTCGGGGCAGGAGACGCGGACGATGTCGGCGCCGGCCTCTTCCAGCTGGCGGATCTGGTCCAGCGTGGCTGCCGCGTCGGAGGTCGGCGTATTGGTCATCGACTGGACCGTGATCGGCGCATCGCCGCCCACGGGGACGTTGCCCACCATGATCTGGCGGCTCTTGCGGCGCTCGATGTGGCGCCACGGACGGACGTGGGAAAGGTCAGAGCTCATTTGCGCGCAACATAGGGCGTCGATTGCGGCATGGCCACGACCCGAAGCGTCGCAATCAGCCGTCGGTCGAGGTCGCCATCGCCGTCTGGACTGTCGCGGCGCGGGCCTGGGCCTCAGCCTGGGCGGCCTGGGTCCGGGCCGCGACCTCGGCAGCGGCCTGACGGGCCAGGGTCTGGGCGCGGGTGTTGAGCTGGCTGAGCGGCGTCTGCTCGGCCGTCAGCGTGCCGCCATGCTCGCCGTTCAGATAGACGTCGAAGTCCGAGAAATGGCTGGAGACGTCCACAACAGCGGCCACACCGGCCGGGGCGCGCCAGGCGTCTCCGGCGGCCAGCTGGCGGGCGAACAGGACGCGGCCATCGGACATGCGGACCACGAGGCTGGCGGCCTTGCGGGCCTGGATCACCACCTGGGAAGCATTGGCCGAGGCGCCATAGATGGCGCCGCGGGGGTTGAAGGCCCGCTGCACCGGCGGCGCGCCGGCGGTGGCGGCGGCGACAGCTTCCGGCGAGGCCGGGTCGACGCCGGTCAGCTCGGCCTCGAGACCGGGCGTGATGTAGAGGGCCGGAATGGTCTGGTCAGGCGGCGCGGGGCGCGGCGCGGTCAGGCTCAGGGCGGCGGGCTGGCCGGGCACGGCGCCCAGGGTCCAGCTTTCGGGAATGGCGGCGAGGTCGGACGGCTGGGGCGCACGCATCAGGCTGACACGCTGGAAGACGTTCCAGCCGACGACGGCTATGACGAGCGCAAGGCCGGCGGCGATCAGGCGGGGCGAATAGCGGCGGACTTCCTCGAAGGCCACGCCGACGGGGGCCTGGAGCGGCACCGAGGGGTCCGGGCTTTCACGCTTGAACCGCTCGACCGCGAGCTGTTCGTCGAGGCCCAGCGAGCCGGCGTAGGCGCGGACATAGCCGATGGAGAAGACGCGGTTGGGCAGGGTCGAGAAGTCGTTCTGCTCCAGCGCGGTCAGATAGCGCGACGGAACGCGGGTGATGCTGGACAGTTCGGCCAGCGAGCGGCCGGAGTGTTCGCGGGCGATCCGCAAGCCATCGCCGAGAGTCGGAGCATCGGTGACGGAAGGAACCACATCCTTCCAGTCTGGATGAGCCTTGAGCTCCTGGGAGGTTCCCCCCGTATCCAGCGCCATTACGCCTGACCCCACACTCTGCGCGCGCGAGGGTTCCTCACGCATCGCCATACTCGAACCCGTGGCCTGTATCATATCGGGATGACAGCCCGGACCTGCCCCCGCAGACCACCACGTTCCGGCTTGTGGATAACTCATTAGAGCCGCCCGATCAACGATTTGTTAGCCATCCCGACGTGTCGGACCGGGACGGTTCAGATCGTGACGTTCAACTTCCGGGCCAGGGATTCGAGCTCGCCCCGGATCGAGCCGGCGGAGGAGCCGAGAAGGTTGGCCATGCTGCGCCGGGCGGCTGTGAGATCGGCCGACAGGATCATCCGTTTGACCGGCCCGACGCCGCCGGCCGGGGCCGACAGACGGGTGAAACCGAGGGTCAGCAGGGCGAAGGCTTCCAGAGGGCGGCCAGCCAGTTCTCCGCAGACGGACACAGGCGTGCCCGTGTCGGCGCATTTCTTCTGGATCTCGGCCAGGGCGCGCAGGGCCGGCGGCGACAGGGGGTCGTAGCGTTCGGACACCAGCGGGTTCGTGCGGTCCGCGGCGAACATGTACTGGAACAGGTCATTGGTCCCGACCGAGACGAAGTCCGTCAGCGGCAGCAGGGCGTCGAGGTGCCAGAGCAGGCTGGGGCATTCGATCATCGCCCCGACCCGCAGCAGGGCCGGCAGCGCCCGGCCCCGGCGTTTGGCCCAGGCGCATTCGACATCGACCAGTTCGCGCGCGGCCCGGAACTCGTCGACCGTGGCGATCATCGGGAACATGACCCGCAGCTCGCGCCCGGCGGCGGCGGTCAGCAGGGCACGCAGCTGCAGCCGCAACAGACCGGGGCGGTCCAGTCCGAGGCGGATGGCGCGGCGGCCCAGGGCCGGGTTCTCTTCCCGCTCGGTCTCCAGATAGGGCAGCACCTTGTCGCCGCCGATATCGAGGGTGCGGAAGGTCACAGGCCGGTCGCCGGCGGTGTCGAGGACCAGTTTGTACAGGGCGGTCTGGCTGGTCAGCCGGGGCAGTTCCTCGGAGACCATGAACTGGAATTCGGTGCGGAACAGGCCGATGCCCTCGGCGCCGGTGGCGTCCAGGTTCTCCAGGTCGACCGCGAGGCCGGCGTTGGTCAGGACGGTGACGCGGGTTCCGTCCAGGGTGACGGCGGCGACGTCGCGCAGCTTGGCGAACTCGGCCTGGCGTGCGCTGCGGACCAGCATGCGCGACTGGACCGCGGCCAGCATGTCGGGGCGGGGTCGCAGATAGGTCTCGCCGGTCTCGCCGTCGACGATGACGAGGTCGCCTTCGGACAGCCGGTCGCGCACGCCCATGATGCGGCCGACGCAGGGGATCTGCAGGGCGCGGGCGACGATCGCGGCGTGGCTGGCGGCCGAGCCTTCTTCCAGCAGCAGACCCCGCAGCTTGTGGCGGGGATATTCGAGCAGGTCGGCCGGGCCGAGGTTGCGGGCGACGAGGATGGCGTCGTCGGGCAGCTCCCGCTCGCCGGGCCTGTCGCCGGCGAGCACCCGGAGAAGTCTGTTCGCCAGATCCTCGAAATCGTGCAGCCGCTCCTTGATGTAGGGATCGCGGGCCTGGGCGAAGCGGGCGCGGTGTTCGTTGCGGACCCGGTCCACGGCGGCCTCGGCGGTCAGGCCGGTGCGGACAGCCTCCTCGAGCGACCGGTTCCAGCCGCGGTCGTCGGCGAACATCCGGTAGGTCTCAAGCACCTCGAACGGCAGGCCCGCCAGCTTGCCCTGACCGCCGTCGAGGATGGAATCGATATTGGCCTTGAGCCCGATCAGGGCCTCGCGGAGGCGGATTTCCTCGACCTGCTGGTTCTCGGCCAGAAGGTTCTCGGGCGCCACGGGGGCCTCGTGCAGGACGACGTGTCCATAGGCCAGGCCCTCGGCGAAGCGCTGGCCCTTGAGCCGCTCGGGCCGGTGCGGGGCGACCTCGATGTCGCGCAGCTCTTCCTGGGCCAGCAGTTCGCCCGAGGCGACGGTCTCGGCCAGAACCATGGCGATGGTCTGGATGTCCTCGACTTCCTCATCGTCATAGCGCCGCTCGGAGCGGTTCTGGACAACCAGCACGCCGATGGCCCGGCCGCCGCGCAGCAGGGGGGCGCCGAGGAAGGCGTGGTAGGGATCCTCGCCCGTTTCCGGCCGGTAGGCGAAGCTGGGGTGGGACGGGGCGTCCGAAAGGCTGATAGGGGCGGCGGTGCGCGCCACCTCACCCACGAGACCCTCGCCGGGGCGCAGGCGGGTAGTGTGGACAGCTTCCGGCTTCAGGCCCTGGGTGGCGAACAGCTCAAGCTCGCCCGAGGCGCGGCGCAGATAGATCGAGCAGACCTCGGCCACCATCGACTGGGCGATGATGCGAACGACGGTGTCGAGCCGGTCCTGGGCCGGGGACGCGCCGGCCATGGCTTCGCGAATCTGGCGAAGGAGGTTCCGTGGCCCCGTCGTCAATCCGCCAACCGGCATGGCTCCTCCCAATGAACGACGCCGCAGATGGGCGCCGTCCGGCTCAATTCCTAGACGTCTTCCAGTCCATAGGCTGCATGAAGCGCACGAACGGCCAGTTCCGCATAGGCCGCGTCGATCAATACGCTGATCTTGATCTCGGATGTCGAGATGGCCTGAAATTTCACGCCCTTGTCCGCGAGGGCCCGGAACATGGTCTGGGCGACGCCCGCGTGGCTGCGCATGCCGACGCCGACGACCGAGACCTTGGCCACATCCTCATCGACGCGCAGTTCCTCAAAGCCCAGCTGGGGCTGGGCCGCGCGCATCAGTTCGGCGGCGCGGGCGGCGTCGCGACGGCCGGTCGTGAAGGTCAGGTTGACCGCGCCTTCGCTGCGCGCCTGGCTCTGCACGATCATGTCGACATTGACGTTGGCCTCGGCCAGGCGAGTGAAGACGTCGGCCGGCGCCTCGACCCGGTCAGACAGGCCCAGCAGGGTGATACGGGCCTCGTCACGGCTCATGGTCACGCCGGATACGATGCGTTTTTCCACGATTTCCTCCTCGTCGCAGATCAATGTGCCGGACTTGGCGGGCAGGACGCCGTGTTCGTCGGGTTCGATGAAGCTGGACAGCACCCGGACCGGCACGCGTTTGGCCATGGCCAGCTCGACCGAACGGGTCTGCAGCACCTTGGCGCCAAGCGAGGCCATCTCCAGCATCTCTTCGTAGGAAATCTTCTCGAGCCGCCGGGCCCGGGATTCGATGCGGGGGTCTGTGGTGTAGACGCCGTCCACGTCGGTGTAGATGTCGCACGGGCAGTCCAGCGCCGCCGCCACGGCCACGGCCGAGGTGTCCGAGCCGCCCCGGCCGAGAGTGGTGATCCGGCCCGACCGACTGACGCCCTGGAAGCCGGGGACGACGGCGATCTCGCCCTTGTCCATGGCGGCGCCGAGCACCTCGCCCGGCACATCCTCGATACGGGCGCGGCCATGGGCGTCGTCGGTGAGGATCGGAATCTGCCAGCCCATCCAGCTGCGCGCGTTCAGTCCCATGTTGCGCAGGGTCAGGGCCAGCAGGCCGGCGGTGACCTGCTCGCCCGAGGCGACGACGATGTCGTACTCGTCATCCGACAGTGCGATGCCCTGACCGGGACGGCCCGCGCCGTCGGTCCAGGCGACCAGTTCATTGGTCTTGCCGGCCATCGCGGAGACGACGACGGCGACCTGTTTGCCCGCGGCGGCCTCGGCGGCGACGATGCGGGCAGCGCGGCGAATGCGTTCGAGGTCGCCCATCGAGGTGCCGCCGAACTTCATCACCAGTCGCGTCGTAGGTGGCCGCGTCATCGTGGCGGATCGCCCCATCTTGCGTGGAAGGCCGCGCGGGTTCATCCCTCGGCCCATGGCCGCTTCTAACGACACGGTATCGGCGCGCAAACCCCAAAGCCGCGCGGAATTCGAGGAGGGGGCCTCGGGGCCTTCGATCGATCCCGCCGACGTGGCCCGGTTCTCGGCCCAGGCGGCGGAGTGGTGGGACGCGCGCGGACCGTTCGCGCCGCTGCACAAATTCAACCCGGCCCGGCTGGCCTTCGTGCGCGACCGGGCGGCGGAGCGGTTCGGGCGGGATGTGAAGACGCGCGGCGCCTTCGAGGGTCTGACCCTGCTGGACGTCGGCTGCGGCGGCGGGCTGATCGCGGAGCCGATGCGGCGGATGGGGTTTGAGGTCACCGCCGTCGACGCCTCGGCCGAGAATATCGGCACGGCGCGGGCCCATGCGGAGCAACAGGGGCTCGACATCACCTATCGCGCGGCGACGGTCGAACAGCTGGAGGCCGAGGGCGCGGGGCCGTTCGATGTGGTCCTGACCATGGAGGTGATTGAACACGTCGCCGATCCCGAGGCCTTCATCCGCGCCTGTTCCCGGCTGGTGAAGCCGGGCGGCATGATGATCGTCGCCACCCTGAACCGGACCCTGAAGTCGCTGGCGCTGGGCAAGGTGGCCGCAGAGTACATCCTGCGCTGGGTGCCGGCCGGGACCCACGACTGGAACCAGTTCCTCAAGCCGGAGGAAATCCGGCGGATGCTGTCGGCGGAGCCGCTGGCGGTCAGCGGACCGTTCGGGCTGGTCTATGATCCGCTGACGGATCGCTGGAGTGAAAGCGACGACGCCGGGATCAACTACATGATGGTGGCGACGCGCGACTGAGCCGGTTCATCGGCGGTTCATCGACCTGACCTCGAAGTAACGGGACAGGGAAGCTTCACGGTGGGATGAGAGGCTTCCCCTCCACCTCCCGAACAGGAGCCCCAAATGAAGCGCCTTCTCGTCCTCGCCGCCCTGTCGGCGGCCCTGATGACCTCGGCCTGCGTCACCGTGATCGACGCCGACCACGACGACGACCTCGCCTGGCACGGCCAGAACGCCCAGCCTTTCGACTCCGCCCGCGCCGAATGCCGTGCCGCCACCGGCAAGGGCCAGCGCAGCGAAGCCTTCCGCGGCTGCATGGCCGAGAAGGGCTGGACCCGCAGCTAGGCGGTCAGTCGCCGGATCATGTAGCGGGCGCCTTCGCCGTAGCCGGCCAGCTTTTCCGCCATGCCCGGCGCATCGTCCACGACGAAGCCGTGCCGTTCCCAGAACGGCGCGGCGTCGTTGACAGCCACCAGGGTCAAGGCCGGCCAGCCGGCGGCGCGGGCGTCCCGCGCCAGCCGCTCTACGATGGGGCGCGACCAGCCGCCGCCGCGCACGGCCGGCTCGATGGCGAGATCGTGCAGATACATCACCGAAGCCTCGTCCGGGATCGCCGCAATCAGGGTGTTGAGCGCGGGCGCCGCATCGGCCGTCCACGGATAGGCGACCAGATAGCCGTGCGGCGCACCATCCTCGCCGGCCAGAACGAAGCAGCCGGCCGGGTTGAGCGCCAGCCGGTTCTCGAAACAGTCGCGACCCTCGAAATGGTCGGGGAAGCCGATGGCGGCGATGGCGGCGACGGCGTCCAGATCGGCCGCCGTCATCGCCCGCCAGTTCAGCCCGTCCTGGTTCAGGCGGGGCAGCGCGTGTTGAGTGGGGCTGCCGTGAAGGTCCATTCCATGCTCCGCGCCTGACCGCCGATGTCGCCCTCGATCCGGGCGTTGAGGGCGTCGCCGTCGCGTTCATAGATGATGCGGGTCGGGAAGTCGTTTTCCGGATTGGCGAAGACCGCCCGGTTCGGGCCGCTCTCGGCGAGAACGAAGACCGTGGGCGCCGCGCCGCCGGGCTGGGCGACATAGGCGAAGCCCTGGGCCGTGCGCCGGAGGTGCGAGACCTCGAACGAGACCCGGCCGTTCTCGACCGTCAGGGCGTGACCGACGCTGAGACCGCCTCGCGGGTCGCTCCAGGTCTCGGAGGCCTCGCGGCCGTTGGCGCAGTCCAGCCAGTAGCCGGCCATCCATGACAGGTCGGGGGTCGCCGGTGCGGCGGTCTGGATCAGGGCGGCGGCGAGGGCGGCGGTCAGCATGGAGAGTTCCCTTGGATTCGGCGTCGGCGGCACCCTAGTGCGGCGACAGCGGTCCGGGCTTGTAGGTTTGCGACGCCAGGCGCCGGGCCAGACCGGCCTGGTCGCGGGCCCACTGCGTGGCCGTGCAGCCGAGGAAGCGGCGGAAGTCGCGGGCCAGCTGCGGCTGGTCGAAATAGCCGGCCTCCAGCCCCGCCTCGAGCCAGCCGAGCGCCTCGGGACCCGGCTCGGCGGCGAGGTCGAAGACGCGGCGGAAGCGGAAGATGGAACGCAGGATGCGGGGCGGGACACCGACCCGGTCTCGGAAGCGGCGCTGCAGGGCGCGCTGCTCGCCCGGCGAACGATCCGCCCCCGGACGATCGGCGGCGGCAGCCTCGATTTCGGCCCGGACGGCAGGGTCGAGCGCCCAGCCGTTGCGGCGGCGATGATCCTCGAGGATGCGGACCATCACCGTGACCTGGCCCTCCGGATCACCCGAGGGCGCCATAACGCCGACGAGCCGGGCGGTCATGTCGAGGCGGCGGTCGGTCGCATCCGCGGCCGCATGGCCCAGCCAGTCGCGGGCGCCGTCGGGCTCGAACCGGACAGCGACCAGTTCGACCGGACCGACCGGGCGCAGGGCCAGCGGGCGGGTCATCTGGCCGGCGAACAGGGCTTGCGGCTGTATACGGAAGACGCCGTCCTCGCCCTGCTCCTCATAGGGGGCGCCGATGTCGAGGATCAGTTCGGGGCAGCCGTCGGGGGCGATGCGCTGGACGGTTGGTTCGGGCGCCGGGGCGGCATAGGTCCAGATCGCGCGCACAAAGGGGCGCAGCGCCGCCGGCGGTTCGAACTCCAGATAACGCTCCCCCTCCCCCACCGGTCAGTGGGCCTTGGCGGGATCGGGCGGGAGCGGCGGCAGGGGGGCGCAAGGAACGCCGTCGTCCTTGAGCTTCTTCACCTCGGCGGGGGTGGCCTCGCCATAGATCTCGCGCTTCTCGGACCGGCCCTCGTGGATATCGCGGGCCTCGCGGGCGAAGGCGTCGCCGACATAGTCGAAATTCTGCTCGACGTGCGACCGCACCTCGCGGGCGGCCTGCATCATCAGGGTCCGCATCTTTTCGGGATCAGCAGAGAGGGTGGACTTGCGGGTCCCCGCCACGGCCGGGGCCATGATCTGTTTGGACACGCCGCGCGAACCGCAATGGGGGCATTCGACCAGCCCGCGCGCGGCCTGATCGTCATAGGCGGCCGAGTCGCCGAACCAGGCCTCAAAGCCATGGCCGCCGTCGCACTGGAGAGCGTAGCGGATCATGCCGGCTCCGCGAATGCGCGGTCGTGGGTCAGCTGGGGCACGGCGTTGCGGGCGCGCGTCACGGCGTCGAAATCCAGCATGGCGAACAGGACGCCCGGTTCGTCGTGGTCGAGTTTGGCGACCACCTCGCCCCACGGCCCCACAACGGTCGATCGGCCCCAGGTGCGGCGGCCATCCTCATGCAGGCCGGCCTGGGCGGGGGCAAGTATCCAGCAACCGGTCTCGATGGCGCGGGCGCGGAGCAGGGTCTCCCAGTGGGCGTCGCCCGTCGGGACGGTGAAGGCGGCGGGAACCGAGATCATCCCGGCGCCGGCCTTCGCCAGGGCGCGATACAGATGCGGGAAGCGGATGTCGTAGCAGATGGTCAGGCCGAGTCGGGCCCAGGGCGTGTCGGCCACGACAGCGCCGTCGCCCGGTCGGATGGCGGCGCTTTCGCGCCAGCGCTCGCCCGTCGGCAGGTCGACGTCATAGACGTGCAGCTTGTCATAGGTTGCGACCACCGCGCCCGCGTCGTCGATCAGCAGGGAGCGGTTTGCGGCGCGGTCATCGCCCTCATGCCCCGACTTCACGATGGCCGAGCCGATCAGCAGCCAGACGCCGAGCTCCTGGGCAAGGGCGCGGAGGTTGCCGATGACCGCGTCGCGGTCCTGGGTGGTCAGGGCGGCGGCGCGGGCGGCCGGGTCCTTGATCAGGAAATTGGTCGCTTCCGGCGTCAGGATCAGCTTGGCCCCGCCCGCCGCCGCATCGCGGATCAGGGGCTCGACATGGGCGAAGGCCGCCGCCGGACTGGCCGGGGTGCGGGTCTGGATCAGGGCGATCGGAAGCGTTGCCATCAGGCCTCGAGCAATGGGTCCAGCGCGCCCTTGCGGTCAAGGGCGTGGATCTCGTCGGAGCCGCCGACGTGTTTTCCGTCGATGAAGATCTGCGGGAAGGTCATGCGCCCGCCCGAACGCTGGATCATCTCCTGCTTCTTCGCCGGGTCGTGCGAGGCGACGATTTCGGTGAAGTCAGCGCCCTTGCGCTCGAGCAGATCCTTGGCGGCGTGGCAGTAGCCACAGCCGGGCTTGGTGTAGATGACGACGTCGGCCAATGCGGAACTCCAGTCAATTTTCGCCGCTTTCAAACAGCGAGCACAGGGTCAGGCTTATGTAGGCAATTGCCGTGCCGTGCGCACCCGGGCGACGACGGCCAGGTCCACGGCGCGGGCGCCGGCCTCGATCAACGCGCGGGCGCAGGCCTCGGCGGTGGCGCCCGTGGTCAACACATCGTCGACCAGAAGGATGCGGCGGCCCTTGATCTGACGACGCCCCGCCTCGCTGACCGCGAAGGCCTTTGCGACATTCAGGCGGCGGCCGCGCGCGGACTTGCCGCCCTGGGTGGTCGTGTGGGCCGTACGGATCAGGGCGTCGGGCAGATAGTCGAGGCGGGCCTCTCGGGCCAGCGGCCGGGCGATCTCCGCAGCCTGGTTGAAGCGCCGCGAGAGCAGGCGGAACCGGTGCAGGGGCACGGGCACGACGGCGTCGGCCTCGTCCAGCAGGGGCGCGGCCGAGCGGGCGATCCAGCGGGCGAACAGGGGGGCGAAGGGCTGATGGTCGCCGTGCTTGAACCTGAGGATCAGGCCGCGCGAGGCCTCGTCATAGACGCAGGCGGCGCGGGACCGGGCGAAGGCGTAGGGTTCGGCCAGGCAGGCGGCGCAGCGGGGTGAGGCGAAAGGGCCGCCGTCCATCTCGAACCCCGCGCCGCAGCCGTCGCAGACGGGGTCTTCAAGGAAGGTGACCCGGCTCCACGCCCCGGCGGTCAGCCCGGGAGAGGCGGCGGCCTCGGGGCTGTCGTGGGCCAGCGGCGGGAGCAGCAGGTCGGCCAGGCCGCGGCCCAGGGCGCGGGCGCCGAGCGCGACCTGCGGGACGGCGGCTTTCAATCGGTCGCGCCAGACCCCATCCTGAAGCCGCATGAGCCCCTCCTCCGATCCTCCCCGCATCTTCGACGTTCAGCGCCGCGCGGCAAGGCTTGAACGCAGTGAAAGGACACTCGCCCGCGCCGACTTCCTGCATGGGCGGGCGGCGGAAAATGCCGTCGGCAGTCTGGAGGCGTTGATGCGGAACTGGCCGGAGGCGGCCGATCTGTCGGCGCATCCGGGGGCTTTCGCCGCCGCGCTGGCGGACAGCCCGGCGGCCGAACGGGTCGGGCCGGTGAAGACCGTGGGCGACCGGGCCGCGCGGGCGGGTCCGGGCGTGACGCCGCCCGATCTGGCGGCCGGGTCGCAGGACCTGATCGTCTCGCTGATGAGCCTGCACTGGGCCAATGACCTGCCCGGCGCCCTGAGTCAGATACGGCGGGCGCTGAAGCCGGACGGGCTGTTCCTCGGCACGCTTCTGGGGGCCGGGACGCTGAAGGAGCTGCGCGCGGTCCTGACCGAGGCGGAGCTGGAGGCGCGCGGCGGCGCCCAGGCACGGGTCTCGCCCTTCGCCGACGGCTTCGACGGGGCAGCCCTGTTGCAGCGGGCCGGCTTCGCCCTGCCGGTGGCGGACGTGGACCGGGTGACGGTGCGCTATCCCGACCTGCTGGCCCTGATCCGCGACCTGCGCGCCATGGGCGAGACCAATGTACTGGCGGGCGCCGTACGGCCGCTGACGCGGGGCATCCTCGCTCGGGCCGCGCAGCTCTATGTCGAACGCTACGCCGACGCTGACGGCCGCATCCCGGCGACCTTCGAAATCGTCCACCTGGCCGGCTGGGCTCCGCATGAGAGCCAGCAGAAGCCGCTGCCGCGCGGCTCGGCGAAGATGCGGCTGGCGGATGCGCTGGGGGTCAGGGAACAGACGGGCGAGGACGGCGTCTAGCCGCCCATGGCGGCCCGGATCTTGTCCATCGCGGTGTTGAATATGCCGCTGCCCGTGCCGCCGAAGGCCTGCAGGGCGCCCAGGATGACGAGGAACATCAGGGCGAGGATCATGCCGTATTCGATGGCGGTCGCGCCGCTTTCGTCGCGCCCGAAGCGGGAGAGGAAGCGTCTCATCATCGGCCCCCTCCTTTCGGCGGCTAGAGCAGGTCGCGCAGCCAGGCGACCAGAGGTTCGTCCGCCGGAGGCATGGGAAAGTCCGAAAGCTGGTTCGGCCGGACCCATTTCAGCGCCGCGTGCTCGCGGTTCTGCACCACCCCCGACCAGCGTCGGCAGAGGTACAATGGCATCAACAGGTGAAACGAATCGTAAGCGTGGCTCGCAAAAACGAACGGAGCCAGGCAGGCTTCGTTGACGTCGATACCGAGCTCTTCCTGCAATTCCCGGATCAGGGCCTGTTCAGGCCGCTCGCCGGCCTCGACCTTGCCGCCCGGAAACTCCCACAGGCCGGCCAGTTTCTTGCCCTCGGGCCGCTGGGCGATCAGCACCCGGCCGTCGGTATCGATCAGGGCCACGGCGACGACGAGGACGGTGGGGAGGGTCATGGCCATTGGCGTCCGAGGTATCGGATGTTTGTGATCCACACCGTGTGATCGTCGAATGCGTACAGAACCACCACGCGGCGATCGAATGTGATGCGGTGAACCAACTCGTCCAGAGGTCGGTCCATCCGGGGAAAATCGGTCAGCGGCTCGCAACGCCGCCGGATATCGTCAACGAATCTCAACGCCGCTGACGGCGAGTCCCAGGCTATCAGGTCATAGACACTGGCAAGGTCGAACTCTGCCGTCGGCAAGAACAGCAGTCGGCGGCTCAAGCGTCGTCCCGTTTCAATCGCGCCTCATGGCGGGCCAGCAGGTTTTTCCAGACTTCGTCTGACGTGAGCGGCGGACGCGGGTCGGCCATGGCGCGCTCGTACTGGCTGCGTGCCCAGGCAACGGCACCGGGCGACGGCTCTTCACCGGTCAGGTCGTCATACAGCTCGGCGCTGATGAAAGGAGTGACCTCGTCAGCGTAGCGATCATCGAGCTTCGGTTTCACGCTCATGGCCCGAGTCTACCACGAAAATCACGATCGATAATCGCCGTTGATCTCGACGTACCGCTTGGTCAGGTCGCAGGTCCAGACCGTGGCGGAGGCGCGGCCCGAGCAGACGTCGACGGTGATGTCGATCTCGGCCTTCTTCATATAGGCGCTCATCTTCGCCTCGTCGTAGTTCGGGGCGGGGGCGCCGTCGATCGCCGCCACATGGGGGCCGAAGCGGATGGCGAGGCTGTCGCGGTCGACCGGCTCCTCGGTCTTGCCGACGGCCATGACGACCCGGCCCCAGTTGGCGTCCTCGCCGGCCAGGGCGGTCTTGACCAGCGGGCTGTCGGCGATCGACTTGGCCAGCTTGCGGGCGGACGCTGGCGAAGCGGCCCCGTCCACGGTGACCTTGACGAATTTGGTCGCGCCCTCGCCGTCGCGGACCAGCTGGTGGGCGAGGTCGAGCATGACCTTGTCCAGCGCCGCCGAAAACGCCTTCAGCCGGCGGTCGCCGACCCGGCCGATGCGCGGGGCTCCGCTCGCGCCCGTGGCGAACAGCAGGCAGGTGTCATTGGTCGAGGTGTCGCCGTCGACGGTCACGCTGTTGAAGGTGGTGCGGACGTGCAGGCCCAGCAGGGCGCGCAGCACCGGCGGGGCGATGGCGGCGTCGGTGACGATGAAGCCCAGCATGGTGGCCATGTCGGGGGCGATCATGCCCGATCCCTTGGCGATCCCGGCGATGCGGACCTTGCGGCCCTCGATCTCGCACTCGGCGTACGATCCCTTGGGGAAGGTGTCGGTGGTCATGATGGCCTGACCCGCGCGCGCCCAGGCGTCAGGGTCCAGTCCGGCCTCGATATCCGGCATCCGGGCCACGATCTTGCGGTCATCCAGCACCACGCCGATCACGCCGGTGGAGGCCAGCATGACGTCGCGCTGTCGGCAGCCGAAGCGTTTGGCGACCTCGGAGGCGGTGCGCCGGGCCGCATCGGCCCCGGCCTTGCCGGTGAAGGCGTTGGCGCAGCCGGCGTTGACCACCAGGGCCCGCACGTTCTGCCCGCCCTCGGACGTATCCAGCTGGCGTTTGCACCAGTCGACGGGCGCGGAGCCGATCTTGTGCCGGGTGAAGACACCGGCGCAGGTCGTGCCGCGGGCGAAACGGAACACGACCAGATCGTCGCGCTCGTGTTTGTAGAAGCCGGCCCGGGCGGTCGCGATCTCGACCCCGCCGATGGGCGGAATGGTCGGAAAAGGCACAGCCAGCGGCGAAATCTCAAGCCCGGGCTTGCCCGGCGCGGGAGACGTCAGCGCTTTTGGGGGCGGCGGGGTGGTGGCGCGTTTCAGGGCCGTGGCGAGAGGATCGAAGGCCTTTTCGATGGCCTGCTCGATCTTCTGGCCGGTCGAGGCGCGGCCGGCCCCGGGCGGACGGCTCATGACGCCGTCTTCGGTGCAGGAGCCGCGGCCACCGGCGGCGGCGCGGCGGGCGCGGCAGACGTGCCGGCCGAGGGGGCGGGCGGGCGCGGCGCCGAGGCCGGCTCCTGCGAGCGGGGCGTGTCGCCGGGCAGAAGCACCTCGACCTCGGCCTTGCCGCGCAACTCCTCGAGCAACTGACGCACGCCCTCATAGGTCAGGTAGCGGACGATCTGCGGCCGCGCCTGCTCCAGCGTGGGCGGGGTTTCGCGACGGCGGTCCTCGACCCGCAGCACGGCCCAGCCGCCCTCGGTCTGGAACGGGCCGACGGTCGAGCCGGCGGGCCGGTCGCGCAGGGCATTCTTGTACGCTTCCGGCATGACGTCGATCGTCCGGTAGCCGAGATCACCGCCCGAATAGCGGGTCGCGTCGTCGATCGAGCTCTCGGCTGCCACGGCCTCGAAGGCCGCCCCCTGCGCCAGGATGCCGATGACGGCGTCGGCCTCGGGCCGGGTTCGCGACAGGATCAGGCGGACGCGGATTTCCTCCGACGTCTGCGCCAGACGCACCTGCTCCTGATAGATGGTCTCGACCGCACGGTCGGAGATCGAGCCGTTGACCACGGTCTCGACCAGCATGTCGCCGAGAATGCGCTCGCGGGTCGCCTCCAGCCGGCGCTGGGCGAGGGCTGAGTTGTCGAGGCCACGGCGTTCGGCCTCGCGGGCCAGCAGTTTCTGGTCGATGACCTCGTCCAGTACGCGGCGGAACAGGTCGGAGGTCACATCCAGCGGTTCGCCCTCGCCGACCAGGCCTTGCGCTACCGCCTCGCGCTTGACGTCGGAGGCCCAGATGGTCTGGCCCTGGACCTCGGCGACGGACCGGTCGCCGGGCTCCGGCGCGCGGTCGGAGCCGCCGCCGCGACCGCAGGCCGCAAGGGCCAGAAACGCCGCAAGAAGGACGGGGACGAAGGGGCTGGAAGGCCGCATTTGGGCGCGCTCCGTCACGGGGCGGCAAAGCCCCTCGCGTTGACAGGGATAAGGCCGGTGCTTAAGTCCCGCCTGCGCCCAAGTCGAGGGGTTTTCGAACGATCGCGCGGCCCTCGCGCGCGCCTGTGACAGGCGCACCGGGCCGTCGTCGCCGATGCCCCCTCCCCCCGCGCAGTCGTCGCCGCTCCTTCGGGACCTTTCAGTACCAGAGCCCCTGTCGCTCGCCCGCCTTCGGATCATCCATGCTCGGCATCGCCAAGAAGATTTTCGGCTCCTCCAATGACCGCAAGGTCAAGGACTTCATGGGCCGGGTTCAGAAGATCAATGCGCTGGAGGAAAAGTTCGCCGCCCTGTCGGACGACGAGCTGCGCATGATGACAGACGCCTTCCGTGACCGGATCGCGGCCGGTGAGACGCTGGACAAGGTGCTGAACGAGGCCTTCGCCGTGGCGCGCGAGGCGTCCAAGCGGGTGCTGGGCCAGCGCCAGTATGACGTTCAGCTGGCCGGCGGCATGATCCTGCATGACGGCGGCATCGCCGAGATGCGCACCGGCGAGGGCAAGAC